>JAQBQE010000049.1 GCA_028287135.1 Myxococcales bacterium
CCAGCTCCGCGCCGGTGACCACGATGTCGATCGGCAGTCCGGGGCCGCGTTGCTCGCTCCACACGTCGAGCGCGATCGACTCCGCGAACGAGCACCCGGTGACGGCATCACAGGTGAGCCGGATCGCAACGCGCGTCGGCGCGGGCGGCGTTGGCCGTGGCGGCGTAGGTCTCGAGGCGGCAATGCACCAGGCGACGAGGAGTCCGGCGAGCGTGCATCCTGATCGTGCAGACAAGCTGCCAGTGTAGCGGGATCAGGACGAAGGCGCCGGTTCGATCCACTGGAGCCTCCGTCGACGGGGCGCTGGCACCACTCATCACGCGGGCGTGCGGTACGCGACCTTGCCCATGGATTCGTACTCGGCGCTCGCAGAACGCCACAGGTGCAGCCTGCCGATCGGGGTGCCCTCGTGCGCAGCGAGGTAGGCGGCGCGAAGAACGGCGTTCTTGATGTAGCCGCCGCTCATCACGAACTCGGCAGCGAGCTCCGCCATGTCGAGAGCGGCCTCGCGCTCGGCACGCTCCGGGATCATCGTGGTCCACAGCAGCGCGCGTTGCTCCTCGTCGGGCATCGGGACGCGAACATGGAAGGCGAGCCGGCGCTGAAACGCGGCGTCGATCGCGGTCTCGTGGTTCGTGGTCAGGATCGAGATGCCGTTGAAGGACTCCATGCGCTGCAGCAGGTAGTTGACCTGCAGGTTGGCGTGATGATCGTTGCTCGACTTCACCTCCGTCCGCTTGCCGAACAGCGAGTCCGCCTCGTCGAACAGCAGGATCGCGTGGCCTGATTCGGCGGCCTCGAACAGTGCGGCGAGCTGCTTCTCGGTCTCACCGATGTACTTGGACACGACACGCGAGAGATCCACTTGATAGAGGTCGAGACCGAGCTCGCGCGCCACCAGGCCCGCGATCATCGTCTTGCCGGTGCCCGGTGGCCCCGATAGCAATGCCGATAGTCCGAGCCCCTTGCCGACCTTGTCTGCGAAGCCCCAGGTCTCGAGGACCTGCTGCCGGTGACGGACGCGCGCGACAAGCTCGATCAGGAGGTCGAACTGATCCACGGGCAGGACCAGATCATCCCAGCTCTGCTTGACCTCGATCCGGTGAGCGAGCCCCAGCAACCGCCGCTCGAGCTGCGCGCGCAGCGCCGTGTGCACCTGCTCGACGCTGACCGAGCCGTTCGCTCGTGCCGCCGCCGTCGCGGCATTCGCGGTGCGCATCACCATCCCGGGGGAGATCGCGTAACGTCGGGCGCACTCGTCTACGAGCTCGTCGGTCGAGTCGGGCAGGGCGGCGCGCCACAGCGCTGATCGCTGCGCTTCGGCGGGCAGCGCGACCGGGATCGAGACCAGCGCGCGCGACGTTGGCGCGGTCCACGAATCACGTGAGGTCGCAAGGATGGGACCTGGGTAGCCTCGCAAGAGCTCGCGTTCGACGGCGTCCGCGCGGTCTGCGAGCCGATCGAGCTCGAGCAGCAACGGGGTCGCTCCGTGCAGGCGACACTCGCGGACGATCGCTCGCAGCTGCCGGAGGAAGCCCTCGTGCTCGGCTGCGAGACCCGTGCAGCGGATCGAGAGAACCGGCGAACCGGACGACGACACGACGTGGCGAAGCAGGGTCGCGCGGCCACTGCCCTCGATGCCACTCGCGACCACCAGCACGTCGGGCTTCGCCAGTGCGCGTGACAGCTCTCGCGGCGTGGTGATGCTGAGGCTCGCCGTCGATCGGCGGCACTCGACCGCGCTCGAGAGCGTGGCAACCCCGCGGAGCTCTGCATCGAGACCGAAGCGCCCACGCGCGAGGTCGATCACGCGATCACTGGAGCGAACGGGCCGGCGAAACAGCGGAACGCGCGGATCGATCGTCGTCTCGATCAATCCCAGCTGCGCGAGCCGCTCGAACATGTCGCCATCGACCGGCCCACTCCTCAGCGCGAGCTGCTCGACGACCTGCGCGCTGAGCTCGTGCATGCCGGGCGAGACGAGTGATCGCGCCGCGGCGGCGAGCGCTGGCGCGAGCTCGATGCACGCGAGAAGCCACAGCACGTCGATCTCCACCGACGATAGCGAGAGCTGCGTCGCGAGCGTACGCATCGGTGTCGCAACGACGGCGTCTGCGCGAGCGAGGATCTCGTCCGCGTCGGCGACGTTGCTCATCGGCTCACCGTTCAACCATCCCGTGCCGCGACCCGTGTTGATCAGCTCGCCGAGGCGGGCGAGCGTCCAGGACGTGCGGGCGGTGAGCTCGGCTTGGGCGTCGGTCGCGAGGTGCATCCCGGTTCTATCGGTCCGAGGTGTTCACGGTTGCGCGGAAAGTTCCTGAGCAACGTCGGGCGCTTACCACGTCCTCCGGCGCGTCCATATCTTGACCCGTGGATGCGAAGCGGTGACAGTCGCGCGATGCCGAGTGGTGGACCGGGGTTGATGCTCGTTGCCGGCGTGATCTTGCTCGTCGCGTGCGCGGAGAGGAACAAGTCAGCCGAGGCACCGCCGAAGTTCACGACCACGTCCCTGCCGTGTTTCATCCCGAGAGGAACGCTCCTTGCCGACGAGGACACTGTGGTCGCGACCGGTAACTTCAGCGGTCCCACCTGGTGCGAACGGACCCTGGAGCTATTCCTGAAGGAGCAGCGGACGGTTCACGTGGTCTCGATCATTCCGCTCGAGTACCCAGCGAGTGCGGGTCGCCCGGGCGCCGATGTGACAGAAGACGGAACGCAGGAGCTGCTCGTGCTGCACGCAGACCGAGGTCCATGGCCAATTGCAGGCGACCTGACGGTCACGCGCGTCATGTGCGCGCTTCGGGATTCGACAGCGTTGAAGATCGGGCCGGCCCATTGCGGAACGACCCTCGGAACACAAATTGTCCACTGGGCGAGCGACGTCGCGTTCTGGGTACCACTCACCGGGTATCTGAAACATCCCGATCATGAACCGGGCACCAGCCAGTTGTTGCGCGTCGATCGCCGGGCTGGTCAGTCGAAGTAGCAGCTCAGCGGTCATCTCCCGGCCGTCTGCCGATGATTCGCGTCTTGACGTCAAGGAGCGCATGCAACCGCTCGGTCCAATCGCTCTCCGTACCGCGAGCGTAGGTCCTCATGTAGTTGAGCTCGCCGCATGCCCGGCGGAACTCACCAGCGATCGGTAGCCCATGGTAAGCCGCCATCCCGAGGCCACGCGCTGCAGCATCATTGTGTGCCGGTGCTTCCATCGAGCCGAGCATCTGCGCCCGGGATACGACGATTTCGACGAGTGGGATCGCGGCGAGCATGCCGGCGATCTTGTGCCTGCTTTTCTCGGGACATCGGATCTCTGCACCCGCCGAAATCGCCAGGGCGTTGTATGCATGTCGCCGCTCGCTCATGGCGTGTTCGAGGTCGTGGCCTGCGACAGCGAAGCGGCGATGGGACGCCATCACCGACGACCGCGCTGAGCTCAGCTGCAAGCCAAGCTGTGTCCTCGTCGCGGTCTTCGCGTTCTGCTCAGCCAGATCGATGCGCGACATCGTGTCCGCGAGCTTCTCGTCGTTGACATGGCCCAAGATCGTGCTCGCAGTCACGCCGATTTGATTGACTGCGTCGCCGATGTCACCTGTCGTCGCGTACACGGACGTCGTTACCAATCCGAACAGGATGTCGACGAGCTCCTTGGTGCCATTTGCGTCCTTCTGGAGCCTCTCTACGTCCGAGCGCAGCGCTGCTGCTTGATTGCCGGCGTTGTCAGCCTTGATCGCTTCGATAGCAGCCCGGACCTCAAGCAAACCGCTCCTGATGTCCCCAGCCGCTGCACTTACGTCGTTGATCGCCTTCTTGACGGCAGCGTCGGCTGCCAACGTGTGCAGCGCCTTGGTCTCGATCGTGCCGCGTCCGTTGTTCATCGATTGCCCGGCGTTGTCGATCGCGCGCTGATCGTGTTTGTCGAGGCGCGCGTCGTTGTTCCCGTCGAACAAGCTGCCAACCGTCGCGCCACCGCGAAACGGAACCTGTTGCTGGTCCGTGAGCTCTGCAATGTTGCCACGCCATGCGTTTGGCAAATGAAACCCCAGCGCTCGTAGCTGACGATCTGCCTTCACGTGGCGGAACGTTGTGAGGTGCTGGCCCATGGTGGCGTGACTCTTGTGCGCCTCTCGGCAGACCTTGTCGAACTCGGCCCAGTACTTCTGGCGGCGTGCCTCGTCCCAGTCCGGGAAATCCTTCTCCGGTACCAGTGGCTGATGCTCGGATCGGTGGTGTCCCGCGTGGTGCTGGGCAGACCGTGGCTCGCTTCGCATCGGCCCCGTTGGTTCTTCGCGGCGGGCAGGCGGCATGGCCTCGAGGTCGACCTCGAAGAGCTCGAAAGGATCTGCCGGTGCACGACTCTCCCGGCCCCAGTGGATCGGGTTCTGCTCGTGCGCGGAGTGCGGCGCGGATGCTGGCACCAGGGCGGACGTGCTCCCGGCGTACAGCCGACCTGGATCCACGGCGGGTGCGTGACCGCCGTCGGGTTCTGCTCCGTGGTGGACGGGAGCCGAGACCGGGGTGCGAGCGAGCGATTCTTTTTGCAGGGGTTCAAGCGCCATCGGATCCTCCAGGGACTGTCTGGCCAGACCTATCGATGGGCGCGGGCGGGGGTTGCTGGATTTCTCGCAACCGCACGCGGTGTCGATCGATAGGCGCTTTCATGCAGCTCCCACGGTCCCTGAAGCTCGTCACCGCTCCCGGTGCCTCCGCCGCCGGTCCCGCCAACGGCATGGTCGCGCGCCGCGGGCAGATGCTGGCGCGCTCCGCGCCGCCCGAGATGGGGACCCAGCAACCCGTGTGGGAGTGCAACGCTGGTGTTCAGCGGCCGTCAGGATCCGTCGCCAGGTCGCTGACGCCAGCGCTCGAGACCGCCATGATCGCCATCCTGATGCGTCCTCTCGCGGTAGGCGAGAATCAGATGACCGGCAACACGAACCGCGAGCGAGAGCTCGGCCAACTGTTCTCGGCACTCGAGTACGCCCATGCGCGCGAGATCCTGCGCAGGCTCGACCTCGATCGCGCCGATGATGCTCTGGTCGCCGCATTCAAGCGCATCACCATCGAGCGGCGCGCGCGGCTCCGCGCGTTCCTCGCGGATACACGTCGGCGACAGGCCCTTCAGCGCGGATGATCTCGCGGCCCGGGCGTGGGCCGGGCCCCGGTGATGCAAAAAGCAACGAGGAGTCCGGCGAGCGCGCATCCGTGACGTGCAGACAAGATCTGAGTGTAGCGGGAGTCGCGCGACGCGGAAGTCCTGATAATCTCGCCGGGCTCCGCATGAAGC
>JAQBQE010000015.1 GCA_028287135.1 Myxococcales bacterium
GGTCGAGTCGGTGCGCCTGCTGACCGCGGCCGAGCTCGTCGAGCTGTTCCCGGGCGCGACGCTGCATCGCGAGCAGCTCGCCGGGCTCACGAAGTCACTGATCGTGACGAAGGGATTTGACGCATGACGGCCCGGCGCTAGGTCGTGCCCCGGACCATCGCCTGCCAGCGCGCGGCGCGCTCGCGTCCGATCACCGCCACGGCGACCGTCTGGAGGCGCACGAAGACGCCGAGCTTGATCAGGACGATCCCGCCGACGGCGGTCGCGAGCTTGCGGCGCTCGGTCGGATCCATGCCGCCGTATACCGCGTCGACCCCCGCGATATCGCGCGCGGCGGAGACCGCGACCGACGTGATCGGAAACAGCTGTTGCACGCGCGGCAATCCCAGTGCCTTCACCGTGTTCGCGACGCTCGAACCCGCGCTGTTCTCTCGCTCGCGATGGATCGAGACGTCGGGGTTCGTGAGCATCTTGCCCTGGAAGGCCACCTGCGCCATCAGCAGCCAGTCTCCGCCGAGCGTGTTGGTGGCGACACACGATGCGATCATCGTTCGCCGCATGAGGCCGTACACGATCGCGTTGTTGCCGAGCGATCGATAGAACGCCATCACCCGCTGACCGGGACGGTAGTGCGCCAGGTCCTTCTGCCGGCTGACGTTGCTGACCTTCCCGTTGCGATAGTTCGTCGCCACGCCGCCGACGATCGAGATCTCCGACGACGCGCTGAGGATGCGCAGACAGCCGCTGACGTAGTCGGGGTCGAGCCAGTCATCGTCCCCGAGCCACATGAAGTACTCGCCCGTCGCGGCCGCGAGGACGGCGAGGAAGTTCTTCGACGGGCCCATGTTGACGGGCTGCTGAAGGACCCTCAAGCGCGAGTCGGTGCGTGCCAGCTCGGCGCAGATGTCGGCGGTCTGGTCTCCTGAACCGTTGTCGGAGACCACGACCTCGAGGTTGGGATGGTCCTGCGCCAGCGCGGACAGCACCGCGCGGCGAAGGAGCTCGGGCCGGCGGTAGGTAGGGATCCCGATCGTGACGAGTGGCGTCGCCAAGTCAGCCACAGCCTACACGTTGCGCCTCCACCGCGGCGAGCTGAGGTAGCATTCGCTGGGCACCCCAATGGAAGTAGTGATCCTGTGTGGCGGCTTCGGCACGCGGCTTCGCGAGGAGACCGTGTTCCGACCCAAGCCGATGGTGCAGATCGGCGAGCGGCCGATCCTGTGGCACATTATGAAGTGCTTCGCCGCGTTCGGGCACCACGAGTACGTGCTGAGCCTTGGTTACAAGGGCGACCAGATCAAGCAGTACTTCGCGAACTACGAGCTGATGAACAACGACGTGACCCTCGAGCTCGGCAACCCCGAGCGCATGACGATCCATCGCTCGCATGGCGAGGCGGGCTGGAAGGTGACGCTCGCGGACACCGGCGTCGAGACGCTCAAGGGCGCACGCCTGAAGAAGGTCGCGCGTCACATCAAGGGTGACACCTTCTTCGTCACCTATGGCGACGGGCTCTCCGATGTCGACCTCGACGCGCTGCTCCGGTTTCACCGCTCGCACGGCAAGCTCGCGACCGTCACCGGCATCAACCCGACGTCGCGGTTCGGCGAGATGCGCGTCGAAGGGCATCAGGTGCGGAGCTTCGCGGAGAAGCCCCAGGTCGCCAACAGCGTGGTCAACGGTGGCTTCTTCGTGTTCGAGCGCGGCGTCCTCGACTATCTGACCGAGGCCGAGGACTGTGATCTCGAGGTCGGGACGCTCGACCAGATCGCTCGCGACGAGCAGCTGATGGTGTTCAGCCACGCCGGAAACTGGGCGTGCATGGACACGGACCGCGATCGCACGTACCTCAACAAGCTGTGGAGCACGGGGTCGGCGTTCTGGAAGCGGTGGTAGCGGGTGGCCCTGGTCGCCAGTTATCGCGGCAAGCGGATCCTGCTCACCGGGGATACCGGCTTCAAGGGATCCTGGCTCGCGACGTGGCTCCTGCACTACGGAGCCGACGTCATCGGGTTCGCGCTTCCGCCGACGGCGAGCACCGACAACTACGTGGTGTCGGGGCTCGCGACCAGGTACGAGCACATCGACGGGGACGTGCGTGACCACGCCCGTCTCGCAAGGCTGATCGCCGAGCGGCAGCCAGAGATCGTGTTCCACCTCGCAGCGCAGTCCCTCGTGCTCGAAGGCTACGCGGCACCCCGCGAGACGTTCGACACCAACATCATGGGGACGATCAACGTCCTCGATGCGGCGCGAACGTCGGCGTCGGTGCGCGCGGTCATCGTCGTGTCGAGCGACAAGTGCTATGCGGGCCATCACGAGGTCGCGGCGTATCGCGAGACCGATCCGATGGGCGGCCTCGATCCGTACAGCGCTTCGAAGGGTGCGGCCGAGCTCGCGGTGGCGGCGATGCGCCACTCGTACTTCCGGGGCGAGAGCACGGCCGCCGTGGCCACCGCGCGCGCGGGCAACGTGATCGGCGGCGGCGACTGGGCCAAGCATCGGATCGTTCCGGACAGCATCCGCGCGCTGCGCGACGGTGTTCCGATCACGGTCCGCAATCCGCTCGCGGTTCGACCGTGGCAGCACGTACTCGATGCGCTGCACGGGTACCTCGTGCTCGGCGCGCGCCTGCTGACCGATCGCGATCGCTTCGCGTCGGGGTGGAACTTCGGTCCGACCG
>JAQBQE010000014.1 GCA_028287135.1 Myxococcales bacterium
TGTCGACCGAACCGTTGGCCGCAGTGACCGTCACCGGGATCGGAGTCGACTCGAGGCAGTTGTAGGTCGAGTAGTCGCCCTCGCCCTGCTTCTCGAAGAACGGGATCTCGCCGAGCTCGCCGACGCAGCGCTCGCCATACGCGACCGGGCTCGTGATCCGCTGCTCGCCGCTCGGGTCATCCGCCTTGCCGCCGATGCCTTCACCGCGCGCCGCGTCCCACGCCTGGAACAGGTCCATCTCGATGCCGCGGACCATCGTCTCGCCGTCCATGATGCAGACGTCGATGATCGAGTCGACGCCGAGCGCGATCTGCGCGAGCATCTCCGGGGTCGGGTCCATCCACTCCGGGCCGTCGTAGAACGCCTTGGTCAGCACGTTGTCGACGACCGGACCGTCGATCGACGTGCCAGAGACATCCTCGACCGGCGCGATCTGCGTGACGAGCGTGCGGCAATCGAGGTTGCCGAACGAGCCACGGCGGGTCTGGATGAACATCTGCTGACCGTCACCGAGGGCCTCCGTCAGCTCGACCATCACGCGACCGTTGGCGTGGTTGTAGAGAACGGTCACCTCGAGCTCGTCGTCGCCGCAGCCGGGGGCTGCACCGAGAAGGAGCGAGGCGAGGATGGCGACTCGACTGGCCGTGAACGTCCGCATGCTGCGCGTATTGCGCAACTTCGGAGCCAGGATCTGGCCCAAAAGTTACAGGTAGTTATCGACTACCGGCTACCCGAGGAGCTGGCGCCGCGAGGATCGAAAAGCCCAACATCCCGGAGAGATGCGCCACCTGGGAGCCGATGGAATCGGCCATCCGCTACTGGGTGCAGAACTCGCCGCCATCGCCCGGGTAGCGATAGAGGATCGAGTAACACATCTCGGTCGTCGAGCTCTCGCCGTAGGTCACCGTCTGCGACGTCGTGTTGTTCCAGGTGCACTCGGTGGTGATCGTGTCACCCACGGCGAGCAGGATCGGCTCGAACGCATCGAACGACTGGTGCTCGAACGAGTACGGCGCATCGTGGAGCACGCGCGGAACCCCGCCGACCATCAGCGTGGTCTTGAGGTGCATCCCGAGCTGATGCATGTGCGGGAAGATCGCGAAGATCGTCTGCGGCGCGCGCACGGTGCAGGTGCCCGAGGCCGTCGAGATCTGGTTGGGCGGCAGCGCCAGGTCGCGCGGCCCCGGGAGGAACAGGTCGACCTCCTGGGTCACGGTCTTTGGGTCGATGACCTTCACCTCGATCCCGGACATCCCGGACAGCTCGGTCTCGGCGTTGTTGAAGATGTGGAGCTGGAGCCCGAGCAGCGTGCCGGCGGGGAGCCGCAGACCGGTGCCCGCCGGGAACGTCAGCTCGTTGGTGCCGACGCCCGATGCGTAGATGATGTTGGTGTTCGAGAGCCCGCGCGCGAGCAGCGTGTGGTGGGTGCCCGGCGGCGAGATCGGCCGGATCGCACCGACGAACACATCCTCGTCGAGGTTCGCGACCTCGAGGTCGGAGGTCCGCTCCTCGCCGGCGGCGAGCGTCCAGTTCTTGGTGACCAGCGGCTGCCAGTCCGATGCGACCGCTGCATCGACCTGATCGGCCGGCGGGCCATCGCTACCGCACGCAGCAACGCCGATCGAGAACCCCACCACGAGCGCCTGGCGACTGAACATGGCGGGACGATGGCACGGCCGCTCGAGCACCGTCCATCGCAGAGTGAAAACGGCGTGGCCGGTTTCACATCGTCGGGTGAAGAACGGCGATCGAAGCGCCCTGCGGATCCACCCAGCACGCGAACCGCCCGACGCTGGGAGTGTCCGAGTACGCCGAATCGTGAAGGGGGATCGTCAGGTCGAGCGCATGCACTCGGGTGGCGTGCCTTCGAGCTGCAGGAACGCGTGCAGGCCGACGAGCGCGAGCAGCAGTGGGTGCGAGAGAGGCGTCCCGGCGCGCGTGTACACGTCGAGGTTGTCGTCGGCCTTCACGTCGACGTGAGCGAGCACGCCGGTGTCGTCGAGCAGCGCCACTTCGCGGCTCGGGAACACCTGACCCGCGATCTCGACGGTGTCCGTCTGCAGCACCATCGGCCGCCGTCCGGGCGCGCGCGGCGCGACCGTGCCCATCGTGCAGCCTTCCGTCAAGGTGAGCTCGTAAGCCTCACCGCCGGTCTCGGAGATCGAGCACGCGAAGGGTTGCCCGCGATCGGGAGACTGTCGGCATCGCGCGAGCGCCCCCTCGTACGCGATGTCGAACCGAGTCTCACTGCGCGCACCGTCAGCGACGAAGAAGCGCACGTTGGAGAACCGGATGCGACCGGCGGGACCGTTCTTGTCGCACGCTCCGAACTGGCAGAGCTCGCCGGTCACGACGTGAACCTCCTGTTTGGTCATCGACGAGCGCACGGCATGGCCCGGCGCGTGGGTCCAGGTCGAACATCCCGCGAGGAGGGACGTCAACCACAGAGCTCGGATGGCGTGATGCATGGCCCTACGACGGTTCGCACGCGCCGTTCGTTGCCCCGGGATCGATGAACCTCTGTGAAGCGCTGGAGCTGTCGCGTTCGACTCAGATGCTGGCGCATGCTGCCCGGCGCGGCGCGACGTGCGGCGCTGAAAACAAAGAAGCGCGAGCGGCTCATCGCCACTCGCGCTCCGTCAGACTCCCGGGTCGCTTACAGGGTCAGCGCTGCGTCGCTGGCGACCACGTACTCCTTGTCGGAGTTGCCGTCGCGGACGAGGAAGTAGATCCAGCCGTCCGACCGCCAGTGCGGGAAGATGGCGTACTGGCCGGGCTGCATGTTCGTGATGCGGGTACGGACGCCGGTCAGCATGTTGACGAGGACGATGTTCGCGGTGCCCTTGGTCAGCATCTCCTGGAACTTCGGGTCGTTCGCCGACGAGAACCCGAGGTCTGCGAAGTCGCCCGGCTTCACGTACGAGTGGGTCACGAAGTACTTCTCGTCGAAGCTGATCGACGGCTTCGCGCCCGAGAGGCAGTAGCGGCCGACCTCGGTGGTCGTGATGTTGTAGCTGTTGCCGGTCGGGGTCGTGGTGAGCTTGCGGATGACGTAACCGAGGTGCTCCTGCTGGTTGCCGAACCGGCTGATGACGAGCTTGGTCGACGGCGAGAGGACGGTGTCACCCTCGTACGGGCTCTTGACGGTGACGGCCGGCTTGCCGACGTAGTGCGTGCCGTCGAACATCATCGGGGTGAACTTCATCTCGGCCGTGTTCGCGAACGCCGCGCTCGGGTCGCGGTTGACCGCGTTACCCGGGTTGTCGCTCGTGAACTGGCTGTTGACCGCGAAGTAGTCCGCGCCGCCGAGGCCGGCACCGAGGTGCTGGTAGAGGCTGACCGTCGAGACCGAGCTACACGCTGCTTCGGAGAAGTTGATGGTCGCCGGGTTCGCCTGGAGCAGCGACATCGAGCAGAACGCCGCGCCGATCGGCGTGCCCTGGAACATCCAGCCGCGGTTGTCCGGGAAGAAGCCCGGGTCGTACGCCGCGTCGACCTTGATGTCCTTGTTGGTCTGGAGGTCGGAGATGATCGAGTTGCCGCCGGTGCCGCCGTTGGCGACGAACCGACCGTCGGCCGAGCTGCGCATCCAGAAGAAGGTGTTGAACGAGAGCTCGCGGAGGACGCGGAGGGTTCCGACCGTCTGCCAGCCCGCACCGTACGACTTGCTCGACGCGGCCGGCTGCGACGTGAGGCAGCTGCGCGCATCCGAGCTGCCATTGCAGCCGAACATGTTGATGTTCGCCTGGCGGTTCAGCGCGGCCCAGCCCTGGGTCGCCATCTGGGTCTGGTGCTGCGCCATCTCCGGCTTGATGGACGGCGAGCAGCTCGTCGGGCCGGTGTCAGGCGCGATGTACGTCGAGAGCTGCGGCAGGCCGCGCTTGAACCACTCGGCGACGACGTCGAGCTGGCCCTGCTCGAACCGCGGGTGGTTACCCTTCGGCATCGACACGCGGTTCTTGAACTTGCCGTACTGGAGCGCCCAGGTGTCCGTGGTGTTGCCACCCTCGCCCGCCGGGTACGCGGCCTTGAACGTGTCCTGCATCCAGCCGAGGTGCGCAGCGGCGGCGAAGATGCCGAGCTTGCCCGGGCTGAACGGCGAGGCGGTGTTGCTCTCGTCGAGGCGGAAGCAGTTGATGCGGTTCATCGCGGGGACCGCGTTCGGGTTCGGCTTGGTGTATCGCGCCGTGATCTTGACGGTGCCGTCCGCCGTGCCGTTGAGGCCGATGTAGAACTTGGCCGGACCGGCCGCGTTGTAGCTGGTCTTGTCGCACTTCTCGGTCGACGTCTGCGTGAACGGGCGGCAGTCGTAGACGGTCTTGGTCGGCTCCTCGCCGCGCTTGATGTAGAGGTCGACGTCGCCGGTGCCCGCGATGCTCGCCTCGAAGAACGAGCCTGCCGCGACATCGAACGGTCCGAGGATCTTGAACTCGTCGTTCTCGACGCGGATGCCCGCGGTGGTGTCGTTGATGACCTCGCCGGTCGAGTCCGCATCCTTCAGGCAGGTCTCGAGCGCGGTGTCCGTCTTCTCCTGCCAGTCACGCAGCGTCAGCTCGTTGGGAGCGTGGCACTCGGCGCAGACCTGGGTCGGGGTGTTCTTGTTGAAGCCGAGGATCTCGCTCGCCTTCTGCGCGAGCGCGCCGTCGGCGAGGGTGACCGGGTTGGCGAGCTTGCCACCGCTGGTCGCGGAGCCGAGCGTCTCGGGAACTTCCTTCCACTCGCAGCCAGCGCCGGTCGGGTTCGCCGCGCAGCCCTGGATGAAGTTGAGCGCCTTCTTGTCCTCCGAGGCATCCCACGCAGCCTGCGTCGCGAACGAGTGATCGGGCGCCATCCAGAACTTGTTGTTCGGCTTGTTGCCCTCGTCGGTGGTGATGTTGGTCCACGTGGTGTCGGTGCCGTCGAGGCGCGTCAGCCACGAGTCCGACCAGCGGCCGTCGCCCATGCGGTGACACTTGAGGCATGCGTTCGCCTGCTGCGAGACGATCTGCTTCGGTGCCGTCCAGCCCTGGCCGCGGCGGTTGATCAGCGCGTACGGCGTGTCGTTCGCGCCGATCGCGAGGTCCGCATCGACGCCCATCTTGGGGACGATCGGGCGGCCGTTCGAATCCTTCGCGCCGTCGATCCACGGGGTGTGGATGAACGCGTCGGCATCGTGGCACTCCGCGCACTCGATGCCCGAGCCGAGACCACCGTGGACGCCGGCCCACAGGTTCGAGGACTTCACCTTGTCGGCGGGGTGCGGGACGTGACCGCCGTCCTTCTTCGAGTACAGCGCGTTCTGGAAGAAGCAGGTCTTACCGGTGAACGGGTTCGAGCCGATCATCGCGATGTCGTTGAACTGGTCCGACGCGTAGCCGCCGATGCTCTTGCGGCAGAGCAGCGTCCACCGCGTGCCCATGTCGTTGATGCGGGTCGCGACGCGCGGGCCGGCCTCGCACAGCGAGTAGATGTACTGGGGGTTGTCACACTTGGCGACCGTGCCGTCCTGGGGCGCGTCGACCGAGCCGTTCGCGGCCGTGACGGTCATCGGGATCGGGGTCGACTCGAGGCAGTTGTAGGTCGAGTAGTCGCCCTCGCCGAGCTTCTCGAAGAACGGGATCTCGCCGAGCTCGCCGACGCAGCGCTCGCCGTAACCCACCGGGCTGTTGATGCGCTGCTCGCCGCTCGGGTCGTCGGCCTTGCCGCCGATGCCCTTGCCGCGGGCGGTGTCCCACGCCTGGAACAGGTCGCGCTCGATCTGCGCGACGACCGTGGTGCCGTCCATGATGCAGACGTCGATGATCGAGTCGACGCCGAGGTCGATCTGCTGGATCATCGCGGGGGTCGGGTTCATCCACTCCGGGCCGTCGTAGAAGGCCTTGGTGAGCTCGGTGGGGACCACCGGGCCGTCGATCCGCTCGCCCGAGGTGTCCTCGACCGCGGCGATCTCGGTCGCGAGCTTCGCGCAGTCCAGGGTGCCGAACTTGCCGCGGCGGGCCCGGGTGAACAGCTCTTCGCTACCCTCGAGCTCCCTGGTCAGCTCGACCACCACGCGACCGTTCGCGTGGTTGTAGAGGGGGGTGACCACGAACTCGGGCTCGCAGCCGGCGGCTGCTCCCAGGGTCAGGGTGGCCAGGATGGCAAGTCGGGTAGCCGGTCGGGTCCGCATGTTGGACGTGAATCGCAACATCGGAGCCAAGTGTGCACACACATGATCTCAGCAGCCTACGCCTCACCGGCTACCCCAGTTGCTGGCGTCAGTGGACGTCGTCGCCAGCGGTAGACGGCCTGGGGTCCAGCGCCTCGGCCGCCAGACCGCGGCGGGGACAGCTGTCCATGTGGCGATGTCTGCCTGCCGCCGCTGCCATCGCACACGCCCGCCCGCCGCTGCCGGGATCTCAGAGTGGGCACCTCGGCGACCGCGATCCCGAACGCGCCGGCGGCATCCTGGAACACGTAGGGATCGCGGAGCTGCAGAACGGCGACGAGCACGTCGGGTGCCTCGAAGGAGCCGCGATCGATAGCCTCGCCGTCGGTCGTGCTGCTGGCGTCGGGCTCCGGGCCTTCGATGCTCCCGCCACCGCATCCGCTCACGGCGCCGACCGCCGCCAGGAACACATGAATTCCGGGTTCACCATGACCACGGGTGCCCTCACCTCGCCGACCCGTCACCGAAAAGCGACGCTTGTCAGAGCGGGCAGTTGGAGGAGACTGCAGCCTCGCGGATCGCAGTCTTTGCTGCATCGCAGGCCGCCGCGACCGCCGTGCGTTGATCGCCGACCATCTTCAGCCAGTACATCGCGGACATCGTATAGCTCCCGAGCATCGCGTCCTGCGAGGCCACATCGAGCCCCGGACACGCGGTCAGCTTCATGATGGCCGCGCCGTAGGCATCGCATTGCGGGATCCCGGTCTTCACGAGCACCCCGGCCGCCGGGAAGCTCCAGCGGTTCGCGCGACCCGAGAGCGCGAAGCACGCCTCGCCGCCACCGGCGACCACGCACGCGCGATCCACCGCGGGCCACTGCTCGGTCGTGCACGCCTTGGTCATCCGGGTGCGTGATTCGGCGATCGCCTGCTTGCGGTCCGCGCCCTTGAGCTCGGCGGGCATCGCCTTCCACCGCGCGTCCGCATAGTGAACGCCCACGACCTGCTTGCAGCCGACCTTCGCGGGTTTGGTCGCGAGGGTGAGCGCCTTCGCGATCACCTTGTCGAGCGTCGTGAGCTTCGCCGTGATCGCGTTCTGCTCGCTGCGATCGAGCTGCTGGATGCACGCGCCGATCGTCGTGGCGGTCGCGTCCACCATGCACTGCCTGATCGTCATGTCCCATTCGTCGTCGGTGCACATCGACGCGAGCTCGTGGCCGCGCAGCGAGGTCGCGAGCTTCCTGTCTGCGTCGTTCGTGAGCGTGACGATCGGCGGGAAGCTCTCGCTGTGCGTCACGGCCGTGCCGCAGGTGATCCAGTCCTCCTCGTCGTAGGGTGGCGGATCGTCCATGCCGTACTCGCCGCCCTCCTCGCCTTCACCCTCGGCGGCGTAGCCGTGCGTCGCGTGCCACTGCGCGACGGCCGCGCCGTACGCGGTCCGCTGCTGCTCGCTGAGTCCCTCGAGGCAGGTGGTCGGTGCGGACGCGCTCGCGATGCACGCGAGGATCTTGGGCGACCACGCATCGGTCGTGCAGACCTTCGCGATCACCGCTTCCTTGTCCTTGCCGTCGGCGTCCTCGTTGGCGACCTCGCCACGAAGCATCACGCCGGCGTCGGCGCACGACGGGGCCTGCACGACCGGCGCGCGCTTCACCGCGACAGCCCCAGGCGGCACCGTGGGTCCGGGCGCGGACTTCGTGCAGGCGATCAGTAGGTACGCAGAGGCGAGGAACAAGCGCATCGCGCGCGACGATGCCACGGATTGCGATGCGCCTGGGCGCGCACCAGAGATTCGCACTCGTAAGCGGCGCTTAACGCCCCATCCACCGACCCGCTCTACTCCGCTCTCGCCTTGCTGCGTACGGTTCGTGAGGAGGCAAGGTCATGGCACAAGCGAAACCAGCAAGCGGCGCTCGGGCGAGCATCGGTGACGTCGCGCCCAAGCTCGCCGATCTCACCGAGGACGTCCTGTTCGGCGACATCTGGGAGCGCCCTCAGCTGTCCAAGCGGGATCGCAGTCTCATCACGTGCGCGGCGCTCGTCGCCACCGGCAAGACGGAGCAGATGAGCTTTCACTTCCCGCGCGCGCTCGAGAACGGCGTCACCCAGGAGGAGCTGGTCGAGATGATCACGCACCTCGCATTCTACGTCGGCTGGCCGAGTGCGATGTCAGCGGTCGCGAAGGTGAAGGAGCTCATCGAAAAGAAGGCGGCCTGACCATGGAACCGAATCAACAGAGACGCTTCGTCGGAAAGGTCGCGTTCGTGAGCGGTGCCGCGAGCGGCATCGGTCGCGCGGCTGCGATCGCATTCGCGCGAGAGGGAGCAAGCGTGGTGCTCGCGGACATCTCGGAACCAGGCACAGCCGAGACCGCTCAGATGATCGCGCAGCGAGGTGGACGTACCGTCGCGGTGCGTTGCGACGTGTCGAGCGCCGAGGAAGTGAAGACAGCGCTCGACAAGACCATCGAGGCGTTCGGTCGGTTGGATGTCGCTTTCAACAATGCCGGCGTCGAACCGAAGAAGCTCGCGCCCACGGCCGAATGGGAAGCGGATGAATGGGACCACATCCTGAACATCGATCTACGCGGGGTCTTCCTGTGCATGAAGTACGAGATCCCACTCATCCTGAAGCAGGGCGGCGGCGCGATCGTGAACACCTCGTCGGGCGCGGGCGTCATCGGCATCAAAGGCAGCCCCGCGTACACCGCGGCCAAACATGGACTGATCGGGCTGACGCGCGCAGCAGCACTCGATTACGCCGCGCAGAACATCCGCATCAACGTCGTGTGTCCGGGATACATCGACACGCCGATGATGGCTCGCTACACCGGCGGGCCCCCCGAGGGTCGGGCGCGCGTGATCTCGGAAGAACCCGTCGGTAGGATGGGGACGCCCGACGAGATCGCCGACGCGGTCGTCTGGCTGTGCTCGGATGCGTCGCGCTTCGTCATCGGTCACGCGATGGTCATCGACGGTGGACAGACCATCCAGTGAACGACTGGCCGGTGCGGCCTGACTCCTATCAGCCCGCGGGCGCGAACGCAGCGACCGGGATGTCGAGAGCGGTGCGGTCCTCGCGGGCGATCAGCTGCGCCTTGGCGGCGACGCCCGGCAGCGTGTTGTACGCGTAGTGCAGCGCGCCGTAGCGCTTGCCCTCGTAGAACGCGCGGTCGGGATGATCGGCGGACAGCTTGGCGACTGCGGCCTCGGCGATCACCGCCTGCTCGAGCAGCAGCCAGCCAACGACGGTCTCCGACATCATCTCGAGGAACCGGTTCGCGACGGTCGGCACCATCTCCATCTTGCCGCCGCCGAACCACTGCATGAACTTGCCGCCGGTCTGCGTCATCGCTTCCATCGCCTGACCGAGCACGGCGACCGCGTCCTTGAGCACCGGGTGCTCCTTGTTCGCGCCGACGAATGCAGCGACGTCCTTGCCGAACGCCTGGATGTTCGCGCCACCGCGCTGCATCAGCTTGCGGCCGACGAGATCCATCGCCTGGATGTGGTTCGTACCCTCGTAGATCGAGAAGATCTTCGAGTCGCGCGCGTACTGCTCGACGGGCCAGTCCTTGAGGTAGCCGGCGCCGCCGTAGACCTGGATCGCGGTCGCGCAGATCGCGAACGCCTGGTCGCTGCCGTACGCCTTGATCAGCGGGACGAGCAGATCGACCTGACCCTGGTGGTACTCGGCCTCGGCCTTGTCGCCACCGGTCTTGGTGATCGCGGCCTCGCGATCGATGTGCATCGTCAGCTTCACCGCGAGCGCGCGGATGCCTTCGACCTTGGACTTCATGTCGAGCAGCATGCGGCGAACATCGGGGTGCTCGATGATCGGCACGCGCGGCGCGGTCGCATCCTTCCACTGCTTGATCGACGAGCCCTGCTTGCGCTCCTTGGCGTACTCGAGCGCGTTGAGGTACGCGCTCGACGCGAGCGAGAGGCCCTGCAGGCCGACCCCGATGCGGGCGTAGTTCATGAGGTGGAACATCTGGGACATGCCCTTGTTCTCGACCTCGCCGATCAGCTCGCCGATGCAGTCGTCGTTGTCGCCGAACACGAGCTGCGCCGTCGACGAGGCGCGGATGCCCATCTTGTGCTCGATGCCCGCGGTCGCGACGTCGTTGGACGTCCCGTCGGGGCGGACCTTGGGGACGATGAACAGCGACAGGCCCTTGGTGCCTGCCGGTGCATCCGGGGTGCGCGCGAGCACCATGTGGATGATGTTCTCCGTCATGTCCTGGTCGCCGCCGGAGATGAAGATCTTGGTGCCCTTGATGTTGTAGGTGCCGTCGGGGCGCTTCACGGCGGTCGTGTTCGCGCTGCCGACGTCGCTACCGGCGTGCGGCTCGGTCAGGCACATCGTGCCCGCCCATTTGCCGTTGAACATGTTGGGGACGTACGTCGCGATCTCCTGCTGCGTTCCGAACGCGAGGATGACGTCGGCCGCTCCCTGGGTGAGCGCCGGGTACATGTTGAAGCTCGTGTTCGAGCCGCACATGAACTCCTCGACCATCATCGCGAGCGTGAACGGGCCCGCCTGACCGCCGTGCTTCTCCTCGATCGCGAGGGTGCGCCAGCCAGCGTCGGCCATCGCCTTCCACGCCTCCTTGAAGCCGGCGGGGACGCGGACCTGGCCGTTGTCGAGGCGACAGCCCTCGGCGTCGCCCGATGCGTTGAGCGGGCCGAGATGCTTCTGCGCCCACCCGTACGCTTCCTCCAGCACCGCCAGGACCTCGTCCTTCCCCCAGTTCGCGTACGGCTCTTTGCCGATGATCTCGTCGAGCTTGAACTGCTCGAACAGCAGGAACGTCAGGTCGCGGAGGTTTGCCTTGTAGAAATTCTGGTTCGCCATACGTCGGGGGCCTCGCGGGTGAATGAACCGTCATTCAGTTTATGGCCGGAGTTACGCGACGCGTCAACCAGCGACGGAAAGATCCGCTCGGACGTCCGGATTCCGGCGACTTCGCGGGAAATGGGGTCAGACCCCTTTTCTGCCCATGAGTGCAAAAAAGGTAGCCTGGTGGGACTGCACGAGCGTGCCGAGATAAGGGGTCAGACCCCTTTTCTGCGCATGAAGTGCAAGAAAGGTGGCCTGTCCCCATTTCGGTCAGGGCACAGCGCGGTCGAGGACGAGGGTCACGCCGGTGCTCGGCACCGTGACTCGCACCTCGCCGAGGAGGTCGCCGGACTGCTTGGTGAGGGCGTCATCGTCCTGGTCGAGCCGCGCGCTGATCACGACGTCGCCCGTCAGCGGTGCGTCGGCGATCATCGAGTCCGCATCGGTCAGCGCGAAGGCGAGGTCAGGTGCGGTGAACGTCAATCGCGCGACCGCGAGCGGCATGCCGGTGGGGCGACCGTTGGCATTGGAACGCTTGGCGATCAGGAACAGCGACGTGCCCTTCGCGAGGCCGCGCAGCCTGGGTGCGACCGTGATCGTGCCGCGGATGTGGTGATCGGGATCGATCGCTGGAGGTCCGCCCACGCACGTCTCCGGTGCGCCGAGCGCGGGCGAGTCCGTGATCGCCGCGCGGGTGTCGTCGAGCAGCGAGCGAACGCACGCGACGGCATCGGGCGAGCTCCAGTCGCGCTTGTTGACGAAGTAGAACCGCACGTTGCCTGCGCGATCGATCAGGAAGCTCTCGGGCACGGCAGTCACGCCCCACGCGGACGTCAGCGGACCGAGCACGCAGCCACCGCGCTCGGCGCGATCGAGGATCGTGCGATACGCGGTGCTCGCACCGGCGGCGGCCCGCGCGGCCTCGAGCGATTCCTCGGACGCGACGCGGACGATCGTCAGTCCGGGGATCGCGCGCGACAGATCCTCGAACGTCGGCTGCTCCGCCGCCGTCAGCATATCGAAGCTGGCCTGGAAGCTGACGAGCACGACCTGCCCGCGCAGCTTCGCGAGATCGATCGTGCCCCCGTCGAGGTCCACGCCGGCGAGCGGAACCGCCGAGCGCGGCAGATCTCCGAGGACCGGATTCGTGTGCTCCGGCGCGAGCGCGGCGCACGCGACCTCCGGATGGATCCGCGGCGCCTGGTTCGTCACCGGGGCCGCGGAGGGCGGAGGCACGGCGGCGCCGCCGCATGCACCCGTGAACGCAGCGAGTCCACACAGCCATCGACCGGTCATCGCCGCGAACGTATCACTGTCGGAGAACTAGCAGCCAGCGGCCGTGGTCAGCTCGGCGAGCTTGGCGCCCGTGTCCTTGCACTGCTTGGTCGCGCCGGTCACCGCGAACTCCTTGGTGTCGGCCGTCGCCGACTTGATGTTGTCGACGATGCCGCCGAGGCCCTCGACGTTCATGTCCTGAACGACGCGGTTCTCCTCGCTGATCTTGGTGCACGCCGAGAACTTGGCGTAGGTGTCGACGACCGCAGCGCACTCGGCGATGCCGCTCGTCGCGAGGTTCGCGGGCGCAGCCTTCGCGGCGGCAGCGGGCACGGCAGGCGCGGCAGGCGCGGAAGGCGCGGCAGCGGCGGGCTCAGCGGGCTTGGTCTCCGTGGTGACCGGCGCAGGCGGCGCCTTGTCCTTCTGCTTGCAGCCGGCGAACGAGAGAGCAGACAGGAGCGAGAGGGCGAGGATGGACTTCATTTTGGGGCGCATGCCTATCACGCCCGCCGTACGTGGGTGCGAACTATTCTTGGACTCGCGATCGCCCGAGGACGTCTGACGTATCGAGCCGCACCACGCGACCTCGCGGTCGACGCTCTCGCCAGGTGAGCCATGCTTTGCGAGGACCCGGAGCCTGGCGATGCCGCACGACACCGCACTCATCGCCATGATCGCTGGCGGGATCGGGCTCGCGTTCGTGCTCGGGCTCCTCGCCACCCGGCTTCGCATGCCTCCGCTGGTTGGCTACATCCTGGCGGGGATCGTGATCGGCCCGTTCACGCCAGGGTTCACCGGAGACCTCGGACTCGCGCAGCAGCTCGCCGAGATCGGCGTGATCCTCCTGATGTTCGGCGTCGGCATCCACTTCTCGGTCGCAGACCTGCTCGCGGTTCGCAGGATCGCCGTGCCGGGTGCCATCGTTCAGATCAGCGTGGCGACGGCGCTCGGGCTGGTCGTCACCTGGATGTGGGGCTGGTCGTTCGGTGCAGGTCTCGTGTTTGGCCTGTGTCTCTCGGTCGCGAGCACCGTGGTCCTGCTTCGCGCCATGGAGTCGCGCGGGATGCTGGACTCGACGGATGGCCGGATCGCCGTCGGCTGGCTCGTCGTCGAGGACCTCGCGACGGTGGTCGTCCTGGTCCTGCTGCCGGCCGTCGCGGTGCCTCTGGGGGGCGTGCAACCGCAAGGCGCCGGCGACAACCTCGCGTGGACGCTCGCCGTGACGCTGACCAAGGTCGCGGCGTTCATCGCCTTGATGTACGTCGTCGGCCGCCGGGTGGTTCCGTGGCTGCTCGAGCGGGTCGCGCGCATGGGATCGCGCGAGATGTTCACGCTCGCGGTTCTCGCCGTCGCACTCGGGATCGCGTTCGGCGCGTCGGTGCTGTTCGGCGTGTCATTCGCTCTCGGTGCGTTCTTCGCCGGAACCGTGGTCAATGCATCGTCTCTCAGCCATGAAGCGGCCAGCGACGCGCTGCCGTTGCAGGACGCGTTCTCGGTGCTGTTCTTCGTCGCCGTCGGCATGCTGTTCGACCCGAACATCCTCGTCGATGCGCCGTTCGCCGTGCTCGTGGTCGTGCTGATCGTGATGCTGGGAAAATCGATCGGCGCGTTCGCGATCGTGCTGCTGTTGCGGTACCCGGTCCGCACCGCCCTCACGATCTCGGCAAGCCTTGCTCAGATCGGAGAGTTCTCGTTCATCCTGGCCGCGCTGGCCATGAGCCTGGGCCTCCTACCCGCCGAAGGACAGAGCCTGATCGTGGCGGGCGCGATCCTCTCGATCGGCCTCAACCCGGTCGCGTTCTGGCTCGCGGATCGAGCGACCGGCTGGCTCGAGGCACATCCCGTGCTGCTCGCTCGTCTCGAACGCAGGGCGGCAGAGACCGACGCCGTCGAGGACGGCGAGTCTGCCGAGGCGATCAGCGATCACGTGATCATTGTCGGCTACGGCCGCGTCGGCGCCGCGATCGGCGAGATCCTGCTCGCTCAGGGTGTGCCGATGGTAGGGATCGATCACAGTCGTGAGCTCGTGCTGGCGCAGCGGGTGCGCGGTACGATGATCCTGTTCGGCGACGCCGCCCGCTCCGATGTGATCGAGAGAGCCAACCCCCGGCAGGCACGTCTGCTGGTCGTCGCCACGCCCGACCCGTATCAAGCGGGCGCGATCATCGACCGCGTGCGCGCGGCCAATCCGTCGATCGTCTGCCTTGCGCGTGCGCATGGCGACAAGGAGCGCACGTACCTCGAGCAGCACGGCGCCGACAGCGTGCTGATCGGAGAGAAGGAGCTCGCGTTCAGCCTCGCGCATGAAGCCCTGATGAACATGGGCTGCGACGACGACCTGGCCGATGACCTGATCGCAGAGTTCCGGCAGGGAGAGACGCCCCGTCGGAACCTGACCCACGCTCCGGGCCCGTGACCGCTCAGCGCGGGTCGCGGCTGCGTGACGGGACCGGTGCCATGACCTGGTAGGCGCGGAACCGCTTCTTCTTGATCCCGCGGCCGGTCGCGAGCCCCTCGAGCGCCTTGGTGCCCATCGCCGCGGTGAGCGCCACGAAGCTGATCGAATCGAGCACCTTGATCTTGCCGATATCGGTCGCTGCGATCCCGATTTCCGAGGTCAGCGCACCGACG
The DNA here is from genome assembly GCA_028287135.1 of Myxococcales bacterium. GTDB lineage: Bacteria > Myxococcota_A > Polyangia > Haliangiales > Haliangiaceae > JABFXX01. The sequence goes on from JAQBQE010000014.1 coordinate 14,875, forward strand.
ATATCGCCGGGACGCAATCGATCCTTGCGACCACCCTGGATCGCGATCGTCACCATCGCCGGCGGCGGCGGACGCGCACTCTCGACGGCCTCGGGCATCGGCGACAACGCCACGTTCGCGAGCGGTCCGTCGCGGAGCTCGTCGAGTGCGCGGCGATCGCCCTGCCCCGCGAGCGTGATCGCGATGCCCTCGTGCCCGGCGCGCGCGGTGCGGCCGACCCGATGGGTGAACACATCGGGCTCGCGCGGCAGGTCGTAGTTGATCACGGCGCCGAGCTCGTCGATGTCGAGGCCACGCGCCGCGACGTCGGTGGCGACGAGGACGCGCAAGCTACCGTTGCTGAGCAGCAGGAGGACCGTGTTGCGGTCGTGCTGATCCATGCCGCCGTGGAGTGCGACCGCCGCGAACCCCGAGAAGCTCAGCGAATCGGCCACCACGTCACAGGTCTCGCGGTGGTTGCAGAAGATCACGGCCGACTCCGGACGGTGATGGCCGAGCACGCGGATCAGCGCGGCCGTCTTGTCGAGGTTCGCGACGTCATAGACGACGTGCGTCATCCGCGCCGACGTGTCCTCGATCGGCGCCGAGACCTGGAGGGCATCCTTCTGGAAGGTCGAGCTCAGCTCGCGCACGGCTTCGGGGAATGTCGCCGAGAACAGCAGCGTCTGCCGCTCCGCCCAGGTCTCGCGCACGATCTCGGTGACCGCATTGATGAAGCCCATCTCGAGCATGCGGTCGGCTTCATCGAGGACGAGCGTGCGGATCGCGCCGACGTCGAGCCGGTTGCGCTTCATGTGATCGAGCACCCGACCGGGCGTGCCGACGATGATGTCGACGCCGCCCTCGAGCGACGCCTTCTCGCGCTGGACCGAGGTGCCACCGGTGACCGTCAGGATCCGCGTGTGGGGCAGCGGGCGCGCGAGCCGGCGAAGCTCGTCGGCGACCTGCGCGGCGAGCTCGCGCGTCGGGCACAGCACGAGGGCACCGGGGCGACCGCTGCGCGGCGTGATCTTCGAGAGCAGTGCGAGCCCGAACGCGGCGGTCTTGCCGGTCCCGGTCCCGGCCTGCCCGAGCACGTCGCGCCCGGCGAGCATCGCGGGAAGCGCGAGCGCCTGGATCGGCGTCATCGTGTGGTACTCGAGCTGCGCGAGATTTTCGAGCCACGTCGGTGGCAGCTGCAGCATCGTGAAGGCGAGCTCGGACATCGGGATCGGCGCACCCTAGCACGCGAGGAGAGCGGCCAGTCCGCTGGCCAGGCAACCCGACCCGCCGCGCTGCGTTGCACGGACACGCGATCGACGCGGGTGCACCAATTGCAGAACGGCCTGCGTGCGCAGATCTCCGCCAACGAGGTTCCTTCATTCGCTGCTGTCCGTGCTCGCGCTCGGCTCCTCGGTCGTCGCTTGTGCGGACGCCCCCCCAGGTCCGGCCGGTCCGTCCGGAGGTGGTAAGGGCGACTACGTCGGAGAAGACGACCGCACGCAGATCGGGGATGCGACCGATCCACGCGTCGCAAGGTGGGCGCCATCGGTCGGCCTGATGATGCGCGCGAGCAAGCTTGAAGCCCGCGGCGATGGCGCGTACCGCGCGCGCACGAACACGCTCGGAAGCGAGAAGGAACTGTGCAGCGACGAGCGGTTCGCCGACGAGCCGGTCCTCGGGTTCTGCTCGTCGTGGCTGGTCGGACCTGACCTGCTGGCGACCGCGGGACATTGCGTCACCAACCACCTGTGCGACGACATCGCGGTGGTCTTCGATTTTCACAGCACGGGCGCGAGCGCGAACCCGGATCGCATTCCGGCGGATCGCGTATTCAGGTGCGAGTCCATCGTCGCGCGGGAGTACGAGGAAGGGGGACGTGACTACGCGTTGATCCGTCTCGATCGCGCAGCGCTTGGCAGGATCCCCTTCACGGTGGATGCCACGCCCCCTTCGATCGGCACAGCGGTCGCGACGATCGGGTTTCCATACGGCATCTACGCAAAGGCCGACCTCGGCGGCCGCCTGCTCCGCCACACCGACACGAAGATCGAGACCACGCTCGATACGTTCCCCGGAAACTCGGGTTCGGTCGTCCTCGACCTCGACACCGGGCATGCCTTCGCGATCCACACCGAGGGAGGCCAGCACAACTTTGTTCTCGATGGCTCGTGCATGCGCACGGCGAGCTGCACGACGGCTGACGTCGAGGCGGGAACGTGCACTCCTTCGATCGAGCGCCTCGCCGACGGGTTTGCGAGTGGCATAGGAACACCGCCGACGCCCGACGCCCCGACCTCGTGCGGCGGCCGATGCGGCGACCAGGACGCACAGGGATGCGATTGCGATCTGGCGTGCGTGGATCGCGGGGATTGCTGTGACGACATGAGCGACGTCTGTAGCGCGAGCCCGACCGGTCCCGCGTGCATCGAACCCGGGGGGCCCTGCGACACTGCAAGTGATTGCGCCCCGATGTCCTGCACCTGTGAGGGCGTCAACCTGGTCACCGAGTCGTTCCAGGCCGCACCTGGGCGATGCAACGCTGGCACGTGCTTCGGCGACCCGTACGCAGCGTGTCGCGCGGCCTGCATCGATCAGGGTTTCACGCCGCTGGCGTGGGGCACGAGCTGCTACTGGGACTGATATCGTGACGCCCATGCTGAAGGACAAGGTCATCGTCATCACAGGCGCGAGCCGTGGAATCGGCGAAGCGATCGCCCGTGCGTGCGTCGACGCGGGCGCCCGGGTCGTGCTCGCCTCGCGCAAGCAGGCGGACCTCGACAAGGTGGCGGGCTCTCTCGGCGACCAGGCGTTCGCCGTCGCATGTCATACGGGCAAGGTCGAGGACGTAGAGGCGATGATGGCGAAGGCGGTCGAGCGGTTCGGCAAGGTCGACGGCTACGTGAACAATGCTGCGACGAACCCGTACTTCGGTCCGCTGATCGATACGCCCGACGCCGCGATCGAGAAGACGTTCGAGGTCAACGTTCGCGGCTACCTGTACGGCGCGCGAGCACTCGTCAAGCATGCACGTGCGCGAGGCGGCGCCGCGTCGCTCGTCAACATCGCGAGCGTGGCGGGCATCCGCGCCGCGCCGATGCAGGGCATCTACGGCGCCACGAAGGCCGCGGTGATCAGCATGACCCAGACGCTCGCGTTCGAGCTCGGCGGGTCGCAGATCCGGGTCAACGCGATCGCGCCCGGGCTGGTCGAGACGAAGTTCGCCGCGGCGATCGTCGCGAACCCCATGCTCCGCGACCATGTCGTCAATCGCACACCTCTCGCCCGTCACGCCCAGCCGACCGAGATCGCCGGCGCCGCGGTGTACTTGCTGTCCGATGCCGCCTCGTTCACGACCGGCAGCGTGCTCGTTGTCGACGGCGGTCTGACGTCGGCCTGAGTGAGACAGCATCCCACCTACAAGAACTTCGCGGGCTGCCGACTCATCTCGCGATGCCCACCCTTTGCCAGCTCGCCACGCTGGTTGCCCTGCTCGCTGCCCCGCTCACCGCTCACGCCGACGCCCCCGTCTCCGAGGCCATCGAGCTAGGCACCCGCTACGCCGATGCCATGACGATGCCGTCCGACGAGCACCTGCTGTACAAGGTCGTCGAGTTCGCTCCGAGCTCGACCCGCGTGTACTCGCGCGAGCGCGAGCAGTTGATGTCGCTCGCCAAGAGCTGGGCCGCCACCAGCCACCGCGCAGAGATCACGGTCCACGGCTACTCGGATTCGCTCGACCTGAAGCTCGCCGAACATCGCGCCGAGCGGATCCGCGGATATCTGATCAAGTACGGCGTCGATCCGGCCCGGGTTGCCACGGTCGGTCACACACTCGACCAGGGCGGTCGCCGCGTCGATCTCGCGATCGCGTCATGCGAGAAGCAGCCCGGTCGCTGCGAGCAGCGGGCGTCGCGCTAGCTCACCGCTTCGCGAGACCGGCGGCGATCGACTGCGCGACCGTCGCATCGATCTCCATCGCGGCCGCCCACGCCTGGGCGACCTCGAGGTATCCCGCGTCATCGAGGTCGAACTGCGCGAGCGCCTCTGCAGGCGGCAGCGCGGCGAGGTCACGGAGCAGCGAGACGTAATCGCTGACGCGCTCGATCTTGCCACCCGGCACGACCACCCGGTCCTTGAACGGCGGCACCACCGGTGCGGCCTCGCCGAGCACGACGCCACCGCGCGCCCGGAACTCCTTGTAGAACGCATCGCGCGTCATGCGATCGCCGAGCCCGGGCACCGGATCGCGCGCGAAGTACGCCTGCTCGCGGATCTGCATCGCGAGCGCACGACACGACATCGGATCGCGCTCGGTCTGTCCCGTCGTGTGAGCAAGCATCGCGGTCGCCGCAGCGCGCGCTCGTGGCGCGACGTCGACGTCGTTCTCCGACGAGAACCGGAACCGGGTTGCCTCGAGAGCGGCACGCCGTACCCGCCAGCTCCGTTCGGTGCTGAGGACCGCGGCGGTCGCGAAGTCGCCGGCCTCGAGCAGCGCATACACGGGCTCGCGGGGCTTGGCGGTCGCCGCCACCGGAGCAGCTGCGCTCTTGGTCTTGGTCCGCGCCCGTTCGAGCGTTGCCGCGAAGCCAGGGGCATTGTCGGGCAGCGGATTCCTGGTGACCGCGTCCTGCGCGATCTTCTCCGCCTCGATGTAGCGCGCCTGACCGATGTAGGCGCACGCGAGGTGGTTCCAGCCGTGGGTCTTCCACGTGAGGTCGTCGCCGGCGACGCGCAACAGGTGGGTGGCGACGGTCTCGCACGTCTTGTAGTCCCCGATCTCGTCGAGCACGCCGGCGTAGGCGTTGAGCTGCGTGGCATCGAACGCATCGGGATCGAGCTGGTAGGCCAGCGAGTACGCCTTTGCGGTCCGGACGTTGTCCATCGCCGCGTACGCGATGCCGCCGTAGGTCAGCCATTGATCGGCGCGGACATACCAGCGGCTCGCGTAGTCGAGGACCGCCATCGCCTCGGGGAGCTTGCCGATCTGGTAGAGGACGCCCGACAGGATCTGGGTCGCCTGCTCGCGAGTGCCGCGAACGAGGTGGACGAGCGCATCGGCGACCTTGCCCTGCTGTGCGAGCGCGAGCCCGAGGTTCCGGTGGGCCTCGCCGTTGCTCGGATCGATCGCGACCGACCATCGACCGAGCCGCTCGGCGCGCACCGGATCGCCCTTCTGCAGCGCCTCGAACATCGCCGCGGCGACCTTGTCGAACGCGAGCGGGATGTCGACCTTGATCCGGCTCCAGCCGTCGGCGAGCGATGCGAGCTGCCGGTCGCGCCAGTCCGCCGCTGCCGCACCGAGGCCCGAGGTCAGCACCGCGAGCGCTGCGGGACCGCGACCAGCGTCGAGCAGCACGCGCGCGGCGTGAACGCTCGGACCGGCGCTGACGCCCTCGACCAGATAGCAGGCGGTGTGCAGCGCATCGATCGCGTCGTCGACCTCGATCTCTCGCGCGGTGAGCTGCGCGACGATCGCATCGGCCCATTCATCGGCCGCCAGGTAACCGGTGTGGAGCGCGAGCTGCGCCGCCTGCGAGGTCACCGCGGCAGCCCACCGCTCGGGGCGCTCGCGATGCAGTCGCGCGATCGACGCCGCGAGCACGGCGGACTCCTCGGGACCGAGGATGCGAGCCGCGACCGTCGCGTGCTCGCGCGCGAACCCAGCGACATCACCGGCCGAGCGTTCATCGATCGCGCAGCTGCGCTCGACGGTGGCGAGCCACGTGCTGCCGATCCAGCGATCGACCCGACGCAGCAACGGATCGAGCACGCCGAGCAGGGCACGTGCTTCGCGATCACCGAGGACGGCGCGGTGCTTGCGGACGAGCGCGAGCGCCTCGCTGGCGACCGTGCGTAGCGCACCCGCGATCGGCGTCGCGGGCGCGGTGGTCGCCGCGAGGTAGCGGCCGAGTGCGTGGGCGGCAGCGTACGCCGCAGCCTGCGCGAGCGATGCCGGATCTTCCTCGCTCGCCTCGGCGAACACGACCTCGAGCCAGCGATTGACCAGCTTGTCCGCTCGCACGAGCAGGTCGGACTCGGCAAACGGTCCGGTCTCGGTGCGCTTGAGCGAGCCGAGCTCGTGGAACAGCCGATCGATCGCGCCACGACTGCGGGTGTCCTGGGCAAATCCCGCCAGCGTCGACGGGTCGAACTCGACCGTGGTCTGCTTGCCGAGCGCGCGGGTGATCACCGAGCTCCTGACCGCGCTCGGCACGAAGTCCGCGATGTCGCGCGCCATCCGGCGAGCAAGCGAGGTCGCACCGATCGCCACCCGCTCACCGAGTGCGAGCTCGGCGACGTCGATCGGCATGCCGGACAGCAACAGACCGCACCGCGCGATCGCGACGTGCTCGTCCCGGCCGGGATCGGTGAGCTCGACACGCCACATCTCGTCGAGGCCGCGCCGCCACTCACCGGCCGCCATCAACGCGCGGGCCGCAGCGAGCCGGGCGACCGGACCGCAGTTCTCGTGACCCAGCCCGTACTGCGACCACGCGAGCACGACCTCGTCCTCACGGCCCATCGCGATCAACGAGTCGAGGAACATCGCGACGTCGACATCGTCATCGGGCTCGATTCGCCCGAACCCCTCGACGGCGCGCGCCGGATCGCCGCGGAAGTACCCCTCGCGCGCATAGCACCACGCGACGAACCGAGGGTCCTTGCGCCAGGTGCCGAGGATCCGGGTGTGCCGCGGCCAGGTGGCTTCGCGCGCCTCGAGCCGGTTGCCACGCAGCGCGATCGCCTCGTCGAGCCGACCGACCCGCATCAGGGCATCGGCGACGAACAGGTCAACCTGGATCTGATCCGGGTACCACGGCAGGAACGGGTCCATCGGGCAGCCGTGGATCCGCCCGCTGCGGAACGCCTGCGCGAGCCACGCGCCTTCGCGGTCGGTCTCCTTCACGAGATCGAGCAGCGCGATGTGCGCGCGTGATTCGTGCTGGTGGGTGACCAGGGCGCGCTCGAGCATCCGGACGCCCTCGTCGACGAGCCCGGAATCATCGAGCAGGTCTGCGACGGTCTCGATCACGTCGAGGTGCGCCGGCCGACACAGGGCCGCGATCCCGGCGCCGGCGATCGATTCGAGCTCGGTCGGTGCCACCGGCTTGGTTCCGGGATCGTCGGCGGTGTGCTCGGCGCGGACGAGCTCGGCATAGGGTCGCGCCCAGCACGGAGCCGCAGCGATCACCCGGCGGAGCAGCGTGAACTCGGGTCCGTGCGCAGCACCGGCGGTGAACGTCGCGAACAGCGCCTGCGGCTGATCCGGCGACACCTTGAGGATCAGATCGTCGAGGTCCTCGCGCAGCGCGAGCTGGAGCAGCCGCAACGCGTGGACCTTGAGCGGTGTCGGCAGCCGGTTCGCGATCGCGCGCGCGATCTTCGACACCGGACGGATGGGTGCAGCGGTCAGCTCGGCGTCCGCACCGGTCTCTTCGTCCTCGTCGTCATCGTCCGCGAGGTCGTGGACGTTGCCTGCCGATTCGGTGGAGGTGTCGTCGCGATCGGTGAACAGGGCGAGCTCGTCGTCGGTGCTCGGCGCCGCGACCGCGGTCAGCGACCAGGTCGGCGCCGATGACACCGGCAGTGCCCAGGCCCGCGCCTGCTCGACGAGCACCGGTGCGATCGTGCGGACCACCCCGAGCAGCTCGTCGGAGGTGACCGCATCGAACCGGAGCGGCAGCGGACCGAGACCCCGCGCGTGGAGCCATGCACCGAGAACCTGATGGATCTGATCGCCGACGTTCTTGCCGATCGCATCGAACGACTGTCGCGTCCCGTCGCGGGCGAGCGTGTGGAGGCGGACGACGCCCGACTTCGGGACCACGAGCTCGAGCCACACGAGCTCGTCGCGGCGGGTCGTGCCGAAGAACGGATCGGTCGGGGTCGCGCCGATCGCCGCGTGCTGCGGCGCGAAGTGGCCGTCCTGCGGGAACATCGGCGTCGACTCGGCGTCGTAGACCGCGAGGCCCGCGTGTCGCTGACAGACCTCGATGCACGCCGTCCAGATCAGCAGTGCGGTCTCGTGCTCGTGCGCGACGTCGGCGCCCTCGATCGTGACATCGGGGACGAGGAACGCGACCCGATGCGGTTTGCGCAAGGCTGGCACTAGATGCCCTCGAGCTCGCCCTTGCGGATCCGGCGCGCGCCCTGCCGCTCGAGCTGCGCGATCGTCTGCACGAGACACCAGTCACCGTGCACGTAGTAGTCGGTGCCCGGGAACGGGCCGTTGACGAGGCGTGCGCCGGCCTTCTCCACGGCCGCCGCGATCGCGTCGCGGTTCATGTACTTGAACTCGCCTGCGAGGTAGACCGTCGAGCCCGGAAGCCCACGGCCGAGGCGCCGCACGATCGCACCGATCGCCTCGATCGACGGACGGTCCGGCTCGGCATCGCTCGGCGCTGGCATCGCGAGCGCGATCACGCCGGCCCGTCCACCGGCGAGGGCTGCGATCGCCGGGCGCTTCACCGGGGCGCGCGCGATCATCCAGGCCTCGTGCGGTCCCGGGAACGCAGCGAGTGCCTCGTCGGTCGTGATCTCGGTCGGCGGCAGATCCTCGGCGAGGATCCGGTCGGTGAGATCAGGACGGCCGGCGCGATAACACGCGAGCGCGCGAGCACACACGAGCTCCGGGGTCTGCAACCGCGCGGTCGCCGCGAGCTCGAGCGCCGCGAGCGGCCGGCCCCAGATCGCGAGGTGGAGCGCGCCGAGATCCGCACCCTGCAAGGTCTGCGCGGCCGCAGCGAGCTGCTTGACGCGACCGCGGCGCGCGAGGTCTTCGAGATAGTGCTCGCGGACCAGGCCTTGCGATTCGGGATGCGCTGCGACCAGCTCGCGCGCGCGCGCCGGATCACTCGCACCACGCACCATCCAGCCCCACATCGCGTAGAGGTACGCCTCGGGGTGGCGCGCGAACTTGGTCAGCGCTCCGAGATCATCCGCGGCCTGCCGGCACCGCGCGGCACGATCGGCGGGTGCGATCACCGCGGTCGCACGCGCGACGCGCAGCCCGCGCACCGTCGGGACGACGTTGCGATGCGCGAGGTGCCACTTCGCACGCTGGCGCAGGAGATCCACGAAGGTCATCCCGCGCAGCGCATCCTCGAGGCGCGGCAGGTACGTCTCACCGCCGAGGCTGATCGCGAGGAACAGCATCTCGAGCTGCTCGTCGACCGGTGCGTCGGCCGCGCGCGAGACCAGGAGCGAGACCGCCTCCTCGCCGAGCGTCGCGCCGATCAACCGCAGCACGCGGAGCCGATGTTGCGCCGGGATATCTCCGATCGAGACGCACAGCACGCGTGCGAGCGGCGGTGTGGCGAAGCTCTCGATCGCATCGCCCCACAGCCCCGGCGCCTTCGCGAAGATCGCCGCTGTCATGTCGGACTGCACGTGGCGCAGCGCATGGGGGAGCTGCTCGCTCGTGATCTTGCCCGCGGTCGTCATCGCATCGGCGAGCTTGCCGAGCGCCTCGTCGGCGATCTGCACGGCGTCGGTCGACCACTGCGTGCTCGGGTGCATGTCGCGCAGCTGGCGATAGCCGAGCGTCCACGTCGCCTGCTCGCGCACCGGGGCCGGGGTCAGCGGGTCCGCGACGAGCTTCGCGAGCCGCTTGGCGGTCTCCGCGGACGGGAACATCGTCAGCCACACACACCCGCGGCGCCGCAGCTCGATCCCGTGCCGTGGCTCGATCATCCAGTAGCCGATGTCAGCGAGCGACGGGTCTGCGCCGAGCCAGCCATCGCCGTCCTCGGTCAGCCGTGCGAGCCGCTCGAGCGCCACGCCCTCGAGCTCGCGCCCGTCGGCCGGAACCAGCTTGAGCACGTCGCGGATCCGGTAGCGGAGAGCGGGCGGGATTCCGTCCAGCTCCCCGAGCTTCACCGGTAGCTCGGCCATCCCCGGAAGCATAACTCAGGGCTCCGCACCAAAGCCTGCCCGCATGGTTTCCCGCTTGCGCGCACCCCGGTCCGGGTGAACAACTCGGGCCCGTCCCCCGTCCCACGGGGACTCACGAAAGGCTCACCATGCGCGCTTCCCTCCTCCTCGGCCTCGTGCCAGCCCTCCTCGGTACGTCCTCCCTGGCCCGCGCGGACGTCGCCAGGAAGCCGGCCCCCGGCGCGATCAAGGGCACGGTGATCTTCGAGGGCGAGGCGCCCGAGCGCGCCACCTTGCGTCGCGACACCGATCCCTACTGCGCGAAGACCCCGAAGGATGCCGAGGACGTGATCGTCACCAAGGGCAAGCTCAAGGACGTCCTCGTCCGGATCAAGAACGGCTCGATGGGCGCGCACACCGCTCCGGCCACGCCGGTGCTGGTCGATCAGAAGGACTGCATGTACGCGCCACGGGTGGTCGGTGTCGTCGCCGGCCAGAAGCTCGCGGTGCGCAACAGCGACGGCACGTTCCACAACGTGCACGGCCTGATCAACGGCAAGAACCTGTGGAACAAGCCCCACGCGCCCAAGGATCCCGACCTGACGCTCGAGGCGGCGGCCAAGCCCGACGACGTCATCGATGTCATGTGTGACGTGCATCCGTGGATGCATTCGTACGCGGTCGTCCAGGATCATCCGTTCTTCGCGGTGACCGGCGACGACGGCGCGTTCGAGATCAAGGGCCTCGCGCCCGGCACGTACACGCTCGAGGCGTGGCACTCGACGCTCGGTGCGAAGTCGATGACCGTGAAGATCGGCAAGGGCGGTCGCGCCGTCGTGTCCGCGCGGTTCTCGTACAAGGCGAACTGATCGAGCTCACCAGTGACGGCGACGGACATCGCGTAGCCAGTGATCGAGCGCCGTGATCGCCTCGGCCGGTGCGTCCGCCGGCAGCACCGATGACGGCCACGACCGGTCGACCGCCTCGATCGCAGCGACGAGCCGCGGTCGCCACGCAGCGACCTGATCGGCCGTGAGCTGCTGCTGCTCGCCCTGGCGCTTGATCACGATCAGCTCGTCGATCTCCGGCGGGACGAACTCTCCGAGCCGGTTCACGTCCGTCACGATCTCGCCGCGCGCCATCACGCAGCGGCCGGTCGCTGCGGTGCGCAGGACGTAGAGCGCGCGCTTGGCCGACGGCTTCTCGTCGAACAGCCGGAGCTGACTCGTCGCGAACCCGCCGTAGTGCTTCGCGCAGCGCCGCGACAGCAACGGCTTGACCACCGCACGCGCCTCGTCGAGCAGCGCGAGATCGCCGCCGAGTGCCAGATTCCCGAGGATCCGCTCGAGGAAGTTGCCGTTACCCTTGATCGCACCGCGCAGGACGGCGGACAGCTCGTTGCTTCCGTAGTCGAGCTCGACGCCTTCGACGATCTCGATCCGGTCCCGGGGATCCTCGACGATGCTCAGCCCGACGAGATCGGCGGTCGGCGCGATGTGGACGCACTTGAGATCGAGATCGGAGTCCGGCGACGGGAACCCGTACGCGTGCGCGCCGGAGAGGTAGATCACGAGGTGCTTGCGCTCGGCCTCGCGCTCGGCGAGGAACGCACGAGCGACGTCCTGCTGCTTCGCGGTCAGCACGCTCCACGGATCACTCATCGAAGCGTGCCTCCGGAGGTGCCGGCGCATCGGTGCCCCACGGGCCGGGCTCGCGAAGGACCGCGCGACGCGCCGCCTCCGCGCGTGCCGCACGCAGGACGCGCTCCGCCGCCTCGACGTCGGCGTGACGCGGCAGCGGGCTCCCACTGCGCGCGACCTCGAGCCGCGGCGTCAGCTCGCGTGCGAGTGCCATGACATCGGGCATCGGCATCTCGCCGCGCTTGATCGAGAGCAGCGTCGGTCGCAGCGCTTCCGAGACCCGCACCTCCGGCGGCTCGCCACCGAGCCAGCGGATCGCGACATCGAGCAAGCGGATCAGGTTGTACGCATTCTTGGGTCGCAGGTCTCTCGGCAATTCGAGCTCCGTCGCGGCGACCGCGCGCAGCGATGCCCAGTCGTTCGCCGCGATCACGCCCTGATCGTACATCGAGCGATAGAGCTGCTTGATGTAGTCGCGCGCGCGAGCGACCGCATCCGCGCGGGTCGGAGCGACGATCCGCGCCGCGTCGGCGAGCCGCTCTGCGGCGGTACCGAGCTCGAGCGCCGGATCGTCACGCAACCAGCCGATGATGGTCACGCGATGCTCGGCGAGCCGCTGGTTGTGCTCGAGCCGATCGAGCTGCGACAGCGCGTAGCGACCAAAGCTCCCGTAGATCTCCTGCGACAGGAATCCGTGACGGATCGCGATCAGCTCCTCGCCCATCGGATCGAGGGCGCGCGGTGCCGCGAACAGCATCTCGAGCGTGTTCGGATCGGCGCGCAGTGCCTGGCGGATCGCCTTGCCGATCTCCCAGTAGCTCTGCGAGCCATCGACCGACGTCAGATCGAGCGGTGGATCCGCGAGGCCGGTGGTCCACGCCATCGGCAGCACGAACACACCCCGGTGGTCCTCGTCGGAGCCCTCCTCGGAGACGCCCCACGCACGCGAGCCGACGATGGTGTCGAGCACGATGCACGGGGTGAGCTGGTCCCAGGCGGCCGCCCGTCGCTGCGCGTACCGCGCGACACCGAGCTTGCGGGGCACGACCTCGGTGCGCAGGTAGGACGCGCGCTTGCCGTCGAGGAACAGGACCTCGACGATCTCGTCGCGAAGGCCTACTACCCGGCCGCTGGCGCCCTGCGTGCGCAGCTCGCCGTCGATGATCCGATCGACGCGCGTGGTCACCTCGGTCCCCGCCGGCAGCGGGACGGCCGTGGGGTCGAGGTCCGCCAGGCCGCCGAGCCGGAGTGCCATGCCCGGAGCCTAGCAAGGCCGGGAACTCGCGGGGTTGGCGGCCTGTCGTGTATGGAGAATCTCTGGGGCGAGTCAGGCGTTACAGCAGCAAGGTGCGCAGGATGCGTCGGTGGCCCAAGGCCGTGATCGCCCTGTGCCTCGGCGCGTGCGCCGCCGTGATGGTGGCCCGTTGCCTCGGCGATGGCCGTGATGACCCGTCCGACACGCCGGGCTGCGTCGATGGCCCGACGACGACCGGGATCGACGTCTCGTACCACCAGGACACGATCCAGTGGGCCAAGGTCCGCAAGGCGGGGATCCGGTTCGCGTTCGTCCGGGTCTCCGATGGCATCACGTTCGAGGATCCCCGCTTCGCGGCAAACTGGGACGGCGCGAAGCAGGCGCACATCGCTCGCGGTGCGTACCAGTACTTCCGTCCCGACGAGAGCGCGACCGCGCAGGCCGATCTCCTGATCGCTGCCGTCGCCCGTGATCGAGGCGAGCTCGCACCGGTGATCGACGTCGAGACCACCGGCGGCAAGACCCCGTCGCAGATCGCAGCCGCGGTCCGGATCTGGGTCGAGCGGGTTCGCAGCCGGCTCGGGGTCGAGCCGATCGTCTACACGAGCCCCGAGTTCTGGCGCGAGCGGGTCGGCAGCGCGGATCTGTCGAGCCAGCCGCTGTGGCTCGCGCATTACACGACGGAGTGCCCGCGGGTGCCGTCGCCGTGGACGCGGTGGACGTTCTGGCAGTACAGCAAGAACGGCAAGGTGCCGGGGATCCGCGGCACGGTCGACCTCGACGTGTTCGCGGGTTCGATCGACGAGCTGATCCGACGCTGAGCCGCTACTTCATCTCCATCGTCGCCCAGAACGCGAGGCCGTGGTCGCCGACGTCGAGCGTGCCCGCGGCGCGGCCGAACATCGCTCCGACCGCAGCATTCAAGTCTGCCCGCATCGCCGCGGTCGGATCCGCAGGGTCGTCCGTGAGCTTGTTGACCTCGCTCTGCAGGTGCAGGAGCTGGCCGTAGTCGTACGACATCACGATGAACGGGGACATTCCGGTCGCCTTCGCCGTCACCAGCCGCTCCGCGTGCCCCTTGCCTGTACCGCCCACGCCAACGACGATCGTGCGCTGACCGACCGCTGCGTGCAGGGCGAACGGCACCGGCACGCCGGTGACGGGATACACCTTGCCGTCTGGCTTGACCCCGAACGCCGCAATCTGCGGAGTCATCGATTCCCAGAACGCGTACAAGCTGCGCGCATCGGGTGCAGCGATCGCCGCAAAACCTTCGACGCGCTCGGGCATCCCACCCCCGCCTGCGGCGAACAAGATCTCCTGCGCCACCAACAGCGCGCCGATCCCGCCGCCCAGCGCGGCAGGGACCGGCTTCGACAGCGTGTCGCCCGCCTCCGCAGACGCACGCGACAGATCCGCGAGCTGACACGCATCGCCGAACCTGCGCATCGCGGCCGCAGCGTCGAGCGCGAGCTTGCGCATCCGCTCGACATGACCCGCGAACGAGAACGCGAGCATCGGTTGCGACGCGACCGCCTCGGCGAGCCCCGGCACCTCGGCGCGCGCAGCGCGTAGCTCGGTCACGAGGTCCGGCGCGAGCTCGATCACCATGCCGCCTGAAGCGACCTTGGCGTTGAGCGTGCTGTAGCCGAACAGCATCCGCGGCACCCGCGAGCTCAGCCGGTCGATCTCGCTCGTGCACTGGGGCGCCGGAGTGCGACCGGCGAAGGCCATGCCTTGCATCGCGAGCTTCTGGGTGTCGACGAAGCCGATCATGTGCGGGCCGAAGTGATGCTTCGCCATCAGCTCGAGCAGCTGCTTGCCACCCGCCATGCTGACCTGGGGCTTCTCGCTGCCGAGGATCAGACCGAGCTGGCGCTCGACGTCGGCCGTGCGGCCAAACGCTGCCACGAGCTGGTTGTCCGCGAGCGACAGGATGCCGGTCGCATCGCGATCGGGGCTGATCCGCCAGAACGACCGGCCGTCCTTGGTCTCGACCGCCGGAAGCGTGATCCCCGCGCGGCTCGCGATCCGCTGGATCGTCGCGAGTACGACCTTGTCATCGCGAACCTCGATCCGGAACACGACCGGCGCGAGACCCAGACCGTACAGCGCAAACCGCGGCTTCGCGTTGAAGCCGAGGGACTCGAGCCCCTTCGCATCGAGCTTGCCGGCGAGCTCATCCTGGATCGCGGAGATCAGGCGATCCGCATCGTCGTCCTTCGCGAGCGCGCGGAACTGATCGACCGCGTTGCCCATCGCAGGTCCGAGCGCCTGCTTCAGCTTGGCGTAGTACTCGAGCGGGATCGCCTCGAACGCGGTGATCAAGTACGGCGTATCCGCAGGTACGCTCGCGAGCAGCGCTGGCGCCGACAGCGTCGCGATGTTGACCGACGCGGGCTTCGCCACCAGCTCGGGAACTCCGGGCGCGACGTTCGCGACACTCGCGTTCTTCTCGCCCTTCTTCTCACACGCTCCGCCCGTCACGAGCGAGACCACCGCCATCATCTGGACACCACGCATCGTCAGAAGCTGCATGCGCGCAGCCTACCAGCCCTGTCCCCGGCGCTTCCGGATTACTGCGCGCGACTGACCTGCACGCGGAGTCGGCCAGCATCGCGCTCGATCGTCACGGTCCACGGCTTACAGCACACCGCGCAATCCTCGACGAGGACGCCGGTCGTATCGGGATCGACATAGAGGTCGACCCACTCGTGGCAATACGGGCACCGCACACGTACCGAGTCTTCCATCACCGACTCAGGGAGCCGCGCTGTAGATCGTGGTCATGCACTCGGCGTAACGGGTACCGAGCTCCGTCATCTGCGTCATCATGGCGTCGGTCGGCTTGGCCATCGGCTTCGACGACTTCGCGATCGCCACCGACCAGTCGGTCATGTCCTTCTGAACCAGCTCGGCGCATGCCCGATCCGGACAGCCGCACATCCGGGTCACGAACGACTCCATCCTCGCCATCACGCCCTCGACCGAGCTCGACGACACTGGCTCGACGGTCGCCGCCGGCTGCGTCGATTCCGGTGCCTTGTTCTGCGGAGGCGAAGGCGGCGCGGCCTTGCCGCCGCACGCAGCGATCAGGACCGCAAACGCGATCGTCGCGCGCGTCATCAGTGCGTGACGGTGTCGATGCGCGCGCGTGCCCAGCCTGCGCGCTGCTGGACGTTCGTGTAGTCGCCGTCCATCGGCTTGTCGCCCCACTTCGCAAGCTCGGCCTCGGCGGTCGCGAGCTCCTTGCGGGCAGCCTCGACATCGATGTCCTTGGCCGGCAGCGCCTGCTCGACGAGGATCTCGACCGAGCCGGTCGGGTCGACGCGGAGGTAGCCGCTCGACACCGCGTACTTCGCACGGGCCTTGGTGCCGATCGTCAACACGCCGGGCTTGAGCGCGGTCAGCATCGGGATGTGACCCGGCAGCATCTCGAACTCGCCGAGCTCGCCCGGCGCCTGCACGCTGTCGGCCTCCGTGTGAGCGATCACGCCCTTCGGCGTCACCACATTCACGGAGAAGATCGTGTTGAGGTCCATCGCCATTCTAGCCTCGCTTCGCGAGCTCGGCGGCCTTGGCGCGAACGTCGTCGATCGTACCGGTCATCTCGAACGCCTGCTCCGGCAGGTCATCGGCCTTGCCCTCGAGGATCTCCTCGAACGAGCGGACCGTGTCCTCACGAGAGACGAAGATGCCCTTGAGACCGGTGAACGTCTCGGCGACGTGGAACGGCTGGCCGAAGAACTTCTCGATCTTGCGCGCGCGCGACACGGTCTGCTTGTCGTCTTCCGACAGCTCGTCCATGCCGAGAATCGCGATGATGTCCTGGAGATCCTTGTAGCGCTGCAGGATGCGCTGCACTTCGCGAGCGACCTTGTAGTGACGCTCGCCGACGACGGCGGCGGAGAGAATCGTCGAGGTCGAGTCGAGCGGATCGACGGCCGGGTAGATGCCCTTCTCGGTGATCGCGCGGTTGAGCACCGTGGTCGCATCGAGGTGGGCGAACGCCGTCGCCGGCGCCGGATCGGTCAAGTCGTCGGCGGGGACGTAAATCGCCTGCACCGAGGTGATCGAGCCGTCCTTGGTCGAGGTGATGCGCTCCTGCAGACCACCCATCTCGGTCGACAGCGTCGGCTGATAACCGACGGCGCTCGGGATACGGCCGAGGAGTGCGGACATCTCGGAGCCGGCCTGCGTGAACCGGAAGATGTTGTCGATGAACAGCAGGAGGTCCTGCTTCTCGACGTCGCGGAAGTACTCCGCCATCGTCAGCGCCGAGAGAGCGACGCGAGCGCGTGCACCCGGCGGCTCGTTCATCTGGCCGAACACCATGGCGGTCTTCGAGAGCACCGACGAACCGTCGAACAGCTTCGCTTCCGCGAGCTCGTGATAGAGGTCGTTGCCCTCGCGGGTACGCTCGCCGACGCCCGCGAACACCGAGTAGGAACCGGACTTCTTCGCGACGTTGTTGATCAGCTCCTGGATGAGCACGGTCTTGCCGACGCCGGCACCACCGAACAGGCCGATCTTTCCACCGCGGCGATACGGAGCGAGAAGGTCGATGACCTTGATGCCCGTCTCGAACATCTCGACCGACACCGACTGATCCACGAACGGCGGAGCCGAGCGGTGAATCGGGCGGCGGATATCACCCTTGACCGCGCCTGCCTCGTCGATCGGCTCGCCGATCACGTTGAGGATGCGGCCGAGGACGCCGGCGCCGACAGGCACCGAGATCGCGTTGCCGGTGTTCTTCACCGACTGACCGCGGATCAGACCGTCCGTGGTGTCCATCGCCACGCAGCGGACCATGTGCTCGCCGAGGTGCTGAGCAACCTCGACGGTCAGGTTGTCCGACCGCTTGTCGATCGAGGGGTTGGTCAGGAGGAGCGCGGTGTTGATCTCCGGCAGCTCCGCCGAGTCGAACGCAACGTCGACGACGGGACCGATGACCTGGACCACGCGGCCCATCGAGTTGGGAGAGAAATCAGTGGTTGCCATGGTCGTTCCTTAACCCTTGAGAGCCTCGGCGCCGCCGACGATTTCGGCGAGCTCCTTGGTGATCGACGCCTGACGGGCGCGGTTGAATTGAAGCGTGAGCGCCGCGATCATGTCGCCGGCGTTCTTGGTGGCGTTCTGCATCGCAGTCATCTGCGCTGCGAAGAACGACGTGATCGACTCGAGCGCCGCCCGGTACAGCATGATCTGCACGTAGAGGGGGACGAGCCGGTCGAGCAGCACCTGCTTGTCGGGCTCGTAGATGTAGTCGGCGTTCTCGTCCTCTGTCTTGCCGGCCGTCGCGGTCGTCGCCTTCTCGGGCACGACCGGGAGGATCTGCTTGACCTTGACGGCCTGCGATCCCGCGTTCTTGAACTCGTTGTAGACCACGAACACGCGATCGAGCTTCCCGGCCTTGAAGTCGTCGATCACGCGGTTCGCCATCTCGCGCGCGGTGTCGAGCGCGGTGGCACCGGTCGGGGCGCCATCGAAGCTCGTGATCGTCGCGCGACGCCGGGAGAAGTACTGGTTGCCCTTGCGGCCGATGATCCGCAGCGAGACTTCCTGGACTCCCGACAGCTCGTTGGCGGCGTAGCGCTCGACGGCCTTGGTCACGTTCGCGTTGAACGCGCCCGCCTGACCGCGATCGCTCGACATCACGACGATGCCGGCCTTCAGCATCGGTCGCTCCTCGAACAGAGGATGCGAGTCGGTGCCGGCGACGGCCGACAGCTGGCTCACGACCGAGGTGATCGCCTGCGTGTACGGCCGCGCGGCAATCAGCGCGCCCTGTGCGCGCTTGAGCTTCGCGGTCGACACGAGCTGCATCGCCTTCGTGATCTTGCGCGTGTTCTTGACACTCGTGATGCGAGTGCGGATGGCCTTCAGCGACGGCATGTGACTACGCCTTCTTCTCCTCGACGGAGAACTGCTTGGCGAACTCGGTGAGCGCCTCGCGGAGCTTGGTCTCGATCGGGCCCGGACGCTTCTTGCCGTTCTCGTCCTTGACGTCGTCCATCTTGCCGACCGTACGCAGCTCGGTGAGCAGGTCGGCCTTGCGGGACTTCATGAACGACAGCAGGTCCTTCTCGTAGCGACCGAGGACCTCGACCGGGTAGTCATCGACAAAGCCGTTGGTGCCGGCGTAGATGACCACGACCTGCTCCTCGACGGGCATCGGCTGGTACTGACCCTGCTTGAGCAGCTCGACCATGCGCTGACCGCGGTTGATCTGCGCGAGGGTCGCCTTGTCGAGATCCGAGCCGAACTGCGCGAACGCAGCCTTCTCGCGATAGCTCGCGAGCTCGAGGCGGAGGCGACCGGCGATCTTCTTCATCGAGCCGGTCTGCGCAGCGCCACCGACGCGCGACACCGAGATGCCGACGTTCACGGCAGGGCGAACGCCCTGATAGAACAGATCGCCCTCGAGGAAGATCTGACCGTCGGTGATCGAGATGACGTTGGTCGGGATGTACGCCGAGACGTCACCGGCCTGGGTCTCGATGATCGGGAGAGCGGTCAGCGAACCGCCGCCTTCCTTGTCCGAGAGCTTGGCAGCGCGCTCGAGCAGGCGGCTGTGGATGTAGAACACGTCGCCCGGATACGCCTCGCGACCCGGCGGGCGGCGGAGGAGCAGCGAGAGCTGGCGGTACGCGACAGCCTGCTTGGAGAGATCATCGTAGATGATGAGCGCGTGACGACCGGAGTCACGGAAGTACTCGGCCATCGTGACGCCGGTGTACGGCGCGATGAACTGCAGCGGAGCGGGCTCCGAGGCACCTGCGAGAACGACCGTCGTGTACTCCATCGCGCCGGCCTTGGTCAGCCGATCGACGACGGTGGCGACCGTCGACTGCTTCTGACCGATGGCGACGTAGAAGCAGAACATGTTCTGCCCCTTCTGATTGATGATCGTGTCGATCGCGATCGCCGTCTTGCCGGTGCCGCGATCGCCGATGATCAGCTCGCGCTGACCACGACCGATCGGGATCATCGCGTCGATCGCCTTCATGCCGGTCTGCATCGGCTCGTGCACGCTCTTGCGCGAGATGATGCCGGGCGCCTTGATCTCGACCTGGCGCTTCTTCGCGCCGGTGATCGCCTTGCCGCCGTCGACCGGGATACCGATCGCGTTGACGACGCGGCCGAGGAGCTCCTCGCCGACGGGGACTTCCACGATGCGGCCCGTGCGCCTGACGACGTCGCCTTCGCGGACGGACTCGAACTTACCGAGGAGCGCAACGCCGACGTTGTCCTCCTCGAGGTTGAGCACCATGCCGTTGACCTTCTCGCCGCCGGCACCCTCGAACTCGAGGAGCTCGCCTGCCATGGCGCCCGAGAGGCCGTACACGCGGGCGATTCCATCGCCTGCGGTGAGCACGGAACCGGTTTCGGTGACCGAGACCTTCTTGTCGTAGTTCTCGATCTGCTTGCGAATGATGTCGCTGATCTCTGCGGCGCGGATATCCATGGCGTTCGTCCTTACTTAGTCAGTTCGTCGCGCAGGTTGCGGAGCTGGGTGCGAAGAGAACCGTCGTAGACCTTGTCACCGAGCTTGGCGACAACGCCGCCGAGGAGGCTCTCGTCCTCGCGCTTGGTGATCGAGACCTTCTTGCCCGAGAGCTTCTCGAGCGCGATCGTGATCTCGGACAGCTGGGCCATATCGAGGGGCTTGGCCGAGATGACCTCGGCGCTGATCTTTCCAGAGCGCGCCTCGATCATCGCGTCGACTTCACGCGAGATGTCGGGCACCGAGGACATCCGCTCGCTGTCGAGGAGCAGATAGACGAGATTCTTGGTCAGCGGCTGTGCGCCGATCGCCTGGAGCAGGCCATCGAGCACGCGGCGCCGATCCGCCCTGCGAATCGCGGGGTTGGTCAGCACGGACTGCAGCTCGCCCGAGTCCTTCATGGCCTTGGACAGCGAGCGCAGGTCAGCGCCCATCTGATCGAGGTTGCTGTTGGCGTGACCGATCTCGATCACGGCCTTGGCGTAGCGGCGGGCGAGGCTTCCGGCGGCCATTACGATCTCTCCTTGGCGCTCATCGACTGCTCGGACTTGATGTCCTGGATGAAGGCACCGACCAGCTTCTGCTGATCGACCGGCATCATCTTCTCGCGCAGGAGCTTCTCGGTCGCGATCGAGGCAGCTGCCGTGACCTCGCGGGTCAGCACGGCGCGCGCGGCCTCGATCTCGGCGGCGATCCGCAGCTCGGCATCGCGCTTCATCGCAGCGGCCTGCTTGGCGGCGTTGTCGAGGATCCGGACCTTGTCGGCCTCGGCGTCGGTACGGATGCCGTCGACGAGCTTCTTGATCTCGACGTCCGCATCCTTCACGCGGGTCTCGTATTCGCGGAGCTTGTCCTCCGCCATCTTGCGGAGCTTGGCGGCCTCGTCGAGCGCGGTCTTGATCTGATCGTGGCGGTCGGCGGCGATCTGGCTTGCGGCCGGCCCGCCCTTCCAGATCAGCAGACCCATCAGGATCGCGAAGTTCAGGATCATGAAGATGAAGGGAGCCGACATCGGCTCCTCTTCCGCGATGCGGCCATGCGAATCGCGGACGACCTCGCCGGTGTGCGGGTCGACCATCCGGCTGTCGCCGAACTTGCCGCCGAACACATCCTTGCCGCGGTAGCTGAAGTTGAAGAAGTTGAAGTGCTTCGACGGGTCGTCGTGTCCCGCGGCTGCATGGCCGTCGCCGTGCTCTCCGGCAGGAGAGGTTCCGGGGCCTTCCGCCTTGATGTCGTCGCCAGCGGCTTCCTTGCCGACCCGCGCCTTCTCGGCGTCGGCCTCGGTCGGCGGCACGTCGTCGCTCGGCGGCGCGTGGCCGTAGGCCGGCATCTCGCCGGCGCTACCGGTCTCGGTCGGCGTCGGAGCTTCCTCGGCGGCGGGCTGCGCGAACGCATCCGCGGCACCCATCAGGAGGAACGCGAGGACGAACGCGGTCACAAATGCAGCCGGCATCGCAAGAATCGTCAGGATCTTCTTCGGCGTCGACATCAGGTCACCTCGCGTCCGAGCAGCTTGGTCGCGATCGTGCGAGCGAGAGCGTCGGCCTGCGGCATCAGCGTGACGCGGGCAGCCTCGGTCTCGGCGCGCATCTTCGCTTGCGCCTCGTCGATCGAGATCTGCGCCTGCATGCGCGCCTTCTCCGTGACCTCGCGCTCGTGCGCGGCGGCTTCGAGGCGAACCTTGCGGCCCTCCTCGCCAGCCTTGTCGCGCGCGACAGCGAGTTGTTTCTGGTAGTCGGCGAGCTTTGCGTCCGCCTGCGCCGTCATCCGCTCGGCTTCGGCGCGGGCACCTTCGATGCCGGCGCGACGACGCTCGCGGAGCGCCAAGTACGGCTGGAACAACAGCCGGTTGGCGATGAAGTAGACGAGCAGGAACAGGCAGAACTGAACGACAGCGGTAAGATCGATGTCGATCAGCGGGTGCCCGGACGCGAGCGAAACGATGGGCGTCTGATCCATAGGTGTTTGCGCAACCTAGCGAGAATGCAGGGGGTTGGCGCCGGCTGCTTATAGTAGGAGGCGCCGTACGTGTCAACGGTGGGATGCCCGCTGTTCCTCCTCGGTACTGCGACAATGCGCCGCGACGAACGGGCACCCGGTGAGCCGCGCTCCAGTCGCGTAAAAACCTTAGAGTGCGCCCGGGATGTACCCGGAGGCCGTCGACGTCACTGCATTGTGGACGGCGATCGAGACCGCCGCCGAACAGGCGGGGATCGCGGTCTACGTGGCCCGGATCGACACCCAGCCCGCCGGGATCCTCTATGCCAGCCCGCGGGCAGCCGAGATCCTCGGCCGGTCCCAGGCCGAGCTGATCGGGGTGGCGCCCTGGTCGATCATGGTCCCGGCGGATCAGCCCAAGATCCAGGCGATGATCGCTCGGCCTCCCGGCGCGCCTCCGTCGCTGATGCGGGCGACCGCCATCCGACCGGATGGTCGACGTGTCCCGATCGATGTGGCGGCGACCCGGATTCACACGGCCGGCGCCGTGCTGACGTTCGGGTACTTCCGCGATGTCACGGCCGAGCTCGACGCGCTGTCGGCGCTGCGAGAGTCCGAGGCGCGGTTCCGGTTTCTCGTCACCGCGTCGCCCGATGGGGTGGTGATCCTGCAGCGCGGGGTGGTCGTGTTCACGAACCCCCGCGCCGTGCAGCTGCTCGGGGCCGCGACCGAGGCCGAGGTGATGGGGAAGTCGATCACCTCGTTCCTGCCTCCCACCGACATCGGGGCGGCGGAGAAACGGGTCGCGACGATGGCTCGCACCGGCGAGGAGATGCCGCCGCGCGAGTTCGGCGTGCTGGCGGTGCCGGGCCGGGTCGTCGAGGTCAAGTCGATCGTCTGCGAGTGGGAGGGGGCCCCTGCGCTCCTCGCCCTGGCGCGCGACGTCACCGAGCGCGCCGCGATGCAGCGCCGGCTCGTCGAGGCGGACCGGCTGGCGGCGCTCGGCACCCTCGCCGCCGGTGTCGCCCACGAGATCAACAACCCGATGACCTACGCGCTGCTCGCGGTCCAGCGGATCGAGCGCACGCTCACGAGCCTCGGCGGACCTCCCGAGGCGCTGGCGTCGATTCGCGAGCAGCTCTCCGACATCGAGCACGGCATCGGCCGCGTCGCATCGATCACCCGCAGCCTGCGGGCGTTCGCCCGGCCCGATGACTCGCCCCCGGGACCGGTCGATCTGACCGAGATCGTGCGGCGATCGCTCAAGATGGTCGACAACGATCTCCGCCATCGCGCGAAGCTCGACCTCGATCTTCCGGAGGTCCCCCCCGTGACGGGGAACGCGTCCCGGCTCGAGCAGGTCGTCGTCAACCTCCTGCTCAACGCGATCCAGGCACTCCCCGAAGCCGAGGCGAACACGATCGGGGTCCGCCTCGAGGCGCCGAGCAAGGGCTCGATCGTCCTCTCGATCAGCGACAACGGCCACGGCATCCCGGCGGCCGTCCGCCACCGGATCTTCGAGCCCTTCTTCACCACGCGTCCGATCGGTAAGGGCATGGGGCTCGGCCTGTCGGTGTGCAAGACGATCGTCGAGGGGTTCGGCGGCGAGATCGCGGTCGCCTCCACGGAGGGGGTCGGGACCACCGTGTCGATCACCCTGCGGGTCCACACCGGCCCCGCCGTCGGCGAGCAACCCGCCTCGTCGTTCGCGCGAGCTCCCCGGCTCCGGGTCCTCCTGATCGATGACGAGCCGATCTTGCGGACGGTGTTCGCTCGCCTGCTCGAGGACCACCATGATGTGGTCACCGCGTCCTCGGGAGTCGACGGGCTCGAGCTCGCGATCACGGGGGCGTTCGACGCGATCGTCTGCGATGTGATGATGCCGGGGGTCGACGGTGCCGAGGTCTACCGCCGAGTCGCGCTCGCGCGGCCTGGTCAGGAGAAGCGGATCATCTTCATCACCGGCGGCACGTTCACCCGGGAGCTCGACGAGTTCCTGGCGACGACGCCGAACCGGCTGCTCCTCAAGCCGTTCAAGCTCGAGGCCGTGCTGTCCGCGGTCGAGTCCGTCGCCAGTATCCCCCTCGGGTAAGGCCGGGGCTCCCGGGGCTGCGACTCCCTGCGCGGCCATTGCGTCCGTAGGAGAGAGAGCTTAGAAGGACGCCATTCCGATGATCGAGCGTGACGAGACGAGGGTGGCGGGACGGCCGGGCGGTGAGAGTCGCTCGCGGCACGAGACCCACGGCAGCCCTGCACCGGTGGCGGTGCTCGCCGAGGGCAGCCAGGCGGTCACGAGGCTCGACGCCCTGGCCGAGGGTACGCGCCCCATCGTCATGCGTCCGCCCGCGCGCTGGCCATGGGTCGCCGGTGCAGGCGCGCTCGTCGCGACCGGCGTCACCGCATTCATGCTCCTCGCGGCGCGCACCGAGCGTGCCGACCTCGAGACCACGTACCCGGTCATCGCCGACGCCGCGGAGCGCAGCGCGCTTGCCGCGGATTCGGAGCGCTGGACGCGCGGCATGCCGCGGCTGCTCGGAGCGCTCGGGCGGTTCTCTCCGCCCGCGCTCGAGACGATGACCGGCGCCGGAGCGTGCGAGCTCACGATCGATGACACCGCGGCCTCGCCGACGAGCGACGATCCGGATGCGGCGGTGACGACCCGCGTGATCGTGCTTCCAGGTGAAGCGCTCGACGGGCTCGATGTCCTCGCGCGCGACGAGATCGACCACATGATCGCCGCGGCCGAGCGCGGCCGGTTCCGGACCGACGAAGGCCGCCAGCGGATCGTGCGCTCGCTCGCGAGCTCGTTCGTGGTGGCCCGGATCACCAGCTCGACGCCGCTCCCCGGCCCGGCGACCGGCGTCGCCTACGCGTTCGACCCGGCGACCGGCGCCCTCCGCTGTGCGGGATCGTTCCGGGTCGGACCGGCGATCGGCGAGTCCGACGCTGCGACGCAGACGTTCGAGACCTCGATGATGCGCTCGATCGCAGCCTCGCTGCGCTCCGTCGACTGACTCACCCTCGGGTGTGACTGATCTCGCAGGGATGGCCTGCAAGTAGGGCGCAGAACCTGATAGTGGCGACCGCCCGCGGCCAACGGGTACTATTGGGCCCATGCGGGTAGCCATCCTTTTGATCACCGTCGTAGCTGCCGCCTGTGGCGGATCCAACAACCCTGGTCAGAGCGTCTGCGACAACGTGGTGCCCGCGCCTGCCGCGTGCATGACGATGTGCGATCCCGCGCCGGGTGCGCCGAACACGTGCCCCGGCGGGTACCACTGCACCGGTGACGGCCAGTGCGACGCGCTGTGCACGCAGGGCGGCGAGGAGTGTGGCGACGGCTATCGCTGCACGCCGGAAGGCCGCTGCATCGGCGAGGACGAGTGCGATGGCCTCGAGTGCAACATCGTCAAGTGCGATGCGATGGGCATGGCGCCGACCACGATCACCGGCACCGTGTTCGCCCCGAACGGGACGCTGCCGCTCTACGGCGCCAACGTCTACGTGCCGAACCGCCCGCTGCCGCCGCAGACCGAGGGCGCGGTCTGCGATCGCTGCACCGACACCCTCCCCGGCTATCCGCTGTCGAAGGTCCAGACCGACGAGGCCGGCAAGTTCACCCTCTCGGATGTGCCCGCCGGCGCGAACATCCCGCTCGTGATCTCGATCGGCAAGTGGCGCCGTCAGATCACGATCCCGAACGTCGCCCAGTGCGCCGACACCGCGCTGACCCCGACGGAGACCCGGCTGCCGAAGAACAAGTCCGAAGGCGATATGCCGCAGATCGCGATCACCACCGGCGCCGCCGACTCCCTCGAGTGTCTCGTGCGCAAGCTCGGCATCGACGACACCGAGATCAACAAGGATGGCTCCACCGGTCGAATCCACCTGTATGAGGGCAACGGCGTCGGCCAGTTCAAGTCGGGCTACGCCGGCGGTAGCGGCCAGATCCCATCGGCAACCCCGTTCTGGCAAGACGTCCCCAAGCTTAAGAGCTACGACATCGTGATCCTCTCGTGCGAGGGCGGTCAGAATCCCGACACCAAGCCGCAGGCGGCGCTCGACGCGATGAAGTCCTACGCGGACTTCGGCGGCCGTGTGTTCATGTCGCACTGGCACAACATCTGGATCGAAGGCAGCACGGAGGGTGGTGGTAACCAGGCCCCTGCGGTGTGGCCGCAGATCGCGACCTGGAACAACAGCGGCACCACGTTCACCACACCGTCGGATCAGATCGACGAGGTCAACAACCCCAAGGGCGGCGCGTTCGCGACGTGGATGCTCAACGTGATGGGCTCACCGGCCGGGATGCGCGGCGTCGTGCCGATCCAGAACAGCACCGGCAAGCAGACCGCGACCGGCGTCGACAACACCAAGGCAGAGCGCTGGGTCTACTGGCCGATGGGCGGCCAGGAGTACCCACAGATGTTCCAGTTCACGACGCCGAACGAAGCCCCTCCGGTAGCTCGCTGCGGCAAGGTCGTGTTCTCCGACATGCACGTGTCCGGTGGACCGATGCAGGGCGACTACCCCGACAGCTGCGGCGGCGGGACGACGCTGTCGCCGCAGGAGAAGGCGCTCGCCTTCATGTTCTTCGACATCGCGTCCTGCGTCGCTGGCCCGATCTTCTAGCCAGAGTCGCTCGCAGTCCGGTGGGTCCGCACGCGTGCGGACCCTTCGTCGTTTCG
>JAQBQE010000032.1 GCA_028287135.1 Myxococcales bacterium
AATCTTGAGCGGGATACCGGATTCGAACCGGCGACCTTCAGCTTGGGAAGCTGACACTCTACCGCTGAGTTAATCCCGCAGAGCCCGCCTAACCTAGCGGCATCGTGGGCGAAGTCAAGGGTGATCGAGGTTGAACCGAACGTGCGTAGCATGCTGCGCATCACGTACGTGCCCCTGCTCGGGTCTCCGACGTCGTACAACCCCTGGTCTCCTCACGCTTTCGTTTTCTACGATTTGTTGTCAGACATCGGCCGGTGCCCGCACTACCAGGTGACATGGGAAGAGCGAGCACAGATGCCGAGCTGATCGCGGCCAGCCGGCGCGGAGACGCGACGGCCTTCGGCGAGATCGTCGAACGCTACCAGCGTGCAGTCATCGCAGTTTCGTACAGCGGGACACGCGATCGAACGCTCAGCGAGGACGTCGCGCAGGACACGTTTGTGACTGCGTGGCGGCAGCTTGCGGCGTTGCGTGAGATTGATCGACTGCCGGCTTGGTTGTGCGGCATCGCGCGCAATCTGGCGCGAGCGGCGCGGCGGCGGCACGGACGAGAGACCGCGCTCGACGACCACGATCTGGTGTCCGAGTACGGTCCGTTCGATGCGGTCAGCGATCAGCAAGCGGAGCAGGTGGTCGCGAGCGCGCTCGCGCGCGTGCCAGCGACCTATCGTGAACCGCTGGTGCTCTTTTACTGTGAGCACCAGTCGGTGAAGTCGGTCGCACAGGCTCTCGGAATCAGCGAGGACGCGACGCACCAGCGGCTGTCCCGCGGCCGTCAGCATCTCGCTGACGGGGTGTCGGGACTTGTCGAGCGAACGCTCGAACGTCAACGGCCGCGCCGTGATCTCGCTGCCGCCGTGCTGGCCGCGATCGCGATGGTTGGAGTTTCTTCCCAGGTCGATGCGTCAACCACGAGCACGAGAGGATCGACCATGTTGAAGACGAAGATCGGAGCAGCACTTGGCGTCACCGCCGCAATTGTGGGGACCG
This sequence comes from Myxococcales bacterium, assembly GCA_028287135.1. Classification (GTDB taxonomy): domain Bacteria; phylum Myxococcota_A; class Polyangia; order Haliangiales; family Haliangiaceae; genus JABFXX01. The sequence continues at coordinate 991 of JAQBQE010000032.1, forward strand.
GATACGTCGTCCAGCGATCTGGCGCCGAACCCGCGCCTCCGCACATCAGCTTGGCCGAAGGCATCAGCCTGGCCGAGCACGGGAACACGAGTCGCGTCGCGCAGATGCCCGTAGGCATCGCGCCGGTGTCGTCCGCATCGAGTGGCACTGCGGCCACCGGAGCGAAGGCGCCACGTGCGCCTGCGGGCGTGGGCGCACCACTCGCGTGCAACACCATCGCACGCCACATCGCGGACCTCGGGATGCAGGCGCAGCCGGACATCGCACAACTCACACCAGAGCAAATCGAGCTGGACATCCAGAAGATCAGCTCTCAGGTCGACGAGGCGTGCTCGACGCAGAACTGGTCGATGGACTACCGTGCGTGCATTGCGGCAGCCAGCGAGACGTTCACCATTGGGGTCGAATGTGCGCGGTTCGCTCCACCGGATGGGATCAGGCCACCGACGACCGCACAACCTCAGGCGCCCTACACCGGAAACGACATGAGCTGCGCCGCGGTCGGCAACCATGTCGTTTCGTTGATGCAGCCAGACCCGGCAACCTGGGAGAACCTGGATCCCGAGGCTCGGCAGCGCAGGGTCGACGCGATCAAACGCGCACGCTCCACGATGCCCGACCAGGTCGAGGCGGCGTGCGACCAAGGCGCGTGGTCCGAGGCACGGCGGCGATGCATGCTCGGAGCGACGACGATGAGTGACGCCGACAAGTGTCGCTAGCGCCAGGCGCCGGTTGGGATCTGGCCGGCGTTATCCAGCGCATGAGATCCACGATCGCCACGGCTTGAGCTACAACGCGGCGTGCAGGTCACGCTGTCACTTCACGAACGATTCCTGCTCGAGTCTTGGCTTCCTAGGGAGTCGGCGGCTGGAGAGGACCAGAACGACGCGCGCAGCCTGGTAGCCACCGCGCAGAGGATTGAACCTGCGGACGTTCACGATCGACTCGGCAAGGTTCGAACGTGCTTGAGCGAGCTTCGCTCGCAGCGGTCCATGCTCGAGGTCCGGCCAGCTCTTGGAAGGGGCCGTAGCTATCGGCAGCCCGGCGCGACGGTGCTGACCTATCTCTCTCCCTGGGAAGAGGCATGGCTGGTCGTCGATCAGATGAAGTCGGCCGGTCGGCTCCGGTCACCGATGATGGCGGCGACAGAGCTGCAGGCTGAGCTGCGCACGTCGCTCGTGAACGCGATCTCGATCACCATTCTCTGTCTTGAAACACCGACCGAAGGACATGAGCTCGTGAAGGCCGTCGCCGTCGACCCGAGCTCTCCGGCGCACGATCGAGCATGGCTCCGTTGGCTTGCTGACGGCAGCGATGATGCGCTAGCCGCAGGCCTCACCGAGGATCTCGCCGGGGAGACACCGATGCAGCCGCTCATCGCTGCCCTTCGTGGAAACTGGGCACAGGTCGAAACACTCCTGCCAAAGAGCTTCCGGAAGCCCTTCGCGAAACCGGTCCAGCCCAGCGGCACCCGGATGCACGGGCAATTCCTGGCACAACTTGCTTCGTACGCGCTGCGTGGCGAGCCGTCGCGAGATGTTCTCGACGCGTCGCTCGCAGCGCTGTTTGGCTTCTTCGGGTTCGACAAGACGTCCGCCTGGTGGGACGGGCAAGACGTCATGACTCGGCTGCCCCTCCTTGCGCTCTATGCTCGCGAGCTTCAGCTGACTTCCGCAGGCGCGCTCCTCCTGCATGCCCAGCGCCGATTGAACTCACACCTCACCGAGCCGCCGGCACGCAGCTTTTTCGGTCCTCCTGACGTCATCGCTGCGGTCGAGAAGCTCGAGCGTGTCCTCGCGACGGCTGCTGCCGAACGCAGGGGCCTGAGTGGCTCGCTCGAAGAGGACGGCAACGTTTACGTCGTGTCGTAGGGCACAGAACGCTCAAGACCTCCCCCCCCCTCATCGCGCGGCTCACTTCGTCGTCGGCGCATCGACGACCAGCGCCTGGGCCGTACGCCGGCGCCGCTCCGGAAACGTTTTTTCAGAACACGTACCCGGCGTTGAGGCCGAACCCGCCTGACACGGTCTAGAGCTGTACAAGCACCGCGATGGCGACCGCGGCGAGCACGAGCCCGATCACGAGCCAGAGCGCACCCCGTCCTGCCGGAGCCGGGGGGCGTCGGGCGGAGACCCGGGGTACTTCGACGTCCTCTGCGGCGGGTTGGGTCGCAGCGGGCGAGACCTCGACCGGTGGAGCGCTTGCTCCGTCGACCGACACTTCGATCTCCGGCTCGGACGCGGCACCGGCGACCTCGTGAATGAGTCGCGCGAGATCGAGCGGGGCCATGGCCTCCGTGGGGCGAGCGGCTTCATACGGCGCAAGATCGCCGTCATTTGCGGTCGTTGCCTCATCGCGGGGGGTACGGCCGGCCATGGCGTTCGAGCGTACCGCAACGCTCATCGCGCGCGACCGACGGCGCCGCTGCGAAATGCGCCAGGCCTACAGCTCGGCGTCGGAGTCCTTGTTGACGCCCTCGAACAGCGGCGTCGACAGGTAGCGCTCGCCGGTATCGGGGAGCATCGCGAGGATGACGCTGCCCGCGGGCGCTGACTTCGCGACCTGGAGCGCGGCGGCGAACGTCGCGCCCGACGAGATGCCGACGAACAGACCTTCGCGCTGCGCGAGCGCGCGAGCGGTGGCGATCGAATCGGCGTCTTCGACCGCGAGCCGGTCGTCGAACACGGTGCGATCGAGGACGGCCGGGACGAAGTCCGGGGTCCAGCCCTGGACCTTGTGCGGCTTGAACTCGGCACCGCCGAGCAGCTGCGCGGCGGCCGGCTCGCACACGACGATCTTGATGTCGGGGCGCGCGACCTTGAGGACCTGGCCCGCGCCGGTCAGCGTGCCGCCCGTGCCCCAGCCGGTGACGAAGTAATCGAGCCGCTTGCCCGCGAAGTCCTCGAGGATCTCGGGACCGGTGGTCTGCCGGTGATAGGCGGGGTTCGCCTCGTTCTCGAACTGGCGGGCGAGGAACCAGCCGTTCTTTTCGGCGAGCTCCTTGGCCTTGCGCACCATGCCGCTGCCGCGCTCGGCACCCGGCGTCAAGATCACCCTCGCGCCGTACGCGCGCATGATCATCCGGCGCTCCTGCGAGAACGTCTCCGCCATCGTCGCGACGAACGGATAGCCCCGCGCAGCACACACCATCGCGAGCGCGATGCCGGTGTTGCCCGACGTCGCTTCGACCACGGTCTGCCCGGGCTTGAGCGCACCGCTGCGCTCCGCGTCGAGGATGATGCCGAGGGCGAGGCGATCCTTGACTGACCCGCCCGGGTTGAAGGATTCGACCTTCACGTACATCGTGACGTTGGCGGGCGCGAGCTGGTTGATACGCACGATCGGGGTGCGGCCGATCAGCTGCGTGATGTTGTCGTAGATCATGCAGCAACCATCGCACGAGTGCCGACGGCTCGCGTCAGATCGTACCGCTCGCGGTGGTCACTCCCGCGTGGGATATCAAACGGCATGTAGGCCGCCGTCCTCCTCGCTCTCGTCCTGATCGCGAACGCACCCGACGACGCGCCGGCCCTGCTCTCGAAGAAGTGCGCCGCTCCGTCACCGACGGATCAACCGTGCACGAGCATCGTCGGTCGCTACCGGATCGAGCTCGCGCCGCGCGCGATGAGCTGCGTCCTCACCAAGCCGGTGTCCACCGTGCTGAAGGTGACGAGCGAGGGTCGCAAGTCGACCTTCGATGCCAGGCCGTTGGTCCCCGCGCTCGGCCTCAAGCCTGGGCAGAACGATGCGCCCGAGCTGGGAGCCGCGATTCGCGAGGGCGTGTGCTGCCTCGATCTGCGGCTCTACGGCAGAACAGGAACCAAGCAGCAGCGTGTGATGGTGCACATGGCGACCGGCGCGTCCGTCGTCGGCTCGAAGGCGGACGACCGCTGGTACGACGACAGCACCAACGACATGTGCGGCGATGAAGATCTCGATGTCACGGTCACGCGCGAGCGCTGACGATCACGGAGACTCGGGCACCCGCGACGTCGCCCCCGTTCACACCATGGCCGCGCGGGCGATAGGTTCGGCCGCAGGCAATCAGAACTGCCATTCTGCGGGCCTCGTGCGTTTCTCGAACATGCCCTCCCCTTCGCTCTGGCTCGTGCTCTCGGTGGCCCTCTCTGCGTGTGGGCCGCATCATGCCGCGCAGCCATCCCGACCACCGGCCGAGTTCTGCGCCTCGGTGATCGCCGGCGACCTCGAGCCCGCAGGTCACTCGGCGCACGGCGCGCTGATCGAAGCCGAGGCCGACCAGCTGTCCGATGCCAGCGAGCCCCTCGCGGCATGGTTGCGCACGCAGCCGTGCGTGACCTCGGTGACCGTGCCGGCCGAGGTCATCGAGACCGAACCCGGGATCCGCGAGATCGTGTTCGAGCTGAAGCCCGACGCGAGCGGCAGCATCCGCCGCTGTGTGGCCGACCTCCGGCTCGCGCCCGGTGGTCGCGTCGGCATTCACCCCGCGAGTCATTCCACCAGCAATCCCGACACGCACTGCACGGTCGTGCCGTAGCGTATCGTCGACCGCGTGAAGGCCGCCTGGATCGTGTTCGTCGCCGCCTGTGGCGGTTCTCCCCCGCCCGCACCGCCCACCAACGCGGGTGGATCTGCATCGGTGACGCCGCCCGATCTCGCCGGCATTCGCGCCGCGCTCGCGCCGCATACCGGCCTTCGCTTCGACGCAACCTCGACGACGGAGCGCGGCTGCCCGACCGATCAAACCCTCGGCGAGTACCTCGCGATGCTCGTGCAGAACACCACGCCCGAGCCCGGTTCGCAGGACGAGTACCGCCTGACCGGAACCTGCGGCGAGTTCCCGACCGAGCTCGCGCCGATCGATCCGCCCGCAGATCCTGCCTACTGGTACTGCCGGATCGACGCGTACACGCTCGATGCCGAGTCCGGAGATCCGTGGCACTACGAGCTGCGCCTGCGGATCCGCAAGACCGACGGCGCGCCGGACCTCACGACGTTCGGCTGCCCGGGAACGCCCTGACGTCTAGAAGCCGAAGCCCCGAGTATCGGTGCAGTCGAACAGGCCCGTCGCCGGAACCGCTGCGGGGTAGCGATACATGCCGGTGAAGCACATCTCGTTGTTCGAGCTGTCACCGAAGCCGACCATTGCGCCTGTGTTGTTGATGTACGTGCAGGTGACGCGGATTTGGTCACCCGTCAGCACTTGGAACTCCGGCGTCTGCTTGTAGTAGGTCTGCTCTTCGAAGTGGAAGTCCTGATCATGGATGACGGTCGTCGTGCCGTTACGTGTGATCGTCATTTTCTGGTGGGTCGCCAGCTTGTGCATGTGCGGCCAGACGGCAAACAGCTTGAAGTCATTCGGCGCGTCGCAACCGCTCATGGCAGGGCCGACGTTCGCCGGCATGTTGGTCGGTGGAATGCGGACGTCGAACTTTCCCGCGAAGGCCATCTCGGCAAGCGTCGCGGGCGGCGTCGCCTGCGCCTTCACGAAGATCCCGGAATCGCCGGTCAGCGTTCCATCGGTCGCGTTGAACAGGTGCAGGTTGAGATGGATCTGCGTGCCGGCCGCGATCTTCACGCCCACGCCGGTGGGGAAGTCGAGCGGCGAGGTGCCGACGCCGGAGGCGTACAGCATCTGGGTGCCGAGCTCGCCGACATCGCAGTCGTACTCACCGTCGGGACCCGCGACGTTGCCGGTCGCGATCGAGAGCACCGTGTGATGCGTGCCCGACGGCGCCTGCGCCACGATGTTGGTGATGTACGTATCAGCCGCGACCGTCGCGCGCATGCAGACATAGGTGTCCAGCTGCCCACCGGCGAGCGTCCAGGTGCGGCCGATCAGCTTCGTGAAGTCCGCCGGTGGTGCCGCGGCGTCCGGATCGGTCGCGCCCGGAGCATCGACGACCGGCGCCGCATCGACGCCCGTGTTCATCCCTCCGTCGTTGCCACAACCGATCGCAAACAACACGACAGCGCCAAGGGCGTTCCTCATCGGCGCATCATCTGCGATCTGCCGGCGCCGGTCGAGAGTCTACTTCAGCGCCGGTATCCCGAATGGTTCCCCCACGTTGCTACCTGTGCCGGGGGGGCACGATCCGCGAGCTACTTCGCCTGTACCTTCGCTACGCACACGGCATAGTTGCCACCGCCGCCCTCGAAGTCGGCCTTCTTGATCAGTGGCTGCTTCGAAACGCTTCCGACCGCGTCGCGCTTCTTCGACTTCTCGATCTCGAGATACGTGCAGGTGTCGTTCTCGACGACGCCCCAGCTCCGCAGGTCGCCGTTCGATGTGATCGGGGCGCCGGCCTCCGCCTCGATCAGGGCGACCGCGCGGGTCCACGAGAGGTCGTCTTGATCGGCGATCGCGCCCGCCTTGACGACCCGCTCGGCCGTGACGGGGCCGGTGAACCGCGGGGGAGCGGGCGGCTCGGACGCACCGCTCTTGCACGCCGTCGTGAGGCTGACGAGCAATCCGAGAACGAGAGAAGCTGCAGACATTGAACGTGACATGAGTACTTCCTGTGCTGTGAGACCAGGCGGTCGGGTTGATGCCATCCGGACGTGACGCGGAGGCCGGGAGTCGCATGTAGTAGACAGGTTTTCTCCCGATCGGATGACTCCCCGCACGCCATCATTCGTTTCAGCTCTCGCGAGCGCGTGTTAGCGTCGCCCGGGCGATGCGGGTCCTGATCGATATCGCCGTGCCATGAGCGAGGACGTCGCGACCCTGCTGGTGTCCTGCCCTGATCGCAAGGGGCTCGTTGCATCCCTGGCGCAGGTGCTGTACGGCCACGGAGCGAACATCCTCGATTCGGATCAGCACTCCGATCCGATCGCGTCGATGTTCTTCCAGCGCCTGCGCTTCGATCTGTCATCGCTGACCACCGACCGCACCTCGCTCGAGAACGGGATCCGCGAGGTCGGGGAGCGGTTCGGGATGGACTGGAAGCTGTCGTACGGCAACCGCGTGCGCAGGATCGCGATCTTCGCGTCGAAGCAGGAGCACTGCCTGTACGACCTGCTGCTGCGCCATCGCGCCGGCGAGCTCGCGTGCGAGATCGCGATGGTGATCTCCAATCATCCTGACGCCGGGCCGATCGCGGCGCACTTCGGGATCCCGTTTCACCACCTGCCGGTGACCGCGGAGACCAAGGACCACGCGGAGGCGGCCGCGATCGAGCTGACGTCGAGCCTCGATCTGATCGTGCTTGCTCGCTACATGCAGATCCTGTCGCCGGCATTCGTCGCGCGGTTCCCATCGCGGATCATCAACATCCACCACTCGTTCTTGCCGGCGTTCGTCGGCGTCAATCCGTACAAGCAGGCCTACGAGAAGGGCGTCAAGCTGATCGGCGCGACCAGCCACTACGTGACCGCGGATCTCGATCAGGGACCGATCATCGAGCAGGCGGTGATCCGCTCGACCCATCGCGACCTGGTCGAAGATCTCGTGCGCAAGGGCCGCGATCTCGAGAAGCAGGTCCTCGCCCACGCCGTCCGCTGTCACCTCGAGGATCGGATTCTCGTGTACGCCGGCAAGACCGTCGTGTTCGACTGACTCCGAAAATGTGCCGAGCCCCGACGGGGTAGGTCAGGGGCCCGGCCGCCCGCTGCACACGGGCGTAGACGATCCGTAGAAAAGCAAACGCCGTACCCGATGCGGATGCGGCTGCTACCGAGGGTGGTTGTCGCGCGCGCTGCCGCGAGCGCGGATTCCATCGAGCCCCGGCCGCCGCACGAGACCGCCGCGCGCGGCACGCATCGCGCACATCGGCACAGTGCGCGCTGATGCGTCACCACGACCGGGTAGTCGAATCTCCGTGTCAGAAAGGCAGCTTGAAGCCCGCTTCAGTACCCCGCCTCGGGGACGGGGCGTACCATCAGGCCGCTGTGCCTCATCGCGTCGAGACCGACATCAAGGTTCAACGTTTCGGCTTCGCGGGCGACGATCAGGGCCGCAGGCTCCTGTTCCCCCGCGCCGAGTCCCACAACATCGAGGGCCGCAGTGGTGCGGTCGGCTACGGCGTCGCCGACTGCATCTTCGACGGGCTCGAGGGTCGGCTCGATACGCTGCGCTGGACCGCCGACGCGGCGTCGCTCGGCAATGCGTGGATCCGCGACGACAACGGCCGGTTCGAGATGGCGGTCGACCGCATCGAGATGTCCCACGGGCTCATGCTGACGCGCGCCGAGAGCGGCGTCGAGCTCGTCGCCCCGCACGTCTCGCTCTCGGAGATGAAGCTGTCGGTCAAGGGACCGTTCGGCCGCGGCGCGAACGCACCGTCTCCAGCTCCGGCGCCGCTCGAGCCCGAGAAGCTGCGCCAGGACAAGTTGCGGTTCCTCGACAGCCTGTCGGGTCAGATCAACCTGACCGTCAAGGTCGTCCTCGATCTGCCGGTGATCAAGAAGCGCACGCTCGATCAGAAGCTCCAGGTTCCGGTCCAGGAAGGCAGCCTCGACTTCCGCGCCCTCGAGAACAGCCTCGACTGGCTCGAAGGCGCGTTCCTCGACATCAACCACGAGAAGGATCACCTCGCGCTCAAGTGGAAGGTCCCGATCTTCGGCGGTGGCCGCGAGCTGGTCACGTGGAAGCTCGATGCCGAGGCCGAGACCCTCGCCTCCTTCGGTCGCGTCCCGGTGCGCTCGCTCGCCGACTACCGGTTCCGCAAGCAGCGGCCCACGCTGACCGGGATGATGCGCGATGACGACAAGCGGAAGACGCTGCAGTCGCTGACCGTCGAGGCGATCGACATCGCGCTGTCGTTGCTCGCGCCGCGCTCGCTCGAGGTCGGCGGTGGCCTGATCATGTTCGGTGGCGAGGATCAGCCCGGGATGGTCGATCTGCGGGTCACCGGCGGGATCTCGAACCACGGACCGGGCGCGCTGAGCGGTGCGATCGGCAGCGTCGACACCACGATCAAGGATCTCCGCCTCGGCCCCGTGCTGCTGACCGCGGACCGCCTCCACTTCGACGGCCTCGATCAGCTCGAGGTCACGTTCGATGGGTTCAGCCCGTCGATGGTGACCATGGTCGTGCATCGGGTCACGGCGACGAACCTCGCGATGCGGCTCGGCGGCACGCGCTGACGCTCAGCCCGGCCGCGTCATGTCCGCGGGTTTGACCCACGCATCGAACTGCTCGGGCGTCACGTAGCCGAGCTCGATCGCCGACTCCCGCAGGTTCGTGCCGTGCTGATGAGCGTGCTTGGCGATCTTCGCCGCCTTGTCGTAGCCGATGTGGGGCGCGAGCGCGGTCACCAGCATCAGGCTGCCGTCGAGCTTGCGCTGGATCTCTGCCCTCACCGGCTCGATCCCTCGCGCACAGTGCTCGTCGAACGACGCACACGCATCACCGAGCAGCCGGATCGATTGCAGCGCGTTGTGCGCGATCATCGGCTTGAACACGTTGAGCTCGAAGTTGCCCATCGCGCCGCCGATCGAGATCGCGACGTCATTGCCCATCACCTGAGCACACACCATCGTCATGGCCTCGGCCTGGGTCGGATTGACCTTGCCCGGCATGATCGAGCTGCCCGGCTCGTTCTCGGGAATCGCCAGCTCCCCGAGCCCGCTGCGCGGCCCACTCGCGAGCCAGCGCACGTCGTTGGCGATCTTCATCAGGCTGGTCGCCAGCGTCTTGATCGCGCCATGGCACGCGACGATCGCATCGTGCGACGCCAGCGCGGCGAACTTGTTGTTCGCCGTGACGAACGGCCGACCCGTGAGCTGCGCGATCTTCGCGGCCACCCGCTCGGCGAACTGCGGATGGCTGTTGAGCCCGGTGCCGACCGCCGTCCCGCCCTGCGCCAGCTCGTACAGCGCGGGCAGCGTCGCGCGGATCGCCGAGATCCCGTGATCGATCTGCGCGACCCAGCCGCTGATCTCCTGGCCGAGGGTCAGCGGCGTCGCGTCCTGGAGGTGCGTGCGGCCGATCTTGACGATGTCGGCGAACGCCTCCGCCTTGGCCGCGAGGGTCTGGCGCAGCTGCATCGCGGCCGGCAGTAACCCCGCGTCGATCCGCGCCGCGATCGCGATGTGCATCGCCGTCGGGAACACGTCGTTCGAGCTCTGCGACATGTTCACGTGATCGTTCGGATGCACCGGCTTCTTCGAGCCGCGCGCACCACCGGCGAGCTCGATCGCGCGGTTCGAGATCACCTCGTTGACGTTCATGTTCGTCTGCGTGCCGCTGCCGGTCTGCCACACCGCGAGCGGGAACTCGCCGTCGTGACCGCCGTTGACGACCTCGTCGGCCGCCTGAGCGATCAGCGTCGCGAGCTCCGCCGGCAGCAAGCCCAGATCCTGGTTGACCTGCGCCGCCGCCTTCTTGATCGTCGCGAGCGCGCTGATCAGCTCGCGCGGCATCTTCTCGACGCCGATCCGGAAGTTCTCGAGCGAGCGCTGCGTCTGGGCGCCCCAGTACCGAGCCTCGTCGACCTCGACGCTGCCCATGCTGTCGGACTCGTTGCGGCTCGTCATGAGCCAGGCTTACCACCTACGGCGAGGCGAACGAGATCAGATATCGTCGTCGGTGTGCTGCGCGTGGCCGCCCTGGGCCCGCAGATGCGCGACGCGCTGGTTGACGTCCGCGAAGCCAGGGTCGCGCTTGAGCACCATCTCGAAGTAGTACAGCGCCTCGCCGATGTCACCGATCGTCTCGTAGGTGACAGCAATCTCGTAATACAGCGACTGCCGCTCGCGATCGGAGGGCTCCGCGTGGAGGCCCTGCTTGAACTGGTGGATCGCCTCGGACGAGTTGCCCTGCTCGCGATGGCAGAGGCCGATCATCACGCGGCAACCGACCTCGCGGCCGGGCGCACGCACGGCCTTCTCGAAGGCCTTGATGGCCTCGTCCATCAACCCCATCTCCTTGTACGCGAGGCCGAGATCGTAGTGCGTCTCGGCATCGCTCTCGTCGACGGGCTTCTCGAGCATGACCGTCGGGCCGCGCTTCTTCTTGTGCGGAGCCTCGGGTACCGGTTCGACCTCCTCGAGATCGTCCATCTCGACTTCTTCGATCTCGTCGAGATCGAGCGCCTCGTCGGCACCGACGGTCGGCATCTCCTGCTCGATCGAATCGTGGGCGACCTCGATCGGCTCCTCGACGCCGCCCATCAGCATCTCGATGTCGCGCAGCTTGTTGAGGATCAGCGGATGGTTCGGATAGCGCTCGAGCAGGACGTGGAGGACGTCGACGGCCTCGGGGTACATGCCCTGCCCCGAGTAGAAGTCGGCCTCGTCGAGATCGTCCTCGACCAGGCTCTCCGCGCGCGGCTGCTCGACGACACCGTCGTCGTACTCGTGACCGCTGGTATCGACCGCGTGGGACTGCGTCGGATCGTACGGCGGCGTCTGCACGGCCTCGGTGCCGTACGGGTCGTAGCTACCGGAGACGGAGAGCGCGTCGTCGGACGGATCGTAGCCGGCGCTCGTGGTGTCACCGACCGCGGGGAGATCGGTCTCCTCGAAGCCGTTGACGTCGACCGGCTGGGTGCTGCCGGGAACGCCCATGTCGAACCGGCGCGCCTCGTCGGGATCGAACGGCAGATCCTCGCCGTCGGGTCCGGTGTGCGCGAGCTCGGCGGCCACCTCGGAATCGATCTCGTCGCCGATCTCGCCGTCATCGAGCTGCCGATCGACCGCATACGCGGGGTCGTACTGCTCGCCGGGCACCGCGCGCGCGAGCGCCTCGGCATGCGCCGGGGACATCTGGCGCGTCGACTGCGACGGCGATGGCTCGAACTCGAGATCGAAGTTCTGATCGTTCGGGCGCTGCGGTGGCCGGCTCGGCGCCGGGCTGCCGTGCGCCACGCGACCGACCAGCTCGTGCGCATCGAAGTCATCGACGGAGTCGCGCGATGCGGGACTGCCGCCACGTGCGATCCCCATCGGACGCTGACCACCGCCGCGCGGTCCGTCGTCGAGCGCGAGCTCGTCGGGATCCGCTTCGACCGCGGCAACGCCGCCACCGGCCGACAGCCCGTACTCGACCTCGGCAGACACCGAGCTCATCCGCGCCACGCGCAGACGGAACCGCCGCGCGAGCTCGAACGCACCGGTGTGCGTGCCGTTGATCGCGAGCAGCTCCTGGAGATACGACTCGGCGCGATCCGGATCTGCCGGCGCGACGACCTCGGCGAGCTTCAGCAGCTCGACCTCGGCTTCCTGCTCGCGACCCTGCGAGACGAAGATGTCCTTGAGCCGCTCGTGCGCCTCGACGTTCTCCGGATCGAGCGTGAACACGCGGCGCAGGTGATCGACGGCCTTCTGGTGGAGGCCGTACTTCACGTAGACATCGGTCTCGGCGAGGATCTTCGAGATCTCCTCGGCGTGACGCTCGCCCGCCGCGGACGTCTGCCGCGGATCCGGTGCAGGCTCCATGTCGGCCGAGAAGTCGGCATCGTCGTACTCGGGCAGCGCAAAGTCGACGCCCGACAGGCTCTGCTCGTCGACGAGCGGCATCGAGCCGGTCATGTTCGCAGCCGGGCTGCGGAACGCCGGAAGATCGGTCGTGATGTTGAACTTCGCGTTCTCCGTCGCAGATTTGACGGCGATCGGCAGCGGCGTCGACGCGCGCACCGGCGGCGCGGGCGGACGTACCGCAGGCACCGGCGTCGCGGCGGCCGGTCCGAGGAACTCCATCGCGTCCGGATCCTTCGGGACGAACTCGAGGATCTTGCGGAACACCTCGCCCGCCTTGTCCTTCTGCTTGTTCTCGGTGTGAACGCGCGCGAGCTCCTTGAGCACGCTGACGGTCTTGGCCTTCTGGTCGAGCGCCTGGAAGGCCTGCGCGAGCAGACCGAGCGTCTCGACGTCGCGCGGGTCCGCCTTGAAGCACGCCTGCAGCTTCTGCAGCGCACGGCGCGGATCGTTGCGGCGCAGATAGAGGCCCGCGAGCTCGCGGTTCAGCGAATGATTATCCGGCTTGTGCCAGAGCAGACGCTCCGCGACCTTGAGGAAGTCGTCCTGGCGTCCCTGCCGGCGCAGCTGCTCGCACGCGACCTGGAACTCGTTCGCCGCGTCCTCGACGATGCCTTCCTTCGAGTACAGCTCCGCGAGCTTGATGCGCGTCGCGATGTTCTCGGGATCGAGATCGACGAGCTTCTTGACCGTCGCGAGCGCTTCCTTCGTGTTGCCTTCGCGATGGAAATGCGCGGCCACCGACTCGAAGTGCTGCATCGCATCGGACATCAAGCCGAGCTGGCGATAGAGCTCGGCGAGCTTCAGGATCACGTCGACGAGACGCGGATCGAGCTTGAGGATCTGCTTGTAGACCGCGACCGCTTTGAGGAAGAAACCTTGCTCGTGATAGAAGCGCGCGACCTTGAGATAGGTCTCGATCGCGTCCTGCTTCGCACCCTTCTTCGCGTAGAGGTCGCCGATCTTGAGCCACACGCGGACGTCCTTCGGATCCTCGTGGACGATCCGCAGGTACTCCTTCACGGCCTTGTCGATCTGTCCCTTGTCGACAAATTTGCGCGCCGCATCCATGACCTTTTCTTTGTTGAAGGCCACGGTCTTACTGAGGGCTCCTGGTGCGGCGCATCACAGGTGAATGAGTACAGGGCACACGGAAATATGCCCCGGCATCGGGAAAATCATACGGACCGGCGCGCCAGTGGGTCAAGGAAAAGCACGAGCATTTCCCGAGCGTTGCGCCGCGGCCCGCGCACATGTGATCAGCGGTCGGCAGGTACGAGTTTCTGCTGGGCGGCGCTGTACGTCCGCTCAGGCTGCGGACGGACGCTCGGCGAGCAGGCGAGCCACGAAACCGGTGTCGAAGTCGCCCTTGATGAAGTCGGGGTTGTTGATGATCCGACGCAAGAACGGGATGTTGGTGCGCGGGCCCTCGATCACCATCTCGTCGAGACAGCGTCGCGCACGGCGAATCGCAGCGGGTCGGTCGACGTCGTGGACGATGACCTTGGCGAGCAGCGAGTCGTAGTTCGGCGGCACGACGTAGCCTGCATACACGTGCGTATCTACACGCACACCGAGACCACCCGGCATGTGGAGCGCGGTGATCTTGCCCGGCCAGGGCGCAAACGACACCGGGTCTTCGGCGTTCACGCGGAGCTCGATCGCGTGCCCGCGCGGTTTGCGGCCTTCCTCGATGTTCCACGACAGCGGCTCTCCCGCCGCGATCTTGATCTGCTCGCGCACGAGATCGAGGCCGGTGACGAGCTCGGTCACCGGGTGCTCGACCTGGAGCCGCGTGTTCATCTCCATGAAGTAGAAGCTGCCGTCCGCGTCGAGCAGGTACTCCATCGTGCCGACGTTCGTGTAGCCGATCGCCGCGATCGCCTTCACGGAGGCGTCGCACATCGCCTTGCGTGTCGCCTCGGACAACGCGGCACTCGGTGCCTCTTCGATCACCTTCTGGTGACGGCGCTGGATCGAGCACTCGCGCTCGTTGAGATGCGTGTAGTGACCGTGCTTGTCGCCGATCACCTGGATCTCGATGTGGCGCGGCCTCTCGCAGTACCGCTCCATGAACATCTCGGGATTGCCGAACGCGGCCTGCGCCTCGGTGCGTCCCGCCGACCAGGCGTCGAGGAGCTTCGATTTCTCGAACACGATCTTCATGCCGCGCCCACCGCCGCCGGCGCTCGCCTTCAGGATCACCGGGAAGCCGATCCGCTCGGCCGCCTCGAGCAGCTGCATCTCGTCGTGGATGCCCGCGGTGCCCGGCAGCATCGGCACGCCCGCCTTGGCCATCGCCTCGCGCGCGCGGATCTTGTCGCCCATCAGCCGCATCGCATCCGGCGACGGGCCGATCCAGTTGAGGCCGCACTTGCGACAGACCTCGGCGAAGTCGGCATTCTCCGAGAGAAAGCCATAGCCGGGATGGATCGCATCCGCGCCCGTGACTTCCGCGGCCGAGATGATCTGCGGCACGTTGAGATAGCTCTTCGCCGACGGCGGCGGTCCGATGCAGACCGCCTGATCCGCGAACTTCACGTGGAGCGCATCGGCGTCGGCCGTCGAGTGAACAGCGACCGACTCGAGACCGAGCTCCTTGCACGCACGGATCACGCGCAGCGCGATCTCACCGCGGTTGGCGACCAGGACCTTGCGAAACATCGCTCTACACCGCGATCTTGAACAGCGGCTGCCCGTACTCCACGGGCGCGCCATCCTCGACGAGGATCCCGACCACCGTACCGCTGACGTCCGCCTCGATCTCGTTCATCAGCTTCATCGCCTCGACGATGCAGAGCACGGCGCCCTTCTCGATCCGGTCGTTGAGCGCGACGTAGTTCGGCGAGTCCGGGTTTGGCTTGCGATAGAACGTGCCGACGAACGGCGACGTCACGACGTGCGACTTGTCGTCGACGACCGCAGCCGCGGGCGCGGCGGCAGGTGCCCCGAGCGCAGGCGGCGCGTGCATCGGCATCTGCATCTGCATGGGCATCTGCATCTGCATCGGCGCGGCCATCGTCATCGCGGCTTCGCGCCGGACGGTGATCGTCGTGCCGTTGCTCTCGATCACGAGCTCCGTCAGGTGGTGCTCGGAGACGATCTCCGCGAGTCCGCGGGCCATGGCCACCACGTCCCCCGGAGCGTCTTGATCAGCGTCGTCCTTGCCTTTTTTGGCCATCGCGAACGGTAGCTTCCACATGCGACAGGGCCGCGTCCAGTCCCAGGTAGTAGCTTTGTGCACCAAAGCCGCAGATCTGCCCGATGCACTTCGGGGCGGTGATCGATTCGTGCCGGAAAGGCTCGCGCGCGTGGATGTTCGAGAGATGGACTTCGATCGCGGGCAGACCGACCGCCTCGATCGCATCCCGGATCGCGACGGAGGTATGGGTATAGCCGCCGGGGTTGATCACGATCGCGTCCGCCCAGCCGCGGGCGCGCTGGATCAGGTCGACCAGCTTGCCCTCGATGTTGGTTTGCGCGCTGCGCAGGACGGCTCCCCGCGCCTGGGCGCGATGGGCCAGCTCGCGGTCGATCTCGGCGAGCGTCGTCGTGCCGTAGACCGCGGGCTCCCGTGTCCCGAGCAAGTTGAGGTTCGGCCCGTGGAGGACCTGGATCCGCGGCGCGCGGGCGCGGGCGCGGGCCACTTACAGCTGCGCGACGAGCGTCGGCGTCGCGAGCCGCGCGAGGTAGCGCGCCTTGCCGAAGTTGCCTTCGGGGGCCATCGCGATCGCGACGAAGTACTGCGGAGAGATCATCCGCAGCACCAGGAACAAGCGCTGCGCCTTGACGCAGAGCTCTTCGAGGCTGCCGACGGCGAGGCTGTCGCCGGCCCTACGGACCTGCGTGAGGATGAAGGAGAACTCCATCGCCACGGTGGTCACGTCGACACGGTCGTTCTGGCGAACGTAGGTCTCGACCGGAATTCCGTCGAGTCCCATGATCACCGCGGCAATACCACCGTCGATGTTGTCGACGATCTTCTTGAGCGTTTCAGCGAACAAGGGCCACCTTCCCAACGACGTTACTAGACCGCTGCCGACCTGCGCCAGCCCGCGAGCCAGCTGATTAACTTACTGCGCCGCCGCAGCGACGGTGGCGGGGCAGATGACCTCGTCGTTCAGGCGGCAGCAGTCTGCGCTGCCATCCTGGAACGGATTACAGGCGTTGCCCGGGCGGGGCACCGTGCCGGCCGGCAGCGGGCATGCGCCGAGCTCGTTCACGACGCAGTCGTTGCAGATCGTGATCGGGAACTGGAACTCCTGGCTCGTGATCTCGGAGCCCGACATGTCGCCGTAGACGACCACGCTCGCGATCACCTCGGTGCGGAACGAGGGCGCATCGGCGGCCAGGATCCCGGCGCCCTTCGCCATCACGATCTGATCGAGCAACGCCGGCGTGATCACATCGAGCTCGCCGGTCGCGATCCCACCGTTGGGCGGCAGGGGCGCCGTGAACAGCGCGGAGAACTTCATGACACCGCTCGCGCGCAACGACTCCTGCTGCGCGGCGGAGAGCACGGTCTCGTCGGGGATCCTCAGATTGACGCGGGCCCCGCGCATGATGATGGTGCGGGCTTCCTGTTGCCCGGCGCTCGCCGTCACGCGGCTCACCATCTGCGGGTGAAGCGCGTAGCTGGTCGTCGCATGGATGGAATACGTCCCGTGCGAGAGGAAGGCGGCGCCCTCATCGGCAGTGAACGTGCAACTTGCGCTGGCGGCGACGTTCTTCGTTACGAAGATGCCCTCGTCGCCATTGTCGGCGGCACAGGCGCCGAGCGCGGCCGCGAGCGTGAAGCATGCGGCAGGGATGGTGAGCGAGCGGTACATAGTTCCTCCGAGGAGAAATCGTATCAAGCCGTTGGATCAGGACGCAAAATTCTTCGCACTTCGGTGACACCGATCTCGGTGACCTCACACGAGCCCACCTCACGAACGACGATGAATCTCAGATTGGCACCGATGCGCTTCTTGTCGACCTGCACCCGGGCGAGGACGTCGTCGACGAGCCAGCGGTCCAGATCGGTGGGCAATCCCGAGGATCCGAGGGCCTCGGAGACCTCGTCCGCGAGCTCCGGGCGCGCCCCGGCGACCTGGGACGAGATCCTGCATGCGGCGATCAGGCCCAGCCCGACCGCCTCGCCGTGCAGCAAGCCGCCCGCGGAGGCGGACTCGATCGCGTGCCCGATCGTATGGCCGAGGTTCAGGAGGGCCCGATGGCCGGTCTGCTCGCGCTCGTCCCGGCCGACGATCGCGGCCTTGTACGCGATCGAGCGCTCGATCACATCTCGCATCGCCGCCGGTGGTGGTGCGTCGTCGGGCCCCGCGGCCCACGCGGCACACGAGGCCACCGCCTTCCACAGGTCGCGCCCGTCGAGCAGCGCGTACTTCCAGAGCTCGCCAAAGCCGGCCCGACGCTCGCGCCCGGGCAGCGTGCTCAGGGTCGCGAGCCCGCAGGCGACCATGCGGGGCTGCCAGAACGCTCCGACCAGGTTCTTTCCCGCCGGCAGATCGACGGCGGTCTTGCCGCCGATCGCGGCGTCGCTCATCGCCACGATCGTCGTCGGGATCTGCACGAACGGGATGCCGCGGTACAAGGTGGCCGCGACGAACCCGGCCAGATCGCCGACCACACCGCCACCGAGCGCGACGATCGCAGAGCCGCGATCGAGCCCGCGCTCGACGAGCTCGTTGCACAGCCGCTGATAGACCGCGAAGTCCTTGCTCGCCTCCCCGGGTTCGATCTCGAGAACGACGACCTCGGGTCCTGCCACCGCGGCGAGCGTCGGCTTCAGCCAGGCGCGCGCGACGTTGCGGTCGGTGATCACGGCGATCTTCGTCGGGGTGCCGAGCGCCGCGCGGATGGAGGCCGCATCGATCGTGCCGGGAACCACGGTGACCGGATAGCTGCGGTCGCCGAGCGCCACGATCGTCGCGTCGCGCTGCTGGGCGGGGAGCCGCTGCCAGCTCCGCTCGACCTCCTGCACCGCGCTGACGACCTCGGCGATCGAGTGCCCCGTGGTGTCGACCACCGCATGGGCCCGGCGATAGATCGGTGCGCGCCTGGCCGCGAGCGTCGCGGCCGCCCCGAGCAAGGGTCGCGGCGGCCCACCGGCAGCGCGTCGCTCGGCCTCGCGAACATCGACACCGAGAGCGATCACGAGCCCGGCGGCCCGCATCCGCTCGAGGTTGTCGCCGTGCGCCGCGGCACCACCACCGGTCGCGATCACCGGACCATCGGTCGCAGCCGCGATCGCGTCGGCCAGCGCCTGGGCTTCCCGCCGGCGAAACTCCGGCTCGTCGCGCGCGACCAGGGCCGCCGCCGGCTCGCCGGCCTGTGAGATCACGTCATCGAGATCGACGAACCGGCGCCCGGCGGCCGATGCGACCGCCCGCCCGACCGACGATTTGCCGGCGGCCATGAACCCGATGAGAAACAGGGGCGTCATCGATGTGAAGCGTAGCGCCTTCGTCGGGCGAGGACGCCACCCTCGCCTACTGACAGCCCAGGAGCCCGCGGTTCGTGATCTTCGGCGTGATGAACACGAGGATCTCGGTGCGGTCGTCGTTCTCGCGGCGGTTCTTGAAGAACCAACCGATCACGGGCAGGTCGGCGAAGAACGGGACCTTCTTGTACGCGAGGCCGGTGTTGCGGGTGTAGATGCCACCGAGGACCGAGGTCTCGCCGTCGTTGACGAGCATCGACGTCTTGGCTTCCTTGCGGAGAATCGACGGGTCACCACGTGCGCCGACGTTGACGAAGTCCGGCTCGTTCTTCGTGACGGTCAGGTTCATCTCGATGGCGCAGTCGCGCTGCGACACCTTCGGAATCACCGTGAGCGCGAGGTCTGCCTGGACGAACTGCGTCTGCGTACCGGCGGCCGACACGACCGAGATCGGAATCGACACGCCCTGGCTGATCTTCGCCTCGCGGTTGTTGAGCACGGTGATCTTCGGCGCCGAGATGATGCGCACCGTACCGGTGTCCTCGAGGGCGGACAGCCGCAGGTTCAGGTTGA
Organism: Myxococcales bacterium; assembly: GCA_028287135.1. Lineage (GTDB taxonomy): Bacteria > Myxococcota_A > Polyangia > Haliangiales > Haliangiaceae > JABFXX01. The sequence continues at coordinate 20,408 of JAQBQE010000032.1, forward strand.
AGTTGCCGCCGAGCGAGCCGAGCGACATGCCGATCGCGCCACCTTCGCCGCCGCCCGTCGCAGCCGGCAGGTTGATGGCGAAGTCCGAGGGAGTCGCCGTCACACCGCCGCTCGGCGTGGCCGCGCTGTCGTTGCCGCCGGCGATACCGATCGACGACGGGAAGATCAAGCCGGTCGCGTTACCACCGGCCGAGCTGGCGAGCGCACGACCACCCCACTGGATGCCGAACTGGCGGAGGAACGTCGACCGCGCCTCGACGATGCGTGCTTCGATCGAGATCTGCGGCGTCTGCCGGTCGAGCTGCAGGGCGAGCCGAGCGATCTGCTCGCGGTTGCCGGCGACGTCGTTGATGATCAGCGCGTTGGTGCGCTCGTCGACCTCGATGCGGCCCTTCGGCGACAGCATCGCCTCGAGCTTGCCGCGGAGATCCGCCGACGACGCGTAGTTGAGCGGAACGATCTCGGGGCGCGGAACCTCGGACTTGATCATCGCCTCGCGACGCGCGGCCTCCGCCTCGTCCTCGGCGTCGAGCTCCTTGCGCGGAGCGATACGGAACAGGTTTCCGTCGCGGCGGTACCACAGGCCATGCGACGCGAGGATCACCTCGAGCGCCTGGTCCCACGGAACGCGCTTGAGGCGAACGGTGACGCGGGCGTTGATGCCGTCGGGGACGACGATGTTGACCTTGCCGGTATCCGCGATCGTGCGGAGCAGGTCGTGGATCGGAGCATCCTTGAAGTCGAAGTCGACGGTCGCACCGCGATAGACCTTGCGGTTGCGCGCACCCTGCGTGCCCGCCGGGACCTGCGAGACTGACTGCGGCGCGATCGGCGTCGATGCAGCACCGAAGCCGCCGACGACCGGCGACGGAACGTTCTGCGTACGGGTCGGGCGCTTCGCGACCTGGTTGCCGACGAAGCTCCACTTCACACCGGTCGAGGTCCGGTCGAACGTCGACGTCATCGGCGCATCGAGCTCCGCGATCAGACGGACGCGGTTCGGCGTACGCCGATCACGGAACGAGGACACCGCTCGGATCGGGCTACCGAACTTGCTGACGTCGAGCTTGCGCTCGAGCTTCGCGCCGAGCTCGGCGCCGTCGATGATCAGCTCGACGTGGGTGGCGGTGACGTCACCGATCGTGATCGCGCCCTCCCCCGTCATCGCGATGTCGACGCGGGTCATCGAGTCGTCGCTCTTGAACGTGATGTCCTTGACGAACGCTGCCTTGATGGCGGGCTTCGCGGCGACCGTGACCACCGGCGCGGCCGGCGTCATCGGGACCGCGGCCACCTTCACGGCGTCCGCCTTCTGGGCCTTGATGCGCGCGAGCTCCTGCTCCTCCACGGCGCGCTGCTGCGCGAGCGTGGACCGCCGGGACTCCTCGCGCTCGGCGGCATCGCGTGCCTGCGCCGCCGCGACCTTCAACCGGTCGGACTCGGCCTGCTGCGCGGCCACGGCCTTGCGGCGATCCGCGAGCTCGCTCTCCGCGCGCTTGCGCTGATCGGCGAGCCGGGTCGCTTCGGCGCGAGCCTTCGCGAGCTCGTCCTCGTTCGCCTTGCGCGCCTTGGCCGCGGCGACCTGCGCCTGGGCATGGGCTTCCGCCTTGCTGCGGGCCTCGAGATCCGCTGCTGCCTTCTCCGCCGCCTGGCGACGCTCCATCAGCGTCTCGAGGCTGGCTTCTGCATCGTGCTTCGCAGCGACGGCCATGCCCGCGGCCTTCTCGGCGATCGCGCGCTGTTTGTCGGCGGCGATCTTCGCGGCCTGGGCCTCGCGGGCGGCGCTCTCGGCCGCCTTGCGCTGCATCTCGGCCGCGATCCGCTGGTGCTCGGCCTCGGTGCGCTGCTTGCTCGCAGCCTGCGCCGCCTGCTCGGCCTCGCTGCGCTGACGTGCCGCGAACGACGCCGCGGTCTCCGCCTCGGTCCGACGGCGCGCTGCATCGCTGGCAGCGGCCTCCGCCTCACCACGCTTGCGGGCTGCTTCGCCCGCGGCCTTCTCGGCCGACGCGCGCTGCTGCTCGACGGTGAGCAGCGCGAACCGCGTCTGCTCGAGATCCTTCTTCGCACCCGACGCCGCGGTCTCGGCCGCCACCCGGCGCATCTCGGCTTCATCGGCCGCGTGCTTCGCCCTGGCGAGCCGGTCCTCGGCCACCTTCGCCTCGGCGATCAACTTCTCGCGATCGGTCGCAACCTGGCTCGACGACCGGTCACGGGCGAGCGCGGCCTGCTTCGCAGCAGCCTCCGCCGCCTCGCGCTCACGGGTCGCACGCGCCACGGTCTCGCGGGCCGCTTCCTCGCGGGCCTGCGCCGCAGCGTGTGCCGCGCGCGCCTTGTCCTCGAGCGACTGGACCTGGAGCGTCTTCTTGTCGAGCGTCGCGAGCTGCGTCTTTGCATCCTTGAGCATCTTCGAGGCTTCGGTCCGCGACGCCTCCGCGCGCTGCTTGTCGGCTTCGGCCTGGCGCTTGTCCGCCGCCGCCGCCATCTTCGCCGCCTCGGCCTCGGCACGCGCCGCCTTGGCCTCGGTGCGAGCGCGCGCCGCATCCGCCTTCGCTGCGTCCGCCTCGCTCTGCGCGCGCGCCGCCATGGCGGTGCTCTTCGCGATGTCGTCCTTGGCCTTCGCCGCCTCGACGCGAGCGGTCTCCGCTTCCATCCGCTTCTGCGCGACGTCGCGCCGCGCCTGCTCGGCCTCGATCCGCGCCGACTCCGCTTCGGCCTTGGTCCGTGCTGCATCCGCGCGCGCCGCGTCGGCTTCTGCCCGGGCGCGGGTCGCTGCATCCTTGGTGGTCGCGGCTTCGCGACGCGCGACCTCGGCATCCTTGCGAGCCGCTTCCGCCTCGGCCTTCGCGCGATTCGCCGCGTCGAGGTCCTTCATCGCACCAGCGCGGGTCTTCGCCATCGCGGCGTCGGCCTCGGCCTTGGTGCGGGCTGCGTCCTGCTGCGCCGCGAGCACGTCCTGCTTCGCGACCGCAGCTTCCTTGCGTGCACGGTCGGTCTCGGCCAGCGCGTCACGCTTGGCCTGCTCCGCCGCCATCCGCATCCGCTGCGCATCGGTCTCGGCGCGAGCCACCTGCAGCTTGGCCTTCGCGGCTTCGTCCTGGGCGCGGGTCGCCTGGAGCTTGGCCTTCGCGGCCTCGTCCCTGGCGGCTGCGGCGAGGGTCTTCGCGCGCTCGATATCCGCCGAGCTCGCCTGCTGACCGGCGCGCTTGGCGTCCTCCGCGGCGCGCTGCGCTGCATCGGCGCGCGCCATCTGATCGGCTGCCGCCTTGCGGAGCCGCTCGGCCTCGGCCTGCGCCGCGGCACTGACCTTCTCGGCCTGCGCCCGCGCCTGCTCGGCGGTGGCCGCAGCGCGCCTGGCCTGCTCGCTCTCCGACTGCGCCTTGGCGAGCGCCTCCGGGCTGGCGTTCCTCGGGGCCGCGTCCCGCGCGGTCACCATGACGACGACCTCGTTGCCGTCGGTCTTGACGTCGTAGCGACCGGGTCGCGCCAGCGTGACGATCACGCGGACGACCTGACCGCCGTCGTCGATCTGCTGGGCAGCGATCGTGCTCACCGCCCAGGTACTCGGTGTGTAGACACTTGCGCCTTCATGGCCGCGGAGGGCCTCGGCGAGCCGCGCTTGCGGCACGTCGATGACGACGCGACTAGGTCGCTCGAGCTTGTACACGGTGAATGTCGGCGTCTGCGCGCCGCGCACGTGTACGCGTGTCATCCCTCCTTCTTCTTCGAAGGTGACGGCGCGGATCTCGTTCTTGCCGTCGGCACGCGCCGGCTGAGCGTTGAGCGCGACGACGACAACGGCGAGTGAAGCGATCCAGATCTTGGGATGGGTCATGTGCATGACGACTCCTCGAGCGCCTGCGAACAGACGAAGGCCGTTACGTCATGACGACGCAGGACCCGCGATCAGTCGCGCAGCTTCGAAAATTTTCGCCCGGCGCGGGTCCGGATCACAAATTTTCGATCAATTTCGTTTACGGAGACTCGGTCGGCGCGCCGCCAGGGAGCGGCTGCATCGGCGTATTTCCCGACGGAGACACCATCGGCGCCTGGGTCGGGACCCGATCATCAGGCGTCGGCTGCGATTGCACCGGCATCTGGTTCGGATAGAGCTGCACCGAGTGCTCCTCGACCACGCGGGGCTGTCCCGTCGCGGTCTCCTCGGGCTGGACCTGGAACGTGATGAAGCCGGCGCCGATGTCCTTGACCACCGCCTTCTCACGCCCGACGCAATCGCCCTTCTTGATGATGTGGCCGAGGTTGCCGGCGTCCATCATCAGGACCTTGCGCTGCGCTCGCTCGGCGACGATGCCGACGAGCCGCAGATCCGTGTAGCTGTAGTTCGACGCGACGAACTGATCCTCACGAAGACACTTCTTCGTGACGTCCTTCGGCAGCGTCGTGCCTTCGGTCGGGGTCAGGCCCTTCTGGCCGACGACGAACGACTGGAACGGATCACGATTGCTCTGCTCGACCGCGAAGTCACGGTCCTTGAACTCGTGCCGGATGCTGAGCTTCTCGGCCGCGTCGGTGACGCGGTCCTCGATCTTGAGCTTGGGCACGAGCGCTTTGGTCGGCTTGGCCTTGGACTTCGCGGCTGCCGGAGCACCCGGAGCTCCGGGCGCGCCCGGTGCGGGTCCGGAGGGCTCGTCCTCGCCGCACGCAGCCAGCATCACCACGAGGAGGAAGCTGTGACGCAACATCAGATGCCTCCCTTCAGCCTGGCAGAGCCCTCGTCGGGCGCGGTGCCCTTCTTGAGCGCCGCATCACTCTTGTCCATCGAATCCTCGACGCTGGCCTTCGCCCCCGCCGGCGTGTTCGCGCTCGGCATCGGCGGAGCGGTCGGCATCGGCGCTGCCTTCGGAACGGCTGCAGGCTTGGCCGGCGCACCCTTCTTCGGCGGAGCCACGGGCGCCGCATCTTCCTGCCGGAACGTGACCGCGACGAACTTCGCGACCAGGTGAATCTCGCGGTTGCGGACGACCGGGTTCCCGAGGGTGAGGTTGTCGATCGCGACGATCCGATCGCGCTCTTCACCACCGCCCGGCGTGATCGACTTCTGGACGAGCGACGCGAAGAACCGCTTGATCTGCATGAACGTGCCGCTGATCTCGATCTCGACGGGCACGCGCACGAACGTCTCGACGGGCTCCTCCTTGATCTTGCGCCACTTGAGGATCTCGACGCCGGACTCGGTGACCTTGCGCTCGAGCGTCTCGAAGAACGCCGGGACCTCTGCCTCGGTCGGCAGCGCCTTCTGGTTCTCGTTGATGAGCGCCGTCAGCTCCTTCATCCGGTTCTTCAGCGCTTCGTACTTCGGGATGTCGCCGGCGAGCCCGTTGTTCTGGCCCGCCTTCATCTCGTTGTCGCTCTGCGCGGTCTCGAGGTTGCGGTTCAACGGCTTCCACGCGAACTGCCAGTACAGGGCGCCGAGCACGAGCCCGATCACCGCGAACACCATCGCCTTGCGCTGGGGTGGAAGCCGACCAAAGTCGGCCATGACTCCGCTGGTCGCCATCAGTACGCCAACCTTCCGGTGATCGTGTACTTGTAGTAGTTCAAGTTGGTCTCGCGATCGACGACGCGCTCACCACCGGCGGGCGTGACATCGAGGAAGTACACCGAGGCCGCGAGGCGCTTCGACAGCTGCGTCACGTCGGATTCAGACTGCGCGCCGCCCTCGAGGCGAAACACGCCGTTCTGATCGACGAACGCCGACATCCAGACATGGGACGGATCCCAGTCATTCTGGAACTGCTTGTTCGGATTGCTATCCGGACCGGTGCCGACGGCGCGCGCCATCTCCTCGGTCATCGTCGGTCCTTCGCGCGTCAGCACCTTGCCGAGCTCGTGGAGGATGTGCGCCGGAACGACCTTCGATCCGAGCAAGCGCGTGATCGAATCCGCGCGGCGATTCGCTTCTTCTTCGGCCTTCTTCAGCTCCGCGTAGCCGACGAGCTGCTTCTGCTTCTCGGCGATCTGCGTGTCGAGCTGCGCGTTCGCGGCCTTGAGGTCGTTGAGCCGCGACCGCCGCGGCATGTCGAGGAGGAAGAACACCGCAACCGCGGCGAGGGCGAGAGCGGCGACGCCGAACACGGCTTGCTTCGCCGATGGATCGGCAGCAGCCCTGACCTTCGCGCGACGCTGGGGGAGGAGGTTTACCTTGATCATGGCGCGTCTACTTGTCTCCTGCCGCGCGCATGGCGAGGCCGACGCCGATCAGCGCCTCAGGTGAGTGCGCACCCAGGTACACACGGTCCAGGGTACCGTCGATCTCGACACGTCGCCACGCATCGGCGACCTCGAGCGGGAGTCGCGAGCGCCGCTCGATCGCGCGGTGCAGCGAGCCCACCTTGGAGCTACCACCCGCGAGCACGATGCGGGTCACGTTGGCATCGGTGGTGGTGGCGAGGAAGAAGTCGAGCGAGCGCTGGAATTCGCCCGCCATCACCTCGGACACGCCATCCATCACGCGCAAGACTTCTTGCGGCACGACGCCATCCTCGGTCTGCGAACCGCCGACCTTGTAGGCCTCGGCCTCGTCGGCGGCGATCCCGAGCTGCTTCTGGATCTCCTCGGTGAACGCGTTGCCACCGATCGTCACATCGCGCGTGAACAGCGACACACCGCTGCGCACGATGTTGATGTTCGAGATCGCAGCGCCGATGTTGATCAGCACCACGGTCTCGCGCGGATCGAGCGGATAGTTCGCCTCGAACCCGTTCTGACTCGCGAACGCGGCGACGTCGACGACGTGCGGGATCAGGTTCGCATCGCGAACGACCTGCACATAATCGGCGACGACTTCCTTCTTCGCAGCGACGAGCAACAGCTCGGTCTGGCCACTCGAGTTCGCGGGGTTGGTGACGTGATAGTCGATCTCGACGTCGTCCTTGCCGAACGGGATGTGGTGCTCGGCCTCGCTGCGAATGTTCGCGGCGAGCTGCTCCATCGTCATCTGCGGCACGGAGATCTTCTTGATGATCACGGAGTGACCCGCGATCGCGATCGCGACGTCCTTGGTCTTCAGCTTGAGACGTGACCAGAGCTGACGGATCGCATCTGCGACCGCGCCCTGATCCATGATCGTCCCGTCGACGATCGTCTGAGGAACGAGGGGTTGCATGCCGAACGCTTGCAGCGACCAGCCCGAACCTTTACGGCGCAGCTGGACCACCTTGACGCTGGAGCTGCCGATATCGAGCCCGATGCACTGTTTAGCCATGGAACCTCTGCATGACGTGCCCCGACCCGAGTCCGGAACCGTCGCCAATAATGGTAGGGCGATCCGGGCGAATCTCCAAAAACAGTCTCGCGATCGCGGGTTCACCGCGCCCTTCGATAAGTGTGGGCGCGGAGACGAATGCAGGCTCAGGTGATGCCGTACTCCTTCATCTTGTAGAGCAGCGCACGGTGGCTGATCTCGAGGAGCTTGGCCGCGTTCGTGCGGTTTCCCTGGGTTACGACCAGCGCGCGCTTGATCAGGCCCTCCTCGAGGTCCCTGGTGCCCTTCTTGATCGAGAGCTCGAGCTGCCCGGTGTCGGTGGCCGGGGGCGCTGCACGCACGTTCATCACGGTCTCGAGGAACGCGAGGTCGATGGTGGGGCCGTCGGCGAGCACGATCGCGCGTTCAATGATGTTCTCGAGCTCGCGGACGTTCCCGGGCCACGGCTGGTGGGAGAGCGCTTCGATCGCATCGTCGGACAGCTGGATCGACGCGCGCTGGTGATGCGCGCCGTGACGTGCGGCAAAGAACCGCGCGAGCAGCGGGATGTCCTCGGGGCGTTCGCGCAGCGGAGGGATCGTGACCGGCACGACGTTGAGCCGGTAGTAGAGGTCCTCACGGAACCGCCCCGCGGTCACCTCGGCCGCGAGATCGCGCAGCGTTGCGGCGATCACGCGGACGTCGATCGAGATCGCGTCGGTGTCGCCGACCCGGCGGATCTCGCCCTCCTGCAGCGCCCGCAGGAGCTTGGCCTGGAGCGGCAGCGGGATCTCGCCGACCTCGTCGAGGAACAGCGTGCCGCCGTGGGCTTCCTCGAACAGTCCCACGCGATCGCGCACGGCATCGGTGAACGCGCCCTTCGTGTGACCGAACAGCTCGGCCTCGAGCAACGTCGCCGGGATCGCGGCGCAGTTGATCGCGATGAACCTGTGGCTACTGCGTGGGGACGCGTCGTGGATCGCGCGCGCGACGAGCTCCTTGCCGGTGCCACTCTCGCCGGCGATCAGCACCGTCGTTCGATGGCCCGCGACCCGCGCGATGACCTCGCGCAGCTCCTGCATGCCCTCCCCTGCCCCGATGATCTCGCGCTTGTCGGCACGGGTGCCGTTCGCCGGCGACACCGTCGCTGTGCGCACACGCGTTCCGGCTCGACGCAGGGCGAGCACGATCGCGAGCTCGTCGATCGGCTCGGACACGACATCGTGGACGCCGCCGTCGAGCAGGGCGAGCGCGACCGCCGGATCGCGCGAGGACACGATCGCGATCACCGGGGGTGAACGGCCGCCCGCGAGCTGAGGCGCTAGCTCGCCGGGTGCGATCACGGCGTCACAGTCGGCGGTCTCGAGGTACCGCTGGGCCGCCTCGAGCTCGGTCACCGCAACCACCTGCTTGCCGCCGCGATCGAGCATCAGGTGCAGCGATCGGCGCGCAGCATCGTCGGGACCGACGAGCAACACCCGTTGCACGGTGCTCACGAGGATCGACGCTAGCACGCCGGTTCGCGACAACCACCTTGGCGCAACGCCAACCGCGTTGGCGCGCGTGCCGCGGCAACCGCGCGGCATCACATCCACGCGGCTGGCGAGGCGCTTGCTGGGAGGACCGACGTGCGTGTCCTCCTGATCGCGTCGTGCTCCTTGTGGTTCGCGTGCGCCGATCGCACCACCGCGATGCCGGAGGACGTGGTCCAGGTCCGCGTCACCTACTTCGACATCCCCGAGCTCGTGCCCGCCCCGCTCGACATCCTGTTCGTCGTCGACAGATCGCCGGCCATGGCGGTCCATGCGCAGCGGCTCGCCGCCAACGTCCCGCAGTTCATCACCGTACTTGGCGACCGAGCGATCGACGATCTTCACCTCGGCGTGATCACCGCGGACCTCGGCGGCACCGGCTGTGGCGCCGGTGAAGGAGGCGTGATGCGCCACGAGGGCCTCGTGGGCTCGCCCTTCATCATCCACTGGGAGCACCTCGACCGCAGCACGAGCACGAACTACCAGGGCACCCTGGGCGCTGCGTTCACGCAGATCGCGACGGTCGGTCACGGTGGATGTGCGGACCAGCGGCCGTTCGACGCGATCCGGCTCGCGCTGGAGAACCCCCGCAACGTCGGGTTCCATCGGCCCGATGCGGCGCTGGCCATCGTGCTGATCAGCGGCGGCGATGATCGCTCGCAGATCTCGGGCGACGAGCTGGCGGCGTACCTGAAGACCTTGGTGGAGAACCCCGCCTCGCTGATCGTCTCGGGCATCTACGAGCTCGGATCGCCACGGCTCGACGCGTTCTTCACGAACTTTCCCGGTCGCTCGACGACGACCACGATCCACCAGGAGAACCTGACCGATGCGTTTGCCATTCTGAGCGGGTTCAACGGCGGGTGGGGGAGGAGCTTCGGCGACCCTTGCATGGAGGGAGAGCTGGCCGACGTCGACCCGGAGACTCCGGGCGCGCAGTACGACTGCTCGATCAGCGACGTCCTGTTCGACAGCGGCGGGGACCGCAGCTTCGAGCAGACGATCACCGAATGCGCGCCTGGTTCGCTCGTGCGTCCGTGCTGGCGGTTCGAGCGCGATGTGCAGAACTGCCCGTTCGCAGGAAGTCTGCGCGTCCGGATCGACCGCCACGACTGGGCCGCGCCCGGGACCCACGTCATCGGGTACTGCGTCACCGAGGCCCCGTGACTCGTGATGGAAGTGCGTGTGCGCCGCACCAACGCCCGATGATCCACCGAACGCTCTGTGCTCCGTTGCTACTCCTCGCCGCGTGCGTCGAGCCGGCACCGCCGGTCGAGCCGCAGGTCACGAGCCACGTCGCACGCCACGAGCTGTTGCTCCCGACTGCGAGCAAGATCGATGTCCTGTTCGTGATCGACAGCTCGCCCGCGATCGCCGGGCACCGCGCGCACCTCGACGAGCAGCTCCCAGCCCTCGCCGACGCGCTGCTCGATGCGCCGCGGGCGCCCGATCTTCACCTGGGCGTGATCTCTGCGGACGTCGGTGCCGTCGGGGTCAGCGGCTGCACCGCGACGGGTGATGGGGGCCAGATGAACCAGCGCGGACAGCCGATCACGGGAACGTTCATCACCGATGCGCCGCTCAGTACCGGTACGCGCGTTCGCAATTACACCGGCTCGATCGGCGAGGTGTTCCGCGGCTACGCGAACGTAGGCGCGCAAGGCTGCTCGGTGTCGCGGCCGTTCGACGCGGTTCGCCGCGCGCTCGATCCGGCGACCAACCCCGGCTTCTTCCGGCCCGATGCGTACTTCGCAGTGGTGTTCGTCACCGCGACCGACGATGCGAGCGAGGTCGACGTCGCGAGCTTCGCGAAGGAGCTCAAGAGCCCGTTCGCCGATCCATACCGCGTGATCGTCTCCGTGATCGCAGGGCCCGCGACCGGCGCTTCGTCGTGCGGCGCCACGAGCGCGCCGCGCCTGCATGCGCTCGCCGCCAGCTTTCCCAATCGCAGCGGCGTCGGCTCGATCTGCGAGGCCGACCTGACCCCGGCGATCGCGATCATCCCTCAGCTCTACAAGAGCGTGCTCGCGATCCAGTGCTGGGAAGAGACCCCGCTCGATGTCGATCCGTCGACGCCTGGCGATCAGCTCGATTGCACCGCAGCGCTCTACAACGCGACCACCGGCACCGGCGTCATCCTCGCGCCGTGCGGCCCGGCTCCGACCAGCCTGTGCTTCCGGATCGAGGACGAGCAAGCGTGTGACTTCAGCCCCGGATCCGGCCTGACCACGCGGCTCGAACCGCGCGCGGTTTCACTCCCGCGAGAGACCCGCGGCTGGGTCGAATGCGTCGTCGCCGGACCAAGCGATGAGAATCTCTGAAGATTCACCTGCCAACGATCGATCGCGATCGCCAACGTTGTTGGCAGCCCGTCCGCGCTGTGAGAAAAGTAAGCGTCTGAAACTGCTGGCGACTCAACTTGGTCGCTCAGTTGCTCTATGCTGCGACAGCTTTTGGAGGGCCGCACATGCGCCATGTAACAACCGCTTCGTTCCTTGCTGTGGCCGCCATCGGCCTGATGACGGGCTGTCCCGACCGCACCATCTCGGAGGTCAATCCTCTGCAGGGTCGCGTCGAGTACAAGGACATCCCGGTCACCGTGAACCGTAACGTCGACATCCTGTTCGTGATCGACGACTCGCCGTCCATGGCTGACAAGCAGGCGAACCTGTCGACGAACTTCCCGAACTTCATCAACGTCCTCAACACGATCCAGGGCGGTCTGCCGGACGTCCACATCGGCATCGTGTCGTCCGACGTCGGCACCAAGGCGACGCAGGACGCGGCTCCTGGTCCCGCGATCGGTCAGATCGGTAACGGCGGCTGCTCGGGCACCGGCAAGTCTGGAAACCTCCAGATCTACGGCGCTCCGGTCACGAGCCCGTACATCAGCGATATCGCGAGCGGCACCACGGGTACCCGCATCAGGAACTACACCGGCAACCTCGACGCCGTGTTCGGTCAGATGGCTCGCGGCGCCGGCGCCGGTGGCTGCGGCTTCGAGCAGCACCTCGAGGCGATGAAGCGCGCGCTCAACAACAACCCGGCGAACGCGGGCTTCCTCCGCCCCGACGCCTACCTCGCGGTGATCTTCATCGTCGACGAGGACGACTGCTCGATGTCGAAGTCGTCGATGCTCGGACCGGAGAGCGCGGCTCTCGGACCGCTGCAGTCGTTCCGCTGCACCCGCTTCGGCGTCACGTGTGACGTCGGCGGCGCGACGGCCGACGCGATGAACCAGGTCGGCACCAAGTCGCAGTGCCACCCGAACGAGAACTCGGCGTACCTCGAGAAGGTCTCGCTCTACGTCGACTTCCTCAAGAAGCTGAAGACCGACCCGACCAAGGTCATCGTCGCCGGCATCATGGGCACCACCGAGCCGTTCCAGACCGAGCTTCGCTCGCCGCCCGGCGGTGGTACGGCGCAGCAGGCACTCGCGCACTCGTGCAGCTACCAGGGCGCGATGGGCCTCGAGGTTGCGGATCCGCCGACGCGCATCAAGTTCCTCCTCGACCAGTTCCCGAACCGCTCGACGTTCACGACGATCTGCCAGCAGAACCTGTCTGACGGTCTCATCCTGATCGCCCAGCTCCTCAAGACCGTCATCGGCGACCCGTGCATCGAAGGCAAGCTCGCGGACGTCGACGAGGCGACCCCGGGCCCGCAGTACGACTGCTCGGTCTCGGATGTCACCAACATCGGCAAGCCGAACCAGGCCGAGGCTGTGCTGCCCCAGTGCAACACGGGCAACACGAACACCCCGTGCTGGCGCATCAACGTCGACCTGATGAACTGCCCGGCGAGCGATCACTTCACGCTCAAGATCGAGCGCGGTGGCCAGACGCCGCCGCCCGAGACCCACGTGATCGCCTACTGCGTCACCGACGCCGTCTGATTCACGCACTCCTCTAGCGATCGAAGCGGGCCGGACCTTCCGGCCCGTTTTCGTTTTCGGGGTGACGGAAAGAAAACGCGCGCGCACCAACGAGTCACATCGGAGGTACTTCATGCAACGAGCACCAACCCGCACCTCGAGCTGGTGATCGAGCGCGGTGGCGTGGTCCCCGACCCCGATGTCCACGTGCGGGCGAGCTGCGTGACGACGGCCTCCTAGGGCGACCTGCGCTGAGGCTCAGGGCGCGTACGTCGCTGCCGGCTCGGACGCACGCACAGGAAGATCCGCCCACAGGTCTGCGAGATCGATCTCGATCGCCTCGAACGGTTCCGCGCGCACGCGCTGATCGTCGCGATGAACCGCGAGCGTCAGCCACTTGCCCTCGTGCAGGCGCAGGACCTCGACGGTTCGGTGGCGCGGATGCACGATCCAGGCGTGGCCGACGTTCATCGAGGCATAGATCGGCAGCTTGCGTGAGCGGTCGACCCGCTCGGTCGACGGCGAGAGCACCTCGCACACCCAGTCTGGAGCGATCGTGAACCCCGTAACGTCCTCGACGACCGGCATCCGCTCACGTCGCCAGCCGGCGAGATCAGGAATCAGCACGTCGTCACCGAGGTGGAGCTCTGGCTCGTCGAGGATGATCCAGCCGCCCGGTCCTCCGCGGCCCCGGCCGAACGGAGGGATCAGGGATGCGCCGATCATCGAGCCCACCGAGGTCGCGGGGCCCGCCGGGCGAGGAGACACGTGGAGCTCGCCATCGATGATCTCGGCGACCGTGTGCTCCGGGGCATCCAGAACGTCCTGGTAGGTCGCCCGCTTGGTGGTCGGCGCCGCCATTCCCGCAGTCTACCAGACGCGTCGTGACGCCATTCGCCGCGTGGCAGCGTCGAGGAATAGGGGTTGTGATAGGGTGCGCGCGTCGTGCCCGCTCCCGGCCGCCCGTGGATCACAGCCAACCAGGTCACCCTGGCGCGGCTGATTCCCATGCCGCTGCTGAGCTGGCTGATCTATCGCGGCGGCGAGCAGGGGCTCGCCAACAATTCGTACATGTGGGCCGCGCTGATCGCCGGCACGCTGATCGGATGCACGGACTGGGTCGACGGCATGCTCGCCCGCAAGTACGGGCCGACCGTCCTTGGTGGGCTGCTCGATCCGATCGCGGACAAGGTGTTCATCGCGTTCGCATACGTCCCGTTCGCCGACGACGCGGTGGGGCTCGCCTTGATCCCGTGGTGGGCGTGCGGGCTGATGTTCACCCGCGAGTTCTTCATCACCTCGCTCCGCTCCGCGTACGAGCAGCGCAACCTGACGCTGAAGACCAGCTACCTCGCGAAGGTCAAGACGTGGACGCAGATGCAGGGCATCGGTGTCGTGCTGCTGTTCCCGCTCGTCGATAACCGCGAGTTCCTGATCTGGTTCCTCGCCGCGCTCACCGTCGCACCGCTCCTGGTGATGGCTTACTTCGGGCTCGTGAAGCGGAAGTTCTGGAAGGGGGCGCTCGTGATGAGCGGCTCGATCGCGCCGATCCTCGCGGTCTACATCTACGACGAGACCCTCGCGATTCGCTGGATCATGCTCGCCGTCGTCGGCATCACCTGGATCAGCGGCATCGACTACATCGTGATCGGCTGGAAGCAGCTGCGTGGCCGCGGTGATTTTGCCAAGGCCGATGGCGTCCGCCTGATCGGCGCGCTGCTGATGCCGGGCCTGCTGTTCGCCGCCCTCGTCAAGACGCCCGCCCCCGCGTGGCCGATCTTTGCGATCCTCGCGCTCGAGCTCTCGGTCGGCGGCCTCGACAACCTGCTGTCTCACCACAAGCGCGCGACCAAGGCCCTCGCCTGGGGCAGCCGCGTGCTCGGTGTCTGCGGCCTGGTCGCCCTCGCCCTCGTGTTCCCCGAGTACTCCGAGTGGTTCCTCTACGGGGCCACCGCTGTCTCGCTCGTCGGTGTCACCCTCGAGTTCTGGCACGGCCGCGACTACTTCCTCGACAAGCGAATCCGCGATCGCGCGCTGCGCGAAGCCGCGGTGCACCAGCCCGAATCGCAGCTGACCTAGTCGCTCGGAACTGCGTCGGTGACGCAGTACGCGATGACGTGCGTCTCGGGCGGAGGCGTCACCCCGCCACGCTCGATCTTCAGCGTGAAGTGATCGCTCAGCAGACAGTTCTCGGTATCGACGTTGATCCGCCAGCACGGCGTGTTGGTGTTGGTGGCGTTGCACTGCGGCAGCACATCCTCCATCTCGTTGGGCCTGCCGACGTTGGTGACGTCGGAGACCGAGCAGTCGTACTGCGGACCCGGCATCTCCTTGTCGACGTCGGACAGCTTGCCCTCGATGCACGGATCGCCGAGCACGGTCTTGAGCAGCTGCGCGATCAGCGCGAGGCCCTCGGACAGGTCTTGCTGGCAGATCGAGGTGAACGTGTTGCGATTCGGGAACTGGTCGAGGAAGAACTTCAGGCGCGCCGGTGGATCTGCGGTCTGGAGGGTCGTGGCACCCTGGTAGCTGCAGGACGGCCTGAGCGCCTGCTCGGGCGTGGCGCTCCCCGACGGAGGCCGGAGCTCGACCTGGAACGGTTCCGACACCCCCATGATGCCGGCGACGATCACCTTCGTCGGGTCGGTCTTCAGCTTCTTGAGGAAGTCGACGTAGGCACCCACCTTCTCGAGATACGCCGAGCTCTCGTTCGGGTGGCACGTCGACTTGGTGCCGACCTGGTTCATCGCGTCGGTGGATGCGCCGCCGACATCGCACGTGACACCGAAGCGCGTGCACCGGAACGACTGCAGCGTACCGAGCGCTCCGCTCGGCGGTCCGAGCATCGACGAGTGCGACATCGAGCAGTCATCCTCGTCGGCAATGAAGATCACCGCGAGGTACGCATCGGGCCGGAGGAAGCCCGCGTTCGCCGGGTTGCTGTTGAGCGCGCGCTTCATCGCCTCGAGGTGCTGCTCGAACCCGCAGCCGCCGGCACCAGCGCCCGTCGCCATCTGACCGAACACGGTGTCGAGGTTGCCGGTGTAGTTCTTGATCCGGGTACCGGGCATCGTCGCGCTGGCGATATCGCTGATGTACGGGCTCGTGACCGGTGCGCCGTAGATCTGGAGGTTGCCCGACTTGCCGGTGCCCGAGCACCCGCCGCTACCGATGCCTCCAATCGAGGGACCCGGTGCTGCATCCTGGGTGCCCTTGGTGCCGACGTCAGACGTGACGACGCCGATGTGCACGTCCGGCAAGCCGCCCTGGATCGTGTTGAGCACGTTGATGAAGTTCGGGAAGTTGCTGGCGAGGTTCGCCTGCTTGTCCGCCATCGATGGCGAATCGTCGATCACGAACAGGATGTCGACATTGCGGTTCACGGTGACCGGAATGTCCTTGTACTCGACGCGACCCTGCTCGGTATCTACCTTCGAGATCGTGCGGTCAGGACAACCGGTCGCGAATCCAAGCGCGGCCAGTCCGAGAAGCGACGCAGCAGTTCCATGGCGCATGTGAGCACCTCCGATTCGCCCGTTGGTGCACGCGCCATTTCGTTTCCGTCACCGAAAACGACCGGCAGCCCTCCGGGCCGAAGCGCGTCGCCTCGACGAATTGCTCAGAGAGGCGCGGTCGACGGTGCGTGCAGCGGCTCCGCGCTCGGCGCGGCTGGCTCCTGGTGCACCGGCACGATCCGCGCGAGGTGCGCACCGAATCGCCACATGACCCAGCGGTGCACGAGGGCCTGGCTGTAGCGATAGATCAACCACGGCAGCTTCGGCATGAACTCGTGGATCGCGGTCAGCAGGTGCTTGCCGTCGGGGGTGACCCGAAACTCGAGGCGGCCGCGCTTGGTCGGGCGCGAGAGGAGGCCGCCGGTGACGTAGAACAGCTGACGATCGGAGGCGCTGCGCTCGCGCGCGAACTGCAGCACGAGCAACGGACGCTTGAACAGCGGACCGTAGAACGAGCACGTGCGCTCGTGATCGACGTCGACGCGAAAGCCGGGCCGCATGCCGCGCGGCAGCCAGCGCATGTACTCGTGCGCCGCCCATTCGGCATCGCGCCCGAGCGGCAGCGGGATCCGCTGGACCGAGCGGACGCCGGTGACCGGCACCGACGGAGCACGGCGATAGGCCGCGGGCTTCTTCGATGCTGCGGGCGTGATCGTGCCGCTCGCGGACGCGGCCGGCAGGCTCACGGCACTGGATGCACTCGCAGCACGCTCGGCAGCGAGGGACTGCGCGACGGCGGCGCGGAACGACAGACCGGGGAGACCCGCTTGCTCCTGCAGCCGGCGATCGCGGCACACCATGTCGTGGCGCAGGCTCTCGATCAGCGGAGCCACCAGCGCCTTCGGTGCACCTGTGATCAGCGAGACCCACAGCCTCGACAGCTTCGGCGTGATCACCGGAACACCGACGGCCTTGCGCGGCGTGCCGAGCTCCTCGCCGACGATCTGGATCATCTCGCGGTAGCGCGGCGCATCGGGACCGCCGACGTCGTAGGTCTGACCGTACGCATCGCGCCGACCAACGACGTGATCGATCAGCTGCGCGATCGTCTCGAGATCGATCGCCTGGCACCGCCGCTCGCTCCACGCGGGGAGCACCATCGCGGGGAGCCGGCGCACGAGCCGGGTCAGGATCTCGAACGACGATCCACCGGGACCGACGACCATGCCGGCACGCAGCGTGGTGACCGGGACGCCGTGCGCGCCGAGCGCAGCCTCGACCTCGAGCCGGCTCGCGAGGTGATCGGAGAGCTCGTCGGTCTCGGGGATCAGGCCACCGAGATAGACGATCTGTTCGATCCCAGCCTTGTTCGCCGCGCGACCGAAGTTATCCGCGCAGATCAGATCGAGATCCGCGAACCGGCCCTGGACGAGGCGCGCCGACGGCAGCATCGAGTGCACGAGGTAGAGCGCGAACCGAGCGCCCTGCAGCGCCTGTTCGACATCCTTGAGCGAGAACAGATCGCAGGTGATCAGCCGATCCCAGCCCCCGGTCGCTTCCTTGCGCCCGCGCGTGAGCCCCACGACATCGAGCGCATCCGCCCGGCTCGCGAGCTGCTGGGCGACGGCGTGGCCGATGAAGCCGGTGGCGCCGGCGATGACGATGGAATCCCGCGACATGAGGTGGTCCGACGCAACTTGGATGCCACCACCCGTCCAGCGGTTACGTCTCAGCCGATGACTCTGTTTCGACCTTCGCGCTTCGCCTTGTACAGATGGTCGTCGGCGATCTTGATGAAGGAGCTGACGTCGACGTCCTCGCCCTCGACGGTTGCGACACCCACCGAGACGGTGACCGGGAACGTGTCGCCCTCGTACTCGAACGGCTGATCACCGACGAGCCGGCGGACCTGCTCGGCGAACGTGCGCGCGCCCGTGATGTCGGTCTCGGGCAGCACCGCGGCGAACTCCTCACCGCCGTACCGCGCGAGCAGCTCCTCGCGGCGAACGCGGCCGAGCAGGCGCTTGGACAGCTCGCGCAGCACGTAGTCACCGGTGAGGTGGCCGTGCTTGTCGTTGATCGCCTTGAAGTGATCGATGTCGAACATCAGCAGCGACAGCGGCCGGCGGTAGCGCGCGCAGCGAGCGATCTCTCTCTCGAGGAACTCGAGGAAGTAGCGCTTGTTGTGCGCGCCCGTCAGCGCGTCGATGATCGTCATCTTGTAGATCTCTTCGTGGTAGCTCGCCTCGACGCCGGAGCCCGAGAGGAACTTGAAGATCGCAGCGCCGATCTTCACGAAGTCAGCGTCGCGCAGGACGCTCTTGGTCACCGGCACGTCGTTGACGTACGAGCCGTTGGTCGACTGCAGATCCTCGACCGACCAGTTCTCGCCGGTGCGGAACACGCGCGCGTGACGGCGCGAGACGGAATCGCGATCGACCTGGATGTCGCAATCGGCGCCGCGGCCGAGGACGACTTCACTGCGCGCGAGCGGGAACCGCTTGCCCATGTCCGGACCGGGCGGATAGATCAGCACCAGACACGCCTCGCCGGCTTCCTTGGCCGGTTTGACGACCTGGACTTTGGTGATGCGGGTCTTCCACTCGCTCATGACGAACTACTCACGATGCCCGTCTCAACCCGGCGTGATCGCGTTGCTTTCGATCTGACCGCAAGGGCCCCAGGCTGTCAATGTATGCGGGGGTATGTTAAGCCGGCGGCGTGGCGGGTGGGACCGATGCCAGAGCCGCGTTCGATCTCGTCGGCGACGACGAGCTCGGGGTCGTGCTCGTCCACGGGTTCACCGGCACGCCCTTCGAGGTGCGCTACCTCGGCGAACGGCTCGCCCAGGCCGGGTTCACGGTCCACGCGCCTCGACTCCCGGGCCACGGGACCCGGGTCGAGGACCTCGATGCCACCCGGTGGCAGGACTGGGCCGGGGCGGTCGACCGCGCCGTCGACGCACTCCAGCAGCGCTGCCGGCGGGTCGCCGTGGTCGGCCAGTCGCTCGGCGGCCTGCTCGCCCTCCACCTCGCGAGTCGGCGCACCGACATCGCGTGCGTCGCCAGCCTCGCCGCGCCGCTGTGGCTCGAAGGACTGTCGGCAAAGGTCGCACGCTGGACCCGACCCGGCGGCGTGCTCCAGCGGGTCCGCACGATCCCCAAGCTCGGCGGCTCCGACGTTCGCGATCCGCGGGCGAAGGCCGCCAACCCTTGTTACGACGCGATCCCGACCCGCGCCCTCGGCGAGCTGATGGCGTTCATGAAGATCACCGAGGACGCGCTCCCGGCCGTGACCCAGCCGCTGCTCGTCCTCCACGCGACCCAGGATCACACCGCCCCGGTCGCCTGCGCGACCCGGATCGCGAAGCGTGCGCGTGCGGTCCGGATGCGGATCCTGCCGCGCAGCTATCACTTGATCGCGGTCGACGTCGAGCGCGATATCGTCGCCGCCGAGGTCATCCAGTTCTTGAAGACGTCCGGAGGAACACCATGCGCCACGTGATCGCGATCGACCAGGGAACCACCGGCTCCACCGTGCTCGTGCTCGACGAGAAGCTCCAGCTCCGCGGTCGCGGCTACAAGGAGTTCCGCCAGATCTACCCGCAGCCCGGCTGGGTCGAGCACGATCCCGAGGACATCTGGTTGTCGGTGACGTTCGCGCTGCAGGCGGCGCTCGCGGGGATCGATCCGGCGTCGATCGCGGCGATCGGGATCACGAACCAGCGCGAGACCTCGGTGCTGTGGGATCGCGCGACCGGCAAGGCGGTGCACAACGCGATCGTCTGGCAGGACCGCCGCACCGCGGATCGCTGCGCGGAGCTCAAGCACGCGGGCAAGGAAGCGCGGGTCAAGCAGCTCACCGGGCTCACCCTCGATCCCTACTTCTCGGGGACCAAGGTCAGCTGGATGCTGCGCAACGTCGACGGGCTTGCCGCGCGCGCGCGTGCCGGCGAGATCGCATTCGGCACGGTCGATAGCTACCTGCTGTCCCGGCTGACGGCGCGCGCGGTCCACGCGACCGACGTCACCAACGCCTCGCGCACCCTGCTGTTCGACATCCACACGCTCGCGTGGAGCGACGAGCTGTGCGAGGTGATCGGTGTCCCGCGCGTGATGCTGCCCGACGTGGTCGCCTCGTCGGGGATCGTCGGGACCACGAAGGGCGTTCCCGGCCTGCCCGACGGCATCCCGATCGCGGGGCTCGCCGGCGATCAGCAGTCCGCGCTGTTCGGCCAGGCGTGCTTCACCCCCGGCGATGCAAAGTGCACGTACGGCACCGGCGCGTTCATCCTGATGAACACCGGCGACAAGCCGGTCGTGTCGAACGCGGGCCTGCTCACCACCGTCGCGTGGAAGCTGTCCCCCGAGCAGGGCGGCGAGCTGCGTTACGCCCTCGAAGGCTCGGCGTTCATCGCGGGTGCCGCCGTGCAGTGGCTGCGCGATGGCCTGCAGTTCTTCTCGTCGGCGACCGAGATCGAGGCGCTCGCTGGATCGGTCGCCGATTCCGGTGGGGTGATCGTGGTCCCCGCGTTCGCCGGCCTCGGTGCTCCGCACTGGCGGCCCGAGGCCCGCGGCTCGATCACCGGGCTGACCCGCGGCACCACGCGCGCGCACATCGCGCGGGCCACGCTCGAGGGCATCGCCTTGCAGAACGTCGACATCCTGCGCGCGATGGAGCGCGACGCGGGTCGCCCGCTACGGACCCTCAAGGTCGACGGCGGTGCCTCCGCGAACGATCTGCTGATGCAGTTCCAGAGTGATGTGCTCGGTGTCGAGATCTCGCGGCCCGATGTCGTCGAGACCACCGCGCTCGGGGCGGCCTTCCTCGCGGGTCTCGGGACCGGGGTGTGGAAGGATCAGGACCAGGTCACGAGGACCTGGCGCGAGCAGCGTCGGTTCAAGCCGATCGCCGATCGCACGAGGGTCAACGAGCACCTCGCGCGCTGGGACGCCGCCGTCGCCAAGGCGTGAGCTCGCGCGCTACTTGCGCGCCTGCTGCTTCGCGCGCCGCATGATCCGGTCGGTGTCCTTGCGGAACTGCGCCTTGTCGATCTGACTGCCGTTGAGGATGGTGCTCGCCTGGCGCGTCAACGCCGCCATCCCGATCGCCTCCTGGATCTCCTCCGCCGAGGCGCCATGCATGCGCGCCGCCTCGGTGTGAAACGAGACGCAGTAGTCACACGGGATCTGCGCGGCGACCCCGAGCCCGATCAGCTCCTTGGTCTTCATGTCGAGCCGGGTCTCCGAGCTCATCTGGAACCCCTTCAGCTCCATCCAGAACGCCGGCAACATGCTGGACGGCACCGCTCTCAACCACTGAGGCATGAAGCCGAACGTGGTCTCGATGTCCCGCATCGTCTCCTGCGCGGTCATGCCCATCGACGTGCCTTGCGAGCCCATGCTCGAGCCCTGCCGGCTCGGAGTGCCCCAGGTCGAAGGGCTCGGAGCGTTCGGATCAGTCGTGCTCGGGGTGCCGCGATCGGGTGCGGGCTGTGACGGCTGTGACGGCTGTGATGGCTGTCGCTGCGATGGCTGCGACGGCTGCGATGGTTGTGCGATCGCGACACCACCTGCGAGCAACGCAACGATCAACAGGTGTGATCCAACTCGATTCCTCATGTCCCGCCTCCTCTGGGTTTGCCCCAGGCAGTTCACGATCCATTCCGTCGGATGACCGACGATCGAGCGGATCGATCCGCGGGAGCGTTCGACCGGCGCTCGCTCGCGCGCAGGCGCCGCGCTCCGTCGACCACATCGGGCTACATCGGGGCCGACGTACGCGCGGGAGCGATTCCTACGGCCTACACACCAGCCTCCTTCCCTCGTCTGGTCGTTTTCACCAAGAAGTGGTGCCGGGCACCTGTGGATATCGCAAGGGATTCAACGAATCCATGCAGTTAGCTGTCGGCGCGGAGGTTGCTCTAAGGCTTCGTCCCGGAGGGGATGGACCATGGCACTACTTGCGACCCGCACCTCGAAGAATTCCGCTGACTGGACCGATCGCGAGCTGTTGAAGTTTGTCCTCCGGAGCGATGCGCGTGGCTGGGCCGAGCTGGTCCGCCGCTTCCGCCCGCTCATCTACCGCTGCATCACCAAGGTGACGCTGAAGTACTCGCCGTCGCTCGGCAGCGCCGACCTCGACGAGATCTACGCCGACGTGATGATGCAGCTCGTGCGCGATGACATGCACAAGCTCCGCATCTACAACCCCGCGCGCGGCACCAAGCTCGGCTCGTGGATCGGCATGATCTCGGTCAACGCCGCCTACGACTTCCTTCGCGGCGCCGGTCGCCGTCCGCTGCTCGACAAGGTCGACGGCAACCTCGATCCGCACGAGGAGTGCGATCGCACGCCGCTCGATCTCCTGATCGAGAAGGAGCGCTGGGGTCACCTCAACGAGCTGCTGTCGGATTTTACCGACAAGGATCGTCACTTCGTCGAGCTCTACTACCAGCGCGGCATGGAAGCCGACGAGATCGCGGCCGAGATGCAGATCAGCCTGAAGACGGTCTACTCGAAGAAGCACAAGATCCGCGCGCACCTCGTGCGCTGCCTCCAGGGTCTCGCGGGCGACAGCCCGATCGCCGACCTCGCTGCGGCCGCGGCGGCGTAACCAGCCCGCTCTCGCTCTCGAACGCGCGATGCCCTGACCGGCGTCGCGCGTTTTTGCGTGGGAGCGAAATGGGGGTCTGACCCCATTTCTTTGTCACTCGGGCGAGCGCTCGAACATCGCGTAGGCGCGAACGATCATCGTGCCGTCGCGTTGCTCGGGCCCGCTGAGTAGCAGCTTGTCGGCAAACTCGCCGAGGCCCTGCTTGCTCTCGAGCCGGTCGAACGCGGTGGCGATGTCGTCGGACGCGCCGGAGATCGTCAGCTCGCATTGATTCGCCCGACACTCGAGGGCGTCGAGGGTGACGCCGAGCGACAGCGCCCGGAACCGCTTCTTGATCTCGCTCTCCGTTCTGGTCGCCCAGCCGGGGTCGCGCGTCTGGGTCACGAACACGTCGCGGTGAGACGGCGCATCGATCGTCAGCGCATCGACCGTCGCGGTCCCGCCATCCGGGAGCGGCAGCCCTTCGGTGAACGCCTCGCTCCCGCTCCCGAGCCGTGGCCCGGCGGGAGCCGAGATCGCTGCCTTGCCCGACCCGGTGGTGAGAGCAGCCGATCCCTGCGAATCCCCCCGGGTTCCGGACCCAGCCCCGGGATTGCGATCGCGCAGGGCGAACCATGCGATTCCACCGGCGATCACCACGATGCCGACGACCACCGGTGCACGCGGTACGGCCATGGGAGCGCAGCCTAGCACTTGCTGCTACGACGTGGGACGGACCGCCGGGCGTGACCGGACGGGTACCGGCCAGGTCGGATTGTGATTAGATGCGCGCCGTGACCGAGGAGCCAGCCGTGAGTCCGCCCGGCGAGATCCGCCCGCGCGTGACGGTCGCGAACCGCGCCGATGGCGGGGTGTTCTACTGGATCGGCAAGCTCTACGGGTTCGCCGTGCTCTCGATCCTCGCGAGCGTGATGCTGCTCGCGATCACGATCTACGGCTACTTCTCGCTCAACGCCCCGCCCGTCCCCGACCTGACCCAGTACGCCAAGGTTGCTCCCGCCGTGTCCCGGATGTACGCGGCCGACGGCACGCTGCTCGGCGAGTTCGCCAAGGAGTGGCGCCAGCTCGTTCCGTACGAGCGGATGCCCAAGAAGCTGGTCGACGCGTTCCTCGCCGTCGAGGATCACGACTTCTTCTCGCACCGCGGTCTCTACTTCAAGGGCATCGCTCGCGCGGTGTGGGCGAACATCACCGCACGCGACTTCGCGCAGGGTGGCTCGACGATCACGCAGCAGGTCGCCAAGCAGTTCCTCGGCGGCGAGAAGTCGCTGTCGCGCAAGGGCAAGGAAGCGATCATCGCGCGCCGGCTCGAGGCGATGTACTCGAAGAAGGCGATCCTGTCGGTCTACCTCAATCACATCTATCTCGGCGCAGGTGCGTGGGGTGTCGGCGGCGCGGCGCAGCGCTACTTCCAGAAGAACCTCGACCAGCTGACGCTCGCGGAGTCCGCGCTGATCGCCGGCCTCGCGCAGGCACCATCGGCGTACTCGCCGATCCATCGGCCCAAGCTCGCGATCGAGCGCCGCAACGTCGTGCTCGACAAGATGGCAAGCTACGGGCTCGCGACCCCCGCGGAGATCGCCGCGGCCAAGCAGGAGCCACTCGCGCTCCACCTCTATCGCGACGTGTTTCCGGATCGCATGCCGTACTACTCGGAGTGGGTGCGCAGCTACGTCAACAAGACGTATGGCGAGCAGGCGCTGTTCGAGAAGGGGCTGACGATCGAGACCGCCGCCGAGCCGACCTGGGAAGCGACGGCGTACGAGAACACCGACTTCGGCGCGCGCAACCAGGACAAGCGTCAGGGCTGGCGCGGACCGGAATGGCGGATCGATGGCGCCGCGCGCGACAAGTTCATCGAGCGGCAGAAGACGTTGTATGGCACCGGGCCACTCGCTCCGGGCAAGCGCTACCTCGCGGTCGTCGACAAGGTCACCGGCGACAACGCGGATGTGACGATCGGTGATCGCAAGCTCAAGCTTCCGTCGCGCAACCTGCGCTGGGCCTCGAAGTGGCAGCCCGGCAACGCCGAGAACGACATCCCCGTCGAGAGCGCAACTCAGGTGCTCAAGCCCGGTTACGTCGTGTGGGTGACGCGGGAGATCCGGACCCGCACCAAGTATCGCAAGTGGGCGCTGCCCGACACCAAGAACCCGGCGTGGGTCCCCGGCGAGGACCAGCACGAGTGGGACGAGAAGCACCCCGACGTGGTCGCGCTCGAGCAGGTCCCGCACCCGCAGGCGACGATCTTCACGGCCGATCACCACAATGCGTACGTGGTCGCGATGGTCGGCGGTCACGACTACGACCGCTCGGTGTTCAACCGCGCGACCCAGGCGTGCCGCCAGCCAGGCTCGACGTACAAGCCGATCTACTACGCGCTCGGTCTCGACCAGGGCTACGGCTTCGACACGGTGCTCAACGATGTGCCGGTGAAGATCGTCGACCCCGACACCGGCGAGGAGTGGAGCCCGACCAACCTCGGTGACTCGATGGACGGCGACGTCACGCTCGAGTACGCGCTCGTGTTCTCGAAGAACATCCCCTCCGTCGATCTGTTCAAGCGGCTCGGTGCGAAGAATGTCGAGGACTGGGCGCGCCGCCTCGGGTTCACGACCAAGATCTTCGCCGACGACGCCCTCGCCCTCGGTGCCTCGTGCTCCAAGCTCGACGAGATGGCGCGCGCGTTCACGATGTTCGCCCGGCTCGGTCAGTGGTGGCCGCGCCCTGCGGGCAAGGAGAAGAACTGGATCTACACGCGGCGGATCCTCGACCGCGATGGCAACACCGTCGAGGACAACACGCTCGCCGACGATCCCCAGCTCACCGCGGACGACCGGTTCGATCGGATCGCCGCACTCGCCGGTGTGAAGGCCCCGCAGGCGATCCCGCAGCGCAGCGCCTACCTGATGTCCCGCCTGCTCGCGCACGAGGTGATCTACGGGTTCGCGAACGTGCTGCGCGCGACGCAGATCAACGCCGCCGGCAAGACCGGCACGTCGAGCGACACCCACGACACGCTGTTCATCGCGTACACCTCGAAGTTCACGACCCTGGTGTGGATGGGCGACGACAAGAAGGAGCGCGCGCTCGGCAAGAGCGATGCGGCGTACATGACCGCGGTGCCGCTGTGGTCGCGGTACATGTACGAGAGCGCGAAGGGCTATCCCAACCCGGAGATCCCGTGGTTCACGCCGGCCGGCCAGAGCCCGAAGGATCGCGGCGATCACAGCAAGGGCACCAAGGGCCCGCAGATGAACCTGATCTTCCGCGCCCCGAAGAAGGATGGCGTCCCCGAGGACGATCGTCCGCCGGTCTAGCGATTCACAGGTGGGTGACGAGGCCGCTCGTCACGACGGTTCGCCCGGCGTGGCGCTGCTCGATCTCGCTGAACCCGGCGCACAGCGCCCGGCGGCTCGCCTCCGGGGCATGACCGCGATCGACCATCACGATCGCGCCGCCGTCGCGCACGACCCGCGCCCACTCGCGCAGCGTCACATCCCAGCCCTCGTCGACCGCGACATCGATGCCGATCACCGCGGCGAGCGAGCCTGCCTCGAGGGAGGTGGTGTCCGCGAGCGTCGCCGACAGCTTCTTGGCCGCGCGCGCCGACATCCCGACCGCGATCACCTCGCGGTGCGCGCCGAGGGCGCTCGCGAGCTTGGGATGGCCGATCACCACCACCTTGCCGTCCGCGTTCGCCGAGGACAGGGCCTCGGTGACGGCGGTGACCGCGGGTGTGATGAACAGACCGTCGAGCATTCGCCACGGTAACACGGGCTGAAGACCCGTTGACGTCGGCCCGCGGCTCAGAGATCGCGCATGTACTCGCAGCGCGGCGCTTCGATATGCGGCGTGATCCAGCTGACACCGAGCAGCTGGTCGAGGAGGAACCGGAAGTTGCCGTACGTCACGACGAAGAAGTCCATCTTGCGCTTCTTGATGCCACCGCCGGTGTCATCCGCGCGGACGCAGCCATCGTGGATCGAACCGTCCGGCAGCTGCAGGCCGTCGAACTCGGGGATGTACAGCGGCTCGCCGATCGCGATCACGGTCTTGTCGACGGCGACCGACTTGAACGGGATCAGTGGCCGCTGACCGGCACCGCGTCCGAACGGATGGTTCGCGATGTTGAGCTGCTCGAAGCACGTGCCGTAGCCGTACTTGCACGCGCCTTTGTAGTTGATGACCCGGCCATCCATCATCAGGCCCGAGCCCTCCATGCGCAGCGACCACGCGAAGCGCTCGCGCACGCGGCCGAAGAACAGACCATCCGAGGTGTAGAGCTCGACCCACGTGTGATCGGGGACCTTCGCATTGCGACCGGACTTGGGGACCGTGCTCGTGCGCGCGTCCTGGTAATCCTCCTCGAGGGCGAGCCAGTAGAACCGCAGCGCCCAGCCGCTGTCCTTCACGAGCGGGTAGCCGCAGCACAGCTTGTTCTTGCCGCGCAGGTTCATCCGCGGCTGCAGCGGGACGTCTTCCTTCGCGAGCTTGCTGTCGTCGGCCCCGGCATCCGCACCGAGCACGGCGAGGATCCCGACGACGAACAGGCTGACGGCGCGTCGCACCGCAGAATCGTACGTCACGCGGTACAACCCGTCCATGTGGTTGCACCGGCTCGACGACGCGGACGCCTCGTGCGGCGGCAAGGCCGTCGGGCTCGCACGTTTGCTCGGTGCCGGCCTCCCGGTCCCCGACGGCTTCGTGATCGACGACCGCGCGTTCCGCCACCTGGTCGGCGAGATCGACGTGACCGCCGGCCTCGACGCGCGCCCGCATCCGATCGGATTTCTCCCGCACGCCAGCAGCGGCGCCGAGCCCGGTAGCTCGCTCGGCCATCAGCTCGTCGAGGCCGCACACCGGATCGCGACCGGTGAGCTGCCCGCCGATCTCGTGCGCGAGGTCGAGGAGCGGGCCGCCGCGCTCGGCGTGCTCGCGGTCCGCAGCTCGGCGACGATCGAGGATGGTGATGCTGGCTCGGGTGCCGGCGTGTTCTCGTCGAGCACCGCGGTGCCCGCGCGCGATGTGTGGGCCGCGATTCGCGCGGTGTGGGGCAGTGCGCTGACGCCACTCGCCGCCGCGTATGCACGCCGCCGCGGCGGCACGATCTCGATCGGCGTGATCATCCAGCGCTTCGTTCCCGGCGAGCTGGTCACGATCTACACGCGACCTCCCGGCGAACCGAGCAGGGACGAGCTGCTGATCCAGCGCGGTGAGACCACCACGCGAGGAGTGCGCCCCGCGACCGACGCGATCACCGCACTCGCCCTCCAGGCCGAGGCGGCGATCGGATCACCGCGCGGCGCGGACGTCGAGATCGTCGAGGCCGCGGCGACGCGATGGATCGTGCAAGCGCGACCGATCGTGCACCCGGTGACCCGACCGCGTAGACCACCACCGCCGTCGGTGATCGCGCCGCTCGTCGCGGATGGTCGGACATGGACGTGGGATGTGGCGCATAACCCCGACCCGCTGTCGTCGGCGCAGGCCGGCCTCGTCGAGCACGTCGATCGCGCGGAGGTCTCTGCGTGGTCCTTGAAGGTGTGTGCCGGCTTTCTCTATGCGGCGCGCCGCGAGGATCCCGCCGCGCAGCACGTCGTTGCGACGCCGCACAACGTGGCCGCGCTCGATGCACGGGTTCACGAGCTCGAGCTCGCGATGGAGGCCGCGCTCACCGGGCCGGCTCCGACCCGCGGCATCCTCGACGACGCGATCGCGCGCTACCTCGCGTTCTACCGGATCTGGTCGACCGAGCTCGCGCCGCTGATCGCCGCCGCGCGGATGAACCTGGCGCCCGCGCAGCTCGCGGGTGCCCGACCGTCGTCGGTCGAATCGACACTGTTCGCGGCTGCGCGCGGCGAGCTCGACGAGCCCACCCTGCTCGCGCGGATCGGCGTGCTGTCGCCAGCGTGGGACGTCTCGACCGCGACGTTCGGCGAGCGCCCCGAGCTGGTGCGCGATGCGATCGAACGTGCGCGCGCTGTGATCGAGGCACCACACCCGATCACCACCTCCGCTGCACCGGGCGCCGGTCCAGCGCCGCTCGAGACGCTGCACCATCACGCCCGCGCCGCCGCGGATCACGCGGACCGCGACCTCGCGCGGGCGGCCGCCGATCTCGCGGAGCGCGATGACATCTGGTTCGCGCGCGCGCAGCTGCTGGTCCGGACCGCGATCCTCGCGCGGGCACGCGACCTCGCGATCGATCCGGAGGATGCGTTCTGGATCCCGCTCGATGAGCTGGCGGCCGCGACCGCCCTCGATCCGGATGACGTTCGGCGCCGGGCCTCGGCCGCGCGGACGGCGGCGGCCCGGGCGGCCCAGTGGTCGATGCCGATCGTCGTCGGCGGTGACTCACTCCCGGCCGAGGCGCCCCTCCGCGGTGTCGGTACCGGCCCACGGGTCACCGGCCGGGTGGTGCGGTTTGCGTCACTCGCGTCCGCGGTGATGGTCGGTGCTGGCGATGTCGTCGTGGCCCGCGCGGTGACCCCGGCGCTGGCGGTCCTCGTGATCGGCTGCGCCGCCCTGGTCAGCGAGACCGGTGGATTACTCGATCACGGCGCTGCGCTGGCGCGCGAGCTCGGGATCCCGTGTGTCGTCGGCTGCCGCGACGCGTGGTCGCTACTCGCCGACGGAATGCTCGTCACCGTGGATGGTGAAGCGGGTGAAGTGGCCGTAAGTCCAACGGACAATTAGAGGTCGAACGCTTCGACCTAATCGTCGTCGTCGTCGTACTCGGGCTCGTTCGGATCGGTATCGTCGGCTTCGTCGGGCTTGTCCGCCGGCAGCGGCGTCCCGAGGCCCGCATTGACTCGCTCGCGCAAGTCCTTGCCGACCTTGAAGAAAGGCAACCGCTTCTCGGCGACGTGCACCGTCTCGCCGGTACGCGGGTTGCGCCCTTCGTAAGCCTTGTACTTGCGTACGGTGAAACTGCCAAAGCCGCGGATCTCGATACCTTCTCCGCGTTCCAGGGCCTTCACCATGGAATCGAAGATCGTATTGACGATCGCCTCTGCCTTACCAGCAGGCAGCTTCAGCGTCTCAGAGATTTTCTCGATGAGCTCGGACTTGGTCACCCGTAACTCCGCGTAACTGCACCTAGCTAATCGTGTCTAGGCCCGGATAGCAAGTCTAACGCCGCGAAAAGGCGTCACATGCCCGCGGCGGTGTCGGGGACCGAGCGCTCGCCATCCGTCTTGAACGCTCGATATCCCGATGGAAAACGGTACGTTGGGCAGCGGTGGCGCGCGTAGAAGTCCACGAGATCTCGCCAGCCGATTTGTCCCTGTTCCAGCCCACTTCGGACCGCCTGGGACACGGCAGTGCTGCATTTCTCGCTGATCTCGGCACGTTTGTGCCCGCGCGCGATCCGGTCCTCGACGCCGACGAGCCGCGGCGGAACGAGCGTCAAGTACCAGGCGGACAGCGGCGGAACCTCGAGCGTCTCGACGCGGGAGATCGCCAGCGACATGCCCTCCCGCCATACGCATTCGACACGAACCTCGTTCTTGCCCTTCGCGATCACCATCGCGTTGAACAGCATGGCGCGCGCCGAGGTGCAGCCACTGATGTTCGGCATCGGCGACGACGCGACGTGATACGCGAGGTCCGAGGTCGTGGTGTTGGTGATCTCGAGAACGAGCGCATCGGCATCGCGCTTCGCTTCGAGCCGGACCCCCGCGATGTCGATCGCAGGTTGTCCTACCTCCAGCACGTGGCGCGCTTCATCGACGCGGTACGCGAACTTCGCGGTCATCTGCTCGATCGTCGGCGTGGGAACGCCCGCCGCTTGCGCGTCGCGCTCGAGGAACTCCTGGTAGATCGCCGGCGTTGCGGCACTCTTCGTCAACAACTGGCTTTGATTGCCCGTCGGTGCCGGCGGCGCGGGCTTCGGCGGGATCGAGACGCTCCCGCAGAACCGCATGGTCGCGATCAATGCGGCCACTGCGATCCCGGCGCCGACGACACCGAGACGAAACTGCGCGTCCGAAACTGCCACGGTCACTTCACCATACACGCGCGCTCGCGCACGGATGAAACCGTTGCCTACAAAACATTGACTCGGTAGGGGGCACGGAGCCTAATCGAGGCACGGTCATGCACGCAGGAGGGCACCGACTCGCGCGATGGTTTGCGCCCCTCCTCCTGGCGGCCGGGCTGGTCGTCGGTGGTGTCGTCGAGATCCGGCCCGCGCATGCGGACGATCGGATCACCGAGCTGTCGAAGACGTTGACCACGAGCTCGAGCGACAAGGCGCGTATGTCCGCCGTCGTCTCGCTCGCGCGCCTCCACGATCGCGCTGCCATGAAGCCGCTGGTCGGCGCGCTGCACGATCCGAATCCGCAGATCCGCGCACTCGCCGCGACCGCA
Organism: Myxococcales bacterium; assembly: GCA_028287135.1. Lineage (GTDB taxonomy): Bacteria > Myxococcota_A > Polyangia > Haliangiales > Haliangiaceae > JABFXX01. The sequence goes on from JAQBQE010000032.1 coordinate 51,458, forward strand.
CTCGGTCAGCTCGGTCACAAGGCCGCACTGCCCGCGCTCAAGACCGCGGCCGACAGCGACACCGATGCGAACGTCCGCAAGCGGTCCAAGGAAGCGGCGATCGCCGTCGCGAAGACGAACACCCTGCCCGATCCGTTTCCGACGGCCGCCGTGCAGGCGCCCCAGGCACGCAAGTACGGTGGTCGTGCAGGCTTCGGTCGTCAGGCGCACGCGGTCGAGAACCATCCCGACCTGTTCGTGCTGATCAAGTCGACGGCGGACGACTCGCCCGGCAAGAGCGACAAGATCGCTCGCAAGATGCACGGCGACATTCTTCGCCAGACCCTGACCGCCTCGTTCAAGTCGACCCCGATGGTCACGACGACCGCCTCGGACGCCCAGCGCTGGGGCCTCGATCCGCGTCATCTCGACCTGTCCGTGACCAAGCTCGACGTCGGTCAGGCCGGTCAGTTCGTCGAGGTCGAAGCCCAGCTCCGCCTCGCGATCTCCGACGACAACGGCAAGATGCTGTCGTTCATGTCCGGCGGCGCGAAGATCCAGGTCCCGAAGCGCACGTTCAATCCCAAGTACCTGCCGAGCCTCCGCAAGGAAGTGCTCGAGAGCGCGATGCGCGGCATGTTCGCGAAGCTGCTGACCCAGCTCCGCGACAAGACGCAGAGCTAGCCGCTCCGGCGGTTGCTCGCCGCAACAGTTCGTAACGTGCACGGATCACGTTTTGCGTGACGACCAACGCGTGATCACGCCGCGCCGAGAGGCTACGCTGCCGCCATGGGTCGGTGGTACCTCGCGATCGCGCTGATCGCGATCGCGTCTGCGCCTGCGTTCGCGCAGGAAGCGCGTCCACCCGAGGCGCCGCCACCCGCGACGCCGACCGGTGTCGTCACCCGATCGCCGAAGCTGCTGCAGGCCGTCGCGCCGGACTATCCGCCCGCCGCGCTCGCCGCCGGCAAGACGGCGCAGGTGAAGGTCCGGATCAAGATCGACGCGAGCGGCATCGTCACCGCGGTCGAGGTGATCGAGAAGGTCGGTGACGGCTTCGACGAGGCCGCGATCGCAGCGGCGATGCAGTACGTGTTCGAGCCCGCCGAGATCGATGGCAAGCCCGCGCCGATCTCGGTCGAGACGGTGATCCACTTCGTGATCGAGACGCAGGAGGAGCCCGACGAGGTTCCGCTGCCTCCGCCGTCCACCGGCCCCACGCCGCAGGAGACCGGTCCTCCGAATCACGCCGGCAATTCGCTGCTGCCGGTCACCATCGAAGGTGTCGTCGTCGAGCGCGGCACGCGGCGAAAGCTCGCCGGTGTGATCGTGTCGATCGTCGAGCTCGGGCTCGATGCCGTCACCGGTGAGGACGGCAGCTTCTACTTTCACGGCGTCGCGCCCGGCAACTACAAGGTGCTCGCCGTCGATGCGAAGTTCGACCGGCTCGAGCGACCGATCTCGATCGCCAAGCGCGAGAAGCTCGAGGTCCGGCTGTGGATGCGCCCGCGCGGCGGCAACCCGTACGAGACCGTCGTCGAGGGCGAGCGCGAGGTCCTCGAGGTCACGCGCCGCACGTTGCAGCGCCAGCAGCTGACCAGCATCCCCGGCACGTTCGGCGATCCGATCCGCGTGATCCAGACGCTGCCCGGCATGAACCGCGCGCCGTTCGGGCTCGGCCTGTTGCTCGTTCGCGGCTCGAACCCCGACGACACCGGCATCTACGTCGATGGTCACGAGGTCCCCGCGCTGTTCCACTTCCTCGGCGGCCCCTCGATCTTCAACGTCGAGATGCTCGAGTCGATCGATCTGTACCCCGGCGGATTCCCGGCCCGGTTCGGTCGCAAGCACGGTGGCGCCGTCGCCCTCGAGCTGCGGCCGACCAAGTCCGACGGCGTGCACGGCGCCGCGAAGGTCGACTTCATCGACGCCGGCGGCTACGTCCGCGCACCGATCACCAAGGACGTGTCGTTCGCGTTCGCAGGTCGCCGCTCGTACATCGATGCGTTCCTCGGATTCGTGCTTCCCGCGCCGCCCGCGGGTGGCCAGCGGATCGTGACCCCGATCTATTACGACTACGCGGGGCGCCTCGACTGGAACCTCAAGAAGGAAGGCCGGCTCAGCCTGTTCGCGATCGGCTCGTCGGACACGCTCCACGTGCTCGATCAGGATCCGGAATCGCCGGTGTCGACCGACCTCGATACCTCGGTGAAGTTCTTCCGCGTGATCGCGACCTACGCGCGCTCGCTCGGTGGTGACCTCAAGCTATCGGTGTCGCCCGCGTGGGGCCGCGACAGCCTGACGTTCACCGGCGCCCAGGCCGAGGCGGCCGGCCCGTTCACGAGCGTCGGCATCATCAACAACTCGCTGTCGTATCGCGCACGTGTCACCGGCCGGCTGACCAAGCACCTCGTGCTCGACACCGGGATCGACGTGCTGTCGCGGGTCACGACCTACGACGCGCTGGTGCCGCTCGACGACAACCTGATCAACGCTGGCGGCGTCGACATCCCGCCGTCGAAGGTGTTGCGTGGTGCGCAGACCCTTGGCATCGGTGGCTACATCGATCTCGGCATCGATGTCAGCAAGCGCCTGAAGATGATCCCGAGCCTGCGGCTCGACTCGTACATCATCGATGGCCAGGACCGCGCATCCGCGGATCCCCGCCTGGTCGCGCGCTATCAGGTCTCGCCGACACTGACCGGCAAGGCCTACATCGGCGAGTTCAGCCAGCCACCGCAGCCCGAGGCGATCGACCGCCGGTTCGGAAATCCCAACGTCGGGATCGAGCACGCGACGCACATGGGCCTCGGTTACGAGTGGAAGCCCGACCGGTTGTGGACGATCGATAGCGAGATCTACTGGGCGCGCCGTCGCGACCTCGTCGTGTTCACGAACGAGATCGTGATGAACGACGACGGTACGTTCTCGAGCACGAACTTCAACAACGACGGACGTCGCGACTCGTACGGGCTCGAGATGTTGATCAAGCGCGAGATCAGCGAGCACGCGTTCGGCTGGCTGTCGTACACGTTCAGCCGCGCTCGCCAGCGCAACCAGCTCGGCAACCCGTTCGTCCCGACGAGCTTCGACCAGCCGCATGTGCTCAACGCGGTCGGTAGCTGGAAGCCGGGCAAGGGCTTCGAGCTCGGCGCGCGATTCCAGCTCGCGAGCGGCCGCCCTGACACCCCGGTGATCGGCGCCACGTACGACGCGGACTCCGGCAGCTATGTCCCGCTCAGCGGCGAGCGGCGCTCGATCCGGACGTCGTACTTCCGCCAGCTCGATGTTCGCGCCGAGAAGGTCTGGCTCTACGACACGTGGAGCCTCGGCCTGTACCTCGACATCATCAACGTGACCAACGCGGAGAACGTCGAGGCGATCCAGTACGACTATCGCTACCGCGAGTCGGCACCGGTCACCGGGTTCCCGATCTTGCCGACGCTCGGCCTGCGAGGGACGTGGTGATCCGCGCACTCGTGCTCGCTGCCCTGCTCGCCGGCTGCGGCACGTTCGAGGATCCGACGATCGTGCTCGATCTCCGGGTCCTCGCGATGAGCGCAGAGCTTGTTCCGAACCCCGGAGATCTACCCGAAGTGGGCGCCGGGCCTGACCAGGTCGTCGATGTCGACCTGACGATGCCGATGGCGGCGCAGATCCTCGAGCAACTTCGGCCGACGAGGCTGTGCGCGCTCGCGGCCGACCCACGCAACGCGCGCGACCTCCGGTGGTCGATGACCGTGTGCATGATCGACGAGGAAGGTCGCTGCGATCCGGACGCGCCGACCATCGACCTCGGCTCGGGCGTGATCGGCGATCCCGAGACCAGCGAGGCAAGACAGATCCCGTGCGCGACGATCGAGCCGCAGGACACCCAGGTCGGCCAGAAGCTGCTCGCGATCCTCAGCAAGACGGTCACCGAGAACCCGGTCCAGGCGCTCGGTGGCGTCGACTACACGGTCGTGTTCTCGATCGGCGCCGTCGATGATCGCTCGACCGACGTCTACGCCTCCAAGCATCTCCGGGTGTCGCCGCGGATCCCGGAGGCCCGGGTGGCGAACACCAATCCACGCGTCGACTACGTCGATGCGGCCCTCGAGAACGGCGGCACGATCCCGCTGCCGGTCGACAGTCGTTGTTCCGACACGTTCCTCGCCCCGCGGGTTCCGCCCGGCACGCGCGTGACGCTGTTCCCGATCGAGCCCGCCGGGGTCCGCGAGACGTATGTGGTGCCGACGCTCGACGGCCAGGTCGCGATGCTCGAGGAGACGATGACCTATCAATGGCTCGCGACCTACGGCGGCTGGTCGGACGAGCTCACGGGCGGCGGCCATGACCTGCTCGGCAACCAATCGTTGCTCGGTAGTGACTGGATCGCGCCGTCGGAGGTCACCGGCAGCCTGATGGTCTCGCTGTGGATGATCCAGCGTGACGAGCGTTACGGCACGAAGTGGTTCGAGACCTGCATCGAGGTGTTTCGATGAACCGGCTCGGCATCACGGCGTTGCTGCTTGGCTGTACTTCGTTCCCGGATCCGGACGTCGTCATCGATCTGCGCCCGCTCGCGATCACGGCGACCCCGCCCGAGCAGGTCGTGACGGTGGATCCGAGCGCTCCGCAGAATCCGACCGAGCTGCTCGGTCAACTGGTCTCCGCCGAGGTGTGCGCGCTGGTCGCGGATCCGGCGTTCGAGCGACGTCTGCGCTACCGGTTCACGCTGTGCGTCTATGGCGACGACGCACGCTGCGACCCCGACATCATGGCGACGATCGGCACCGGTGTGATCGAGGATCCCGAGATCGGGCCCCGGATGGGCACGCAGATGTGCGCGACGATCGAACCGAACGGTAACTTGCTCGGCGTGCTCACCGAGACGCTGAAGGACGATGCGTTCGCCGGGCTCGGTGGGCTCGACTACCTGGTCCAGCTCACCGTCGGTGGCGAAGATGCCGACCCTGCCCTCGACGAGCTCGCCGCGAAGATGTTGCGGGTGTCGCCGAAGATCCCGGTCGAACGGCAGGCGAACCTCAATCCCACCCTCGACCGGATCGAGGCGGAGCTCGAAGGTCGCGAGCCGGTCGAGCTTCCGCTCGGTCGCTGCATCGACCAGGTCGCGCCGCTCGAGATCGCACCCAACACGCGGCTCGAGCTCCACCCGATCGAGGCCGCGACCGCGCGCGAGACCTACGTGGTGCCGACGATCAGCGGCGCGTCCATGATGTTCACGGAGAGCCTGACCTACCAGTGGCTCGCGAGCGCGGGCGGGTTCTCGAGGGGATCCACCGGCGGAACGCGCGACATCGCGGGCAATTTCCCGGAGCTGTTCACCGAGTATCGGGCGCCGACGGCTGGCGACCTCGACGGGCCGCTCGACGTCCAGCTCTGGATCATTCAGCGCGACGAGCGCTACGGGCTCACCTGGTACGAGAGCTGCGTTCGCATCGTCCCGTGACGGCGTGACCGTCAGCTACAGGCGTCGCACAGGCCACGAACGTGGACCTCGACCTGACGCTGGCGGATCGCGCGAGGAGCACGGGCGCGCCGCACGGTGAGCTCGAGATCGGGCAGGCACTCGACGGTGCCGCACTCGGTGCACACGAAGTGGGGATGCGCGGACTCGTGGCCGTCGGCGACCGCCTCGAACCGCCAGACGTGATCGCCGACGTCGGTGCGGCGCGCGAGCCCGACCTCCGAGAGGTCGATCAGGTTGCGATAGATGGTCGCGCGGTCCCAGGCCTGTGACGCGAGGCGATCCGCGACGTCACCGTGGGACATCGGAGCGCTCTCGACGCGCAGGAGCTCGAGCACGGCGATCCGGGACGGCGTGGCCCGGAGCCCGCGTGCGCGAACCGCGCTGCGCAGCGCGTCGACGTCCTTCGCCACACCGACCACTCTACGCGAAGGTGATAACTTGGAGAAGATGTCGCTACGCGGTCGGTTCGAGACGTTGATCCGCGTGGCTGCCCCGGAAGAAGTCGCAGATCGCGGCACCGAGATCGATCCGCGCGAGGTCGGGCTCGAGCGGACGTCGATCGATTCGATCTGGCGAGCCTGCACCGCGACCTATCGCACCGGGCTCTATCCCGCGCTCGCGCTGTGCATCCGGCGGCGCGGGAAGGTCGTGTTCGATCGATCCCTCGGTCACGTCCGTGGCAACGCGCCCTACGATCCCACGGACGCTCAGCGCGTACCCGCGACGACCAGGACGCTGTTCAACCTGTTCTCGGCGTCGAAGATGGTCACCGCGATGCTCGTGCACCTGTGCGATCAGCGCCGGTTGCTGCACCTCGACGATCCGGTCGCACGCTACCTCCCGGAGTTCGGTCAGCACGGCAAGGAACGGATCACGCTGCGCCACGTGCTCACGCATCGCGCCGGCATCCCGAACATTCCGCCCCAGTTCGCCGACGTCGGATTGCTCGAGCGGCCGGGCGAGATCCTGACCCTGCTCGCGAACCAGAAGCCGCGGTGGCGTGCGGGCCGTCGGCTCGCGTATCACGCGCTGACCGGGGGGTTCGTGCTGGGCGCGGTGATCGAGAAGGTGACCGGCACGCCGCTGCGCGAGCTCATGCGCGACGAGGTCCTGGCGCCCCTCGGCTTTGACGCCTTCAACTTCGGCGTCCCCGCGGCGAGGCTGCCGGAGGTCGCGGTCAACGCGTTCACCGGACCGCCGGTGCTCCCGCCGCTGTCGCAGATCCTGCGCCGCACGCTGTCGGTCGACTTCGTCGAGGCGGTGCGGGTGTCCAACGATCCGCGGTTCCTGACCTCCGTGGTGCCGGCCGGCAACATCGTGTCGACCGCGAACGAGGCGTCGCGGTTCATGCAGCTCCTCCTCGACGGCGGTGAGCTCGACGGCGTACGGGTGTTCGAGACCACCACGATCGAACGTGCGATCGCAGAGCAGACCTACTTCGAGATCGATCTGACCCTCGGTGCGCCGATCCGCTACAGCATGGGGTTCATGCTCGGCGGCCGGCTCGCGAGCCTGTACGGCCTGCGCACGCAGCGGGCGTTCGGTCACGTCGGGTTCACCAACGTGTTCGTCTATGCCGATCCGAGCCGTGACATCGCGGTGTCGCTGATGACCAGTGGCAAGCCCGCGCTGTCACCGGGCATCACGCGGACGCTGATGATCATGCAGACGATCGCACACCACGTGCCGCGCGACGGCACGGGTCCGCTACGCCGGCACTAGCGCTACCACGACGGTGATCGGCCGCGAGCCGCTGCGCCGGGCCCGGCCGGCGGCTGGACCGATCGCGATCAATTAGGGAGCGGTGCGAAGGATCGCGAACGCGCTGATCGACACGAGCATGTCCGGCGTCGTCGTCAGCTGATTCACGACGAGCGGCCTCGATGACGTGGGCGGATTGGTCGGAAACAGCTCTTCACGCACCTTGGACACGAACGGCATGTGCTCGACGTTCGTGATGCAGGTCCAGGTCGCGACGATGTCGCGAATCGTTCCGCCCGCCGCCTCCATCGCGATCGCGAGATTGGACCAGATCTGGCGGACCTGACCTTCCGGATCGCCCTTGGCGACAATCCCCTGCTGCGGCGTGTTCGATACCTGCGCCGAGATGAAGACGAACTGGCCGACCTTCACGACGTTGCTGAGCGCTGGTACGACGACCAGTCCCGCTGGGTTCAAGAACTCTCGGACGCCCGAAGATTCCAGAATGCTGATGGGAATCACTTCACGCACGATTGTCACAGAAACGTTGGATCGCCACAACCCGAACACCGCCGCCGACGGTCAGCGAATCTCGCGGCATGTGGTCACGTCCGCCAGCGCTGCGGCTGCGGGGTGTGCGCCTGCCCACTGACGTGATCACTTGTGGGCCGACGTGTGTGCACCTTGCGGCAGCCCCGCAGGCCCGAGCGCTACTTCCCACGAAGTGACGCGGCGAGCCCGAGCAGCGCGACGGCCGCCGGCACCAAGGCCCAGCCGAGGAGCCAGTGGTGCTCGAGCATCGCCCCACCCGTCGGGGGCGCCACCGCCATGGCCACGAAGGTCAACGAACCCGAGACACCGATCGCCGCACCTTGCTCGTGACGCCCGACGGCCAGGGAGATCCGGCTCGTCAGTACGGGCCTCAGCATGCTGTTACCGAACGTCGTGACCACCATGACGAAGGCGAGCGCGAGCAAGTTCTCCGACGGGACGAGACCGAGGGCCACGTAGCCAGCTGCTGCCGCCATGAATCCGACCAGCGCGAGCCTGCGCGCTCCGTAGCGCTTGACGAGCCGACCCACGGCGGCGCCTTGCCACGCGATCCCGAGCAGGCCGAGGAAGCCGAACAGGAAGCCCGCCTCGCGCGCCGTCCACGGCTGTCCATCGTGGAGAAACCGCCGCTCGGAGAACAACGCGAGCCCGCTGATGAACACCGAGTACGCGAACGAGAACGCGAAGAACTGGAGATACAGCGACCGCAGCTCGGGCCGCCGGAGGTAGTCGAGATACGTCGTGAGGTTGAACGCGCTGGAACGCTTCGCGCCGGCCGCGAGCGTCTCCTGCGGCGGCAGCTCCTTCGGAAGCAGCACGTACGTGCACGCGATCGATAGTCCGGACAGCCCCGCGGCGACGAGGAACGGCAGGTGCAGGCTGTACTCGCCGAGCCAACCGCCCAGGGTGGGGCCGATCGTCAGCCCGAGCCCGAAGGCCACGCCGATGATCCCGAATGCCCGCGCGCGCTCCTCGGGCTTGGTGTGATCCGAGACATACGCGTTCGCGAGCGACGCATTGCCCGCGGTGACTCCGTCGATGATGCGACCGAGAAACACCATCCACAGGGAGGTGGAGAACGCGAGGATGAGAAACCCGATGCACGTGCCCACCTGGCTGAGCAGCAGCATGCGACGGCGACCGTACTGGTCGGAGAGCTTGCCGAGGACCGGCGACGAGATCAGCGAGCAGACCGCGAAGCACGACACGATCGTCGTCGCGACCAGCGGCCCTGCATCGAACTTCTCGGCATATAGAGCGAGCAGCGGCACGACGATCGTGAAGCCCATCACGTCCACGAGGACGATCAGGAACATCGGCAGCAGTGGTGAGCGCGGCTTCACGCGGCCGCGGGGATCCGCTGGATGCCGCGAAGTCGCGGCGTCGTGAGTCCGCACGTGCACGCCTCGTCGATCCACGTCGCGCCATCCCCCGCCGCGAGCCGCAGGAATTGCGTGCCGCGATACACGCACGCACGTCCGTCGTCGTCGATTCCGCTGAGGTGGCTCACGAGGATCCGCCCGGACTGTCCGCTACGGACCTGTGTCCCCGTCGCGTCCACGACCTCGACGAGGACATGTCCCTCGGCGACGTGCATGTCATCGTGGTCGACCGTGCAGGACACCGAGAACGGAGCCACTTCGGAGCAGCCGTAGAGCCGACTGACAACCTCCACGCCCTGGTCGCGGAGCTGCGTCGTCAGCCGCGCATCTTCCTGGTTCATGGCACCGACCCATGCCGAGCCGAGCACCCAGCGGACGGCGTGACGCGCGAGCAAGCTCGGATCCTCCGCGAGCAAGGCGACCATCCCGACGGCTTTGCCGCGCATCGACGAGGCCGGGATGATCAGCGTGTCGACGTCGAACAGCTCGATCTGATCCCGCGTCGAGAATTGCTCCTCGGGATGAGGACTGCGTTCGAACACGGCGCCGCCGAGATGGCGCATCACGGCGCTGAACACCGGGCCGGTGACGTGGGACTGACTGAACGCATTGAACGCGGTGGGACGAGGGATCGGAGCCTGGCGGCGCAACGCACGGCCGAGCCCCGCGACGAGCCCAGCCCAGTCAGAGTCACTCCAGAAGTTGACGGTGGGACGGCCGCTCGAGCCGCTCGTCCAGCGGCAGACGCGAAGCTGACCGAGACTCTCGACGGGAAGCAGCGTGGCAGGACGCTGGGCCCTGAGCTCCTGCTTGGTCCACACCGGAATCCGCGCGAGATCCGCGAGGCTCTCGATCTGGCGTTCCGCGACGCCAGCGCCGTCCAGCCGCTCGCGCCAGAACGGAACGGTCGCCCGCATGTACGCGACCTGCTTGCGGAGGGCGTCGACGAGCCACACTTCCCGAGCTTCGCGCGTCGTGCTGTCGAACGAGGCCAGGTCGGGGCGCAGCGCCCCGTCACTAGGAGGCTTCATGATCACTGTACTGCATGATCGTCGGGTAGTGATTCTACACGCTTCGTGGCGCGGTGCTCACGGCCCCGAGACCTCGGACAGGATCACCTGCGCGGTCAGCTTCGCCGCGAGCACGAGATACGGCGTGTCGACCGTCGCGGCGGTGTCCTGCGGGGTGTGGCGGTGCGGTGAGGTGTCACCCCCGACGTATTCCTCGGTCAGCCCGATTGCCTTGAACGCGCGATCACGAAACGCCTCGTGGTCGGTGCCCTGCGTCGCGGTCGTGTTCACGATCACGCCGACGACCTGCGCGGCCGCGCGGTACTCGGCTTCGAGCACAGCGGTCGGGACCTCGAGCTCGAACCGCAGGTCGTTGTCCTGGTCCCACGCGACCTGATCGATCGTGTGCACGGCGCGGACGTTCGCGGCGGTCTTCGTCATCGCGAACGCGCGCGCGCCGAACAGGCCCTGCTCCTCCTCGTCGAACAGCACGACCGTCACCGGAGCGCTCCGGCACGGGACATCCTTGAGAAACCGCGCGACCGCGAGCACGACCGCGACACCGCTCGCGTTGTCATTCGCACCGGGGCTGCCGGTGACCGTATCGAAGTGCGCACCGACGATGATCTCGCTGCCGGTGCCACCCATCGTCGCGGGGATGGTCGCGTAGACGTTCGCGCCCGTCGTGTACATGTGGAGCTGCGGCTGCCAGCCGATCGCCGTGAGCTGGTTGGAAAGGTACGTTCGCGCGGTGGTGCGCTGCGTCGTCGTGGCACGCGGCGCGGTGGCGAGCTGCGCGACGGCGCTCGTCAGCAGCGACGGCAGCCACGGCGCATCGAGCTCGGGTCGCGTGCAGCCAGCGGGCGCGTCGCCGCCATGGCCATCGACACCACCATCGGGCGTGTCCATCGGTGCTTCGCAGGCGATCAGGCCCGCGGCGAGCGCGGCCAGCATCCGTACCTGGTGTTCGATCACGGAACCAGCGCCGTGTGATCCGCGAGGGTGTAGTCGACCGCGACCTCGAGGTGGAAGTGATCGTGATGCGAGACCGGATCGTTCTTCGGTGTCAGCAGTACGCGAAACCTGCCACTCGTCCCCACCACGGTCTCGACCGCGAGCAGAAGTGGATCGTTCTTCGGATAATCCTTCTCGACGACCGCTTCGCGCCCGGCCTCATCGATGAACGACACGATGTCCATCGCGATGCCGAGCGCGTGACGCGACAGGATGTTCTTGGTCTCACCGTTGACGCGAACATTGGTCCATCGGTAGATGCTGCCGAACTTGATCTCGCGAACGCCGGTCGCGTGCAGGTCGGTGCCGAGCTCGTGGAGCGCGAGGGCGAGCTGACAGTCGAGCTTGTGGGGACCCTTGCGATACGCGCTGCGGTACGTGATCCCGCCGAGCGTCATCGTCCCGTTCTCGTCGGTCACGGTGACGGCGGCGACGATCCGGCCCTCGGTCTCCGCGGGCTTCCACGGGATGCCGGCCGCATCGAGCTTGGTCTCGCACACCTTCTCGGCTGCGAGCATCTGTTCGGTCGGTGGCCACGCATAGCCGCGCGGCATGTTGGTGACGCTGCGCAGGCTCGAGGCCGTCGGCGTGCGCGCGATCAGCGTCTTCTTCGACTTCTTTGATTTCTTCGATTTCTTCGATTTTTTCGACTTCTTCGCGACCAGCTTGGACTTCTTGGCCGTCGACTTCTTGGCCGTCGACTTCTTGGCCGTCGCCTTCTTGGCCGTCGCCTTCTTCGGCGCCGGCGACGGCGGGGACGCGGCCGGCGTGGTGACCGGTCCATCGGTGGCTGCCGCGATCTCGGCCCTCGCCAGCGTCGGTGCGAGCGCCACCCCCGCGGCGAGCACCAATGCGAGGAACGGCCGCGACATCCCCTGAACCTTAGCAGGTAGGCTCGCCCGATGGACCTGGAACTACGTGAGGCGCTAGCCCTCGCGGAAGATCGTGATGTAGCGCTCGCACACTTGCTACCCGGTAGCGAGGACCACGATTACTTTCGCTGTCTGCGTGCGCAGCATGCGGGCGCGCTCGACGACGCGGACGCGATCATCCACGCGTGGCCAGAGCGCCACGGCCAGACCGAGCGTTACCGGCGCCTCCAGCTGCGTCAGCTGTTGCTGCGCGTGACCGGCGACACACCGGCCCTGGCAGCCGATAACGTCCGTGACTGGTTCGGTGTCAGCCACTGGCACGAGGCCGAGGTCGAATCCATCGATCCGACGCGACCGACGCGGATCGCCGAGGGTGCGTTCGATGGTGCTCGCCTGCTCCAGCAAGCGATGGAGCACGACAGCCATCTGTCCCAGGTCACCGACGAGGGCCTGTACGAGCTGCTCGAGCGGCCTCTCGATCCACCGCGGCGGCGCGTCCTGCTCGGTCGGATCGGTCATACGCCGCAACCGGCGCTGGTCGAGCAGATCGCGCTCGATCTCGAGGCAAAGCAGAGCGGAGGCTTCGGTTCACTCGCCATTCACGACCAGCTGACGCACGAGCAGTTGCTGGCGCTCGCCACGCATCATCCCGAGCTGACGGGGCACCTCGGCTGGGTGTCCGCGGTGATCAAGCGCATGATCCCGCTGCGCGCGAACGTCGATCTCGAGCTCGACCGCGAGGCTCGCCACGCGTACCTCCTGGCGTTGTGGACGTTCGTCGCGGACCTTCCGCCCGCGATCAACTCGCTCAAGGCGCACATCCTGTGGCACCTGCTCGATGCCGGCCGACAGCTCGCTACGCCGCCCGATCCGCAGCTGTTCGCGACTTATCTCCAGCTCCCCCGCGCGGCGGACTATCTGGCCCGCGACTGGATCGATCGTGTCCGCCGCGACGATGTGGCGCAGCTCGGCCACGACTTCCGCTCGGTGACCGGGCTGCCACCAGCCGGCGATGACGAGCAACTGGTGCGCGAGCTGCTGGCCGCCCAGCTCGATGCGGCGGAGTCGTTCGCACGCTGGCTCGATCGCAGCTGGCTCGATACCGAGATCGCGACCGCACGTCTGTTGTTCGGGCGAGGCGACACCGATCGCGCCACGCTCGCACTCGGACCTGCACGTGCGGCAGCGCTGCGCGAACGGATCGAGCTGTCGTGGTGCCTGCACAATCCGACGCGGTTCGGGATCGACGAGCCGGTCGTGCTCGAGGCCGACGTCAAGCATGTGCCCGAGCTCGTCGTGAAGGTGTTCCGGATCGACCCGCTCGCGTACTTCCAGAACCAGAAGCGCGCCGTGGGCCCCGACCTCGATCTCGATGGCCTCGCTGCGAGTCACGAGATCGTCCTCGAGCTCCGCGAGCCGGCGGTGTGTCGGGTCCGCCGTCGGATCGAGCTCCCGATGTGTGTGCGCGCCGGCACCTACGTCATCGATCTGATCGGAAACGGGATGTCGAGCCGCGCCGTGATCCAGAAGGGACGGCTGCGCCAGATGATGCGGATCGGAGGCACCGGTCATCACGTCACGATCGTCGACGAGGCGGGACGTCCACGACCGGACGCGCGCGCCTGGATCGGAGACCGCGAGTACCTCCCCGACGCCACGGGGACGTTCATCGTCCCGTTCTCGACGGCCCCGGGGCGGACGCCCGCGCTGCTGTTCTGCGGCGACCTCGCGACCGTCCAGGACCTCACGCTGTATCGCGAAGGCTATCAGCTGACGACGCACGTCATGCTCGACCGCGAGTCACTGACCGCCGGCCGGACCGCGACCGCGATCGTGCGGGCGTCGTTGACCAACAACGGAGCACCGGTCTCGCTGTCCGTCCTCCAGCGCACGAGCTGGGACGTCACGTTGACCGACGCCCACGGCGTCGCGACGACGAAGTCATCGCCACTCGTGCTCGATGACGACGATGCGGCGGTCCTCGAGTGGCCGATGGGCGAGGACACCGCGCAGGTCTCGATCGCGATCCGCGGCACGGTCACGATCCGCAGCGAGCAGCGCGACCAGGAGCTCCTGGATCTGCGGCTTCGAGGTCGGAGCGATCCATCGAACGACCTCGATCGAGGCGCTGTTCCTGGCCCGCACCGAGGGCGGGTTCGTGATCTCGGCGCTCGGCAAGTCGGGCGAGCCTCGCGCCCACCGTCCCGTCACCGTCGGCCTGGTCCATCGCTGGTCACGGATGCAGGTCAACCTCGAGCTGGCGACCGACGCGCACGGCCGGATCGAGCTCGGGCACCTCCCCGGCATCTCGCGGATCTCCGCGACGCTTGGGACCGTGACCCCGACGTGGTGGATCGAGGACCACCTCGGCAGCTTCGGGATCCAGTCCAGGGCTGGCAAGGATGTGGTCATCCCACTGTCGCCGAGCCGGACGGCTGCCGAGGTGATCCGCCGGATGTCGCTGGTCGAGACCAACGGTGTCCCGGTCCATCATCCGCAGGTCACGCTGGTCGCGCTCGAGGACAGCGTCACGATCCGTGGGCTGCGCGCGGGCGAGTATCAACTGCGTGCCCCGGGCATCGGCCAGGTCTCGATCGTGGTGCTCGATGTCCGTGCCGAGATCCGCAGCATCGCCTTCACCCCTGGCGAGGTTGGCGAGCTGTCGCGCTCGGCGCCCGCGATCGCCGAGATCACGACGCGCGATGACCTGCGGATCAGGCTCGTGACTCCGGGCGAGCGGACGCGCGTGCACGTGATCGCGACGACGTTCGCGCCGTCGCTGCTCGAGCTGCCCTGGATCGGCCCGCGTGGGGTCGGCAGGCGCAGCGACCGCGCGCGTGGCGCAACCTACGTCTCGGGGCGAGAGCTCGGCGACGAGTATCGCTACATCCTCGATCGCCGCAGCGCGAAGCGCTATCCGGGCCTGCTGCTCGAGCGACCGAGCTTGCTGCTCAATCCGTGGTCACGACGGACGACGACGACCGACGTCGCGACGGCGCGGGCCGGTGGCGTGTTCGCCAGCGCCGCACAGATGAGTGCCGGGCACGTCGGATCCGCGCCCGAGGCGAAGGCAACAGCCCCGGCGAACACCGAGGCGTTCGCGAGCTACGACTTCCTCGGCGCGCCCCCGGCAGTGCTCGCGAATCTGTGTCCCGATGCCGACGGCGTGGTCACGGTACCGCGGACCGCGCTCGGGTCGGCTGCCTCGGTGATCATCATCGTCGACGATCCGGCTGGCACGATGGTCCGCTACATCGCACTGCCCGAGACCACGCTCGAGCCGCGTGACCTGCGCCTCCGGCTCGCTCTCGATCCTGCGCGCCATGCCACCCAGCGCAAGGCGATCCAGCCGCTGCGTGCGGGCGAGCACCTCGTCATCGAGGATCTGGCCACGGCCAAGGTCCATCTGGTGGACAGCGTCGAGCGTGCGCATGCGTACCTGCTCGCGCTCCGCGAGGACGCGACCCTGCGTGAGCTCTCGTTCATCACCCGCTGGCACCAGTTGCCGGATCACGAGCGCCGCGAGCGCTACAGCAAGTACGCGTGTCACGAGCTGCACCTGTTCCTCTACTTCAAGGACCGCGCGTTCTTCGATGCGGTGGTGGCCCCGTACCTCGCCCACAAGCGGACGAAGACGTTCGTCGATCACTGGCTGCTCGGCGCAAACCTGTCCACGTATCTCGAGCCCCGGCAGCTCATGCGGCTCAACGCGGTCGAGCGAGCGCTGCTTGCGCGCCGGATGCAGGCCGGCGACGCGATCGGTCGGATCCTCGGCGACGAGGTTGCCGTCCTCCCACCCGATCCGAACCTCGACACCCGCCTGATCGACGGTCTACTCGGTGCGTCGACGCTCGATGGTGACGAAGGAATCGCGACCGCTCACGCCGACGCCTTCGAGATGGCCGAGGAGAGTTACCCAAGCCCGATGGCCTCGATGGCAGGACCCGACGGAGGTGGGTTCGGCAGCGCGCGCCCAGCAGCCCCGCCGCCCGCCGCGCCGCGCCGCCCTGCTGCGAAGACGATGCAGCGCGAGCAGGCAAAGAAGAAGAGCGACTCGCGCGGCCGCGCAGCCGACGACGACTTCGCGGATCACGATGGTGAGGCGGAAGCACCCACGCCGATGTACCGCACCGTCGACAAGACGCAGGAGTGGGCCGAGACCAACTGGTGGCAACGGACTCCGGCGCAGAGCACCGCATCGATGATCCAGCCCAACCGACTGTGGCGCGATCTCGCGGAGCACCGCGACGGACCGTTCCTGTCGCCGGGCCTCGGCCTCGCGACCGGAAGCTTTGCCGAGGCGATGTGCGCGCTCGCGGTCACCGACCTGGCGTTCGTTGCGCCGTCCCACACGATCACGCCCGAGGGCCCGCGCCTGACGATCGCGGCGGCAGGCAACGCGCTCGCCGGCTCGTCGCAGCTGGTCGATGGCGAGCTGATCACCGGCGGTGCACCGCTCGTGGTCGGCATGAGCTTCGTGCGCAGTGACGATCGGCATGACTGGGTCAACGGCGAGCAGGTCGACAAGTACGTCGACGGGCCGTTTGCGACCGGCGTCGTCTATACTTGCCTGGTCGTCCTCGCGAACCCCACGAGCTCACGGCAGCGGATCGCCGCGCTCGTCCAGGTTCCGCGCGGGAGCATTCCGGTCGCCGGTGCGCGCGCGACCCAGACGATCGACGTCGTGCTCGAGCCCTATGGGACGCACGGGCACGAGTACTCGTTCTACTTCCCGGCGCCGGGAACGTGGAGTCAGTTCCCCGTGCATGTCAGCCGCGCCGGGACGATCGTCGCAGCAGCACCGGGGGGTACGCTCGAGGTCGTCAGCGGCGGCGCGACGGCCGATCCGCGGTCGTGGCCGTACATCTCGCAACGTGCGCCTCTCGTCGAGCTGACCACCTACCTCGCGACGGCGAACCTCAAGGCGATCGATCTGAGCCGGATGGCGTGGCGCCTGCGCGACCGCACCGCCTACCACCAGATCATCTCCGTGCTCGAGCAGCGCCGCGCGTTCGACGCGACCGCGTGGGGGTACTCGCTCCAGCACGGGGATGCGCCGCGGATCCGCGTGTTCCTGCGATCGCTCGACGCGCAGCTGCTCGCTGCGGGTCCCGTCCTCGACATGCTCGGTCTCGATGCGGAGGATCTCGATGCCTACGAGCACCTCGAGCACGCACCTCTGATCAACGCCCGTGCCCATCGGCTCGGACCCAAGCTCCGCATCCTCAACGACGGGCTGGCCGCGCAGTACACGCGGTTCCTCGAGCTCGTCAGCCATCGCGCGTCTCCGACCGCGGAGGATCTGCTGGCCGCGACCGCCTACCTGCTCGCGCAGGACCGCCTCGAGGCCGCGCTCGCGATGTTCGCGCGGGTCGACCCGAGCAAACTTGCGGATCGCATGCAGCACGACTACCTCGCCGCATTCACGGCGTGCATCGCAGGTGACCTCGGTCGCGCCCGGCACCTCGCAACGCCATGGCGCGAGCTGCCGGTCGATCGGTGGCGCCATCGGTTCGCCGCGCTGCTCGCGATGCTCGACGAGCTCGACGGCATCGCACCCGCCGCCGTGATCGACCCGCGCAGCCGCGATCAGCAGCACGCGGAGCTCGCCTCACGGCAACCGACCTTCGATCTCGCGCTCGGTCGCGAGGGCATCGTGATCCGCAGCTCGCATATCGCCGCGCTCGAGCTCCGGTTCTTCGAGATGGACATCGAGCTGCTGTTCTCGCGCCAGCCGTTCGTCCAGAGCGATGTCTCTCGGTTCTCGTTCATCGAGCCCGGCCACCGCGAGCACCTCGAGCAGCTCGCACCCGAACAGCGGGTCCCATGGCCGGCGGCGCTGCGCGGCAAGAACGTCGTCGTCGAGGCGGTGGGTGCGGGGCAGCGCAAGGCCAAGGTCCACTACGCCAACGATCTGTCGACGACCGTGTCGAACCAGGTCGGCCAGATCCGCGTGAGTCGCGCCTCCGATCACGCGTCGTTGCCCGCGACCTACGTCAAGGTCTACGCGCGCAAGCAAGGCGGTCAGGTCACGTTCTACAAGGACGGCTATACCGATCTGCGAGGCTGGTTCGAGTACGCGACGCTGTCGACCACCGATCTCGATCACGTGGAGCGGTTCGCGATCCTCGTGTGCTCGGACCAGGCAGGCGCGGCCATCCTGGAGGCCAGCCCACCCACCAGGTGATACGATGACGACCTCGTGATCGGCCGGGTCGTTGGTAAGTACAAGATCCACGATCAGATCGGCGAGGGCGGCATGGGCGTCGTCTATCGCGCCTCGCACGTGGTCCTCGGCAGCCCGGCGGCGGTGAAGGTCCTCCTCCCCCAGTTCACGAAGGATCCGGTCGTCCTCGAACGCTTCTTCACCGAGGCGAAGGCGGCGAGCGCGATCCGCCACGTCGGGATCACGGACGTGTTCGACTACGGCCGGCTGTCCGACGAGCGGGCGTTCATCGCGATGGAGCTGCTACGCGGCGAGGACCTCACGAGCTTCCTCGCGCGTCATCGCACGGTCGATCCCTCGATCGCGGCGGAGATCACGTCGCAGCTCCTCGCCGCACTCAATGCCGCTCATGCCGTCGGCGTCGTTCACCGCGACCTCAAGCCCGACAACATCTTCCTCGTACGTGACGGTGGAGCGCCCGGCGGGATCCGGATCAAGATCCTCGACTTCGGGATCGCGAAGCTGATCAGCGAGCCGTCCGGCAAGAGGCAGCGCGCGAAGACCAAGGGCGACACGATCCTTGGCACGCCGTCGTACATGTCACCCGAGCAGTGCCGCGGTGGAGGCGAGATCGACGCACGCGCGGACCTCTATGCGGTCGGCTGCATCCTGTTCGAGCTGCTGACCGGGCGGCCGCCATTCCTCGCGGATGGCCAGGGCGAGATCATGGCGATGCACATCTACGAGGCGCCGCCGCGACTCTCGCAGCACGCCCGATCGCTACCTCCCGAGCTCGAGACGCTGATCGCCAGGATGCTGACCAAATCCGCCGAGGATCGCACGCCCTCGGCCGCATGGGCGCTCGCCGCCCTCGAGCGCGTTCCGCTACCGCCGCTCGAGATCACCGAGATTCCGCTCGCGACACCGTCGGTCGCGCCGACACCCGCCATCGAGGACGAACCGCGCGAGAAGGTGCCGACCTGGATCCCGATCGCCGTGCTCCTCGTTGCTCTCGCGATCGCCGCAGCTGCGGTCTACTTCATCGGCGGCAGCGGCAGCGACTTCACGCCGACGCGCTGAGCGTCCCCGACCTGGCATGTCATATTGGCCGCATGGTCCATCGCGGCGATCTGGCGGTCTCCACGCGAGGCCGTGGCACCTACGACATCACCCGTGACGTGCGGCAGGTCGTCGCGGCGAGTGGCGCCAAGGACGGCGTCGCGACCGTGTGGATCCACCACACCAGCGCATCTCTGATCATCTGCGAGAACGCGGATCCCGACGTCCGCCGCGATCTCGAGGCGTTCATGGCGCGGCTGGTTCCCGACGGCGACCGGCTGTTCGTCCACACCGCCGAAGGCGAGGACGATATGCCCGCGCACGTGCGCAGCGTGCTGACGCAGACCTCGATCGGCATCCCGATCACCGACGGCAAGCTCGTGCTCGGCACCTGGCAGGGGCTCTACCTGTGGGAACACCGGACGAGCGCGCATCAGCGGCGAGTCACCGTCACGGTGATCGGTGAGTGAGCTCGCGACGACCGTTCGCGAGGCGATCGCGGCGCTCGCCGCGAGTGATCGCGCGCGCAAGCGGTTCGGTGCCGCGCAGCACGGCTACGAGCTCGCTCCTCCGATCCCGGTGGCCGAGGTCGAGCGCACGCTCGGTGTGGAGCTGCCCGAGGATGTTCGCGTGTTCGTGACCGAGGTGGCGAGCGGCGGCGCAGGCCCCGGCTACGGCTGGCTCCCGATCCAGCGCGCCACCGAGATCGTGACCGCAGCGCCGGCCAAGGTCGGTGCGCGGAGCTGGGATCCCGCGGCGTGGACCCGGGCGTTGCCGATCGCGCACCTCGGCTGTGGCTATGCCGCCGTGCTTCCGCTCGACGGTGGCGCGCGCGGCGAGATCTGGATCGATGCGCGCGCGATCGAGCTCGTTGCCCCGATCCACACGACGTTCACCGCGATGTACCTGGCGTGGATCGATCGCCTCGCGCGCGGTGCGCTCCCCGACGCGTACGTCCGTCCCGGCGTCTGCGCGTTCTCCGCGGCACTGTCCGGCTACCTCGGCGTGATGGAGCAGCGGCTCGGACTGCCCGAGAGCACGCTGGCCGGCGACGCGCTCCGCGACGTGCTCGCGCAGCTCGGGCCCGGGGCCATCGAGATCGCGGCGGAGTCCACCGGGCTGTTTGCGATCGGCGATCGCCTCGACCCGTGCCTTGCGTGCGCGCATCTGATCGAGACGCTCGCGGGCGATGGGCTGCGCCGTGACGTGATCGCGGCGGGAACGCGCCCACGTCCGCTGCGCTGATCAGAGCTCTCCCGAGGAGGAATCACTTGCGCAGCAGCGATCCTGCCGCATGCTGTGTGGCTCGTGCGGTTCGGACTGATCGGGTGTCTGGTCCTGCTGCTGCTCGCGCCTGCCGCGTGGGCAGACACGGATGTTCGCACCGTGACCGGCTACCGCAAGGGCCGGCCCCTCGAGCTGAAGCTCGTCACGATCGACTGGATCGAGGTCGAGGTGACGACCGCGCGTGCGTTCGAGGCGATGCGTCGCGCGGCGGCGGTCGACGGCATCGAGCTCGTGATCCGCAGCGGGTTCCGCGACCACGAAAAGCAGGCATGGCTGTACCGGGCGTGGAAGGGCGGCTGGGGCAACCCGGCGGCGCGGCCCGGGCATTCGAACCACCAATCGGGACGCGCCCTCGATCTCGTGGTCCGCGATCGGCGGGTCCGGAGCTGGCTCGCCACGAACGCCCGCACGTTCGGCTTCCGCCGGACGGTCCGCCGCGAGCCGTGGCACTGGGAACTGTTCCCGACTCGCGCCGCCCGCCGGCGCTGATCCGTCCCCGCTCTTCGTCGAAGTGTCCGGCCTCCGGACATCCCGCACCGGCGACGTAGACGTGAGGTCGTCGGAAGAAGTTCCCCGATTGTCAGAGCGATTGTCTAGGGTGCGCGCGATGATCGTGTTCTCTAACCAGCGGCTCGGTCCTGCAGCCGAGGTCCTGGTCTCGTCCGACGTCGCAGCGGCGATGCTGCGGTCCACGGCGGAGGCCGCGCGCCCGCTCGCCGAGGGCCGCTGGGAGTACGAGTGCGTCCTCTGGCTCGAGGACCGCTCGCGCCGGGTCGGTGCCGAGGGCGAGGCCGGGCTCGACGTCGGCGAGATCGCCTGGACCCCGGATCACTTCGAGCGGCAGAAGAGCTTTGTCACCGCTGCGATCCAGCGTGCCGCCCTTGGCTCCGAGCACGCACGGGCACTTTCGCTGTGGGCACGCCAGGTCGGAGCCCACCCGCGCGAGTCGGTGGTGGTCGGCCGGCGGTGGCGCTGGGCCGTCGAAGCGTCAAGTATTTGATAAACTACAGCTAATTCGGGCTCCAGAGCATGGTTCCAGGACGCGCTCTGGCCGTGGCGGGTGCTAGAGTCACGCGGTGGCAGAGGGCCTGACCGGACCCGGGTTTTATCCCCAGCCGAACGAATGGACCTGTGGTCCGTTCGCGCTCAAGCACGCCCTCCTCGCTCTCGGCCGCATGGTCGACGTCACCCAGATCTCGACGACCGCCAAGACCCACTGGTGGTCGGGCACCAACGAGATCCAGCTCGCCCGCGCGGCGCGCGCATTCGAGTGTGACCTCGTGCTCGAACGGCGCAGCGATGCCGAACAGGCACGCAAGGTCCTGACCAAGCACCTGCGCGAGCAGACGCCGGTGCTCCTGTGCGTCGAGGAGTGGAGCCACTGGATCACCGTCCTCCGCGCGGAGGATCGCCGGTTCGTGGTCGTCGATTCGACCGACGAGCCGCTGCTCTCGGTCCGGACCTGGCCGCAGCTTCGTAACTGGTGGCGCTATCACGACGTCGATTACGCCAAGGACAACCCGCCGATCCTCTACGACATGATGGCGGTGACGCCGCGGTTCAAGACCAGCGTCAAGGGTGACTTCTCCGTCGAGCGCGTGAAGTTCCTGCGCCGCCCGGAGAACCGCCGGCTCGCGCGCCACTGGAACGAGTACCTCGAGGATCTGCTCGAGATCTGTCGGCCGCCGACGCACCGGATCGCCGAACCGCTGTCGATGGGCGAGTTCCTGCGCCGTCACCAGGAGCTCCTGCTGACGCGGGTCGTGTACTGGCACGGCGACGTCAACCGCGACGAGGTGTTCCGCGTGATGCGCGACCTGCGGTTCGTCTCGGAGACCTACGGCCTCGTGATCCCGGCGTCGATGAGCCGCCGCGCCCTCGCCGACCTCGCGATCCTGATCTCGATGTGGGCGTGCGCGGATCGCGGCGTCAACGGTATGTTCGGTGCGCCGGGCTCGGACGTGCGTGCCGCCGCCAAGCCGCGCACCAAGCGCAAGAACGGCCGCCGCTAGGGCGCACGATGTCTGCGCTTGCCGCGTTGATAGCTCGCCTTCGCAGCAAGCGGTGGGCGAACCTATGCGTGATCAACCTGCGCTTTCTGATCGGGTTCGCGTTCATTCCGTCGGCGCTGAAGAAGGTCCTCGACCAGCCGTTCACCGATCCGACGAACAGCGGGCCGTTCCACGACTTCCTCCATGCCTTCCACGCGACCGGCTGGTTCTATCAGTTCGTCGGAGTCATGCAGCTGCTCGTCGCGGTGCTGCTGTTCTCGCAGCGGTTCGCCACGCTCGGTGCGTTGCTCGCGCTACCGATCCTCACCGCGATCACGGCGTTCTGCTGGAGCACGCGGGTGATCCCGACCGCGACGGTCGCGACCCTGATGTTGCTCGGCACGTGCGCTCTCGCGATCTGGGACGTGCACAGGTGGCGGGCGGTGCTCGGAGCCGAACCGCCGGCCGCGCCCGTCGAGCTCCGGCTGTGGCAGTGGTGCGGTGCCGCGATCTTCGTCCTCTACCTCGGGCTGTGCCTGGTGCACGGCGGCGTCTACCGCCCTCGCGGCATGCGAGCCGCTGATCCGGGGTTGTACGTGATGGTCGCGATCGCCGTGTTGCCGCTGATCACGCTGTGGATCGATCGCGCCCGCCGACGTCGCGTCACTTGATCGCGAGCGTGAACCGCGCAGCCCCGGTGCGGCCGACATCGAGCGTCGTGCCACGCGTGACGTACGCGCCCCAGCTCGTGCGGTACTCGTTCGGGCCGGTACGCACGGACCAGTCGACCTCGAGCTTCATCCCGGTCGGCCGGAGGATGGTGCACACGCGAATGGTGTCCTCGTAGGCGGCGGCCTTGTCCTGCACCGTCCCGCAGCTGTCCTCGGGAATCACGAGCTGGTGGGTACGCGTCTCGGCGCCGACCTTGACGGTGAGCTCGAGCTTCACCGGCACTGCCGTGACGATCACAGCAGGTGCGGGCTTCGGTGCCACCGGCTGTGCGAGCGCCGGAGCGCACAGCGTGAACACGATCGCGGAGGCGGAGAGCAGGGTCTTGATCATGCCGCGCCGAGGAGCAACGAGCGCGCCACGACGTAACTGCGTGATCGGAGGCGACGGCCGGTCACGACGCTGACAGAACGGCACGTCGGCGGCAGCGAACGACTCGACGCGATGCCAGAGCGGCTCAGCGATCGTCGAGCATGTCGAGCGCGGCATCGTTGACCGCACGGCGCAGCGCCTTGATGCCGTCAGCGCTCGTACCGCCGCGGGTGGGATGGACGCGATTGGTCAGCAGCGAGACCCAGCGCCGCTTCGCGAGATCGAGCCACAGCGAGGTGCCGGTGAACCCGAGGTGGCCGACCGAGTGCTGACGCGGCCACCGATCGCCGGCGTGAGAGACGCCGGGGGTCGCCGACGGTGTGTCCCAGCCGAGCCGCCACGAGGCATTCGGCGCCGCGGACTCCGCGAGGAACCACTGCACGACGTCCGTGCGCAGCCGGCCGCGAGGATGGCCATTCGCGGTCTCGACGATCGCCGATGCGAACGCCGAGACATCGCCGATCCGCGCGAACAATCCCGCGTGACCGCACACGCCACCGCCGAAGTACGCGTTCTCGTCATGGACGCGGCCCTGGACGAGCCACGGTTGGCCCTCGCGATCATCGAGCTCGGTCGCGGCGGCGATCGAGATCGTGCTCGTCCCGGGATAGCGCGCGGCGAGCCCGAGCGGTTCTGCGACGAGGTCGGTGAACGCGTCCTCGAGCCGCGCATTCGTCACCCGCTCGATGATCGCGCCGAGCATGATGTAGCCGAGATCCGAGTAGACCGCGCTGACGCCCGGTGCACTGGCCGGCTCTGCCGCCGCAAGAGTGACAAGCTCGGTACGCGGATCGGCGTGCGATCCAACCCGCAGCTTGCGAAAGAACTCGACGTGCGCCGCACAGCCCGCCGCGTGACCGAGCAGCTCGCGCACGGTCCCCGTGCTCGACGCCGCGGGCAGCCAGCGGCGGATCGGATCGGCGAGCCCCAGGGTCCCCTCACCGACCAGCACCATCGCGGAGGCCGCGGTCGCCATCGGCTTGGTCAGTGACGCGACGTCGAACCAGGTCTGGTCATCGACCTTGCCGCCTACGGTTGGCACACGACGGGTCAGCCCGCGCGTGAGCCGCGCTACCTCGCGGCCACCATCGCCAATCGAGACCGCGGCCGCCGAACCGAGGCCGCCAGCGAGCGCCTCGTCGATCAGCGCAGTGATCCTGTCCACCTCGGCATCCTACTTGTTCTCGTCGACAGCGGCCGCCGGTGGCATGCTAGATTCACCACCCCGTGACGCGCTACGAGCTGCTCGACCGGATCGGCGTCGGCGGCATGGCGGAGATCTTCCGCGGCAAGGCCGTCGCAGCCGGCGGCTTCGAGAAGCCGGTCGCGATCAAGCGCATCCTCCCGCATCTATCGCAGGACAAGCGGTTCGTCGAGCTCCTGATCGCCGAGGCGAAGGTGCTCTCGCTGCTCAAGCATCGCAACATCGTCCAGATCTTCGATGTCGGGCTCGGCGATGACGGCCAGTACTTCCTCGTCATGGAGTACGTCGACGGCAAGGACCTCGGCGGGATCCAGCGCAGCTGCGAGACCCGACGGCGGCGGATCCCGTTCGATCTCTGCCTCCACATTGGTGCCGAGATCTGCGAGGCCCTCGAGCACGCGCACTCGGCGAAGGCGCCGGACGGCAAGCCGATGTCGCTCGTCCATCGCGACGTGTCGCCGTCGAACATCCTGCTGTCGCGTGCCGGCGAGATCAAGCTGACCGACTTCGGCATCGCCAAGCGCGCGGAGCAAGAACAGACCGGGACCGGCGGCGTGCGCGGCAAGTTCGCGTACATCTCGCCGGAGCAGGCGCGCAACGAGCACATCGATCCACGCAGCGATGTGTTCGCCGTCGCCGTGGTGCTGTGGGAGCTGGTGACGAACCAGCGCCTGTTCTCGGGGATGGGCGATCTCGAGGCGCTGCGCGCGGTCCGCGAGGCGCAGGTTCGCCGTCCGAGCGAGGCCGATCCGCGGCTGTCCCAGGAGCTCGATGCACTGCTGATGAGCGCGCTCTCGCGCGATCCGAAGCGGCGGCCGACCGCCGGGCAGTTCGGCGCGCAGCTGCAATCCATGCGCTACGCGATGGAGACCACCGTCGGCGATCCCGCGACCGAGCTCGCGAAGATCATCGATGCTGCGGAGGGCCCGAACCAGAACCTCGAGATCTCGGTCGCGCGCCCCGGCGTGTTCGACGGCAACGAGCACACCGAGGCCACCGTGATCCGGCTGCGCACGGCCGATGCGTTCTCGCTGCGCGACAAGGATGGCCAGGGCTTCACGGCCGCGCGCAAGGTGATCGATCAGTTCGAGGAGGAGGAGACCCGGCTCGCGCAGCTCTCGGGCGATCAGCTGCGCATGCTGCGCGGTCGGCAGACCCGCGACTCGAGCGAGCTCAGCGCGCCACCCTCGCCGCGCACCAAGCGGCCGACCGACGAGCCGACCACCGCACGCGCCCCGCTCGATAGCGGTGAGATCATCACGCGCTCCGCAGGACGCAGCGTGCCGAGCAATCCGTTTGACGGGGACGAGGCGACCCGGCTCGTCGCTCCGACCAATCGTCGCACGCCGGCCCCCGAGCGCGTCCGGCCACGCGCGGCGACGGCACCGCCACCGCTCCCCGGGATGCCGCTGCCTCCCGCTCCAGCGCCGCAGGACGAGCTCATGCCGGGCACCGTGCACCATCGCAATCCGCAGGCAGCGGGCCCCGGTCCGCTCGGTCCGATGCCGCAGCAACAGCCGCTGCAGCGCCCGGGTCCGACGCAGCCACCACCGATGCAGCAGCCACCGATGCAGCAGATGCCGCAGCCGCCGCGCGGCTACGAGCAGAGCTCGCAGTCGCAGTCGCAGCGCCCGCAGGGCTCGACGCAGCCGCCGCCGAACCAGCAGCCGCCGATGCTGCCGACCCCGATGCAGCGGCCGCAGCATCAGCTGCCGATGCAGCCACCCGTCCAGCAGGCTCCGACGCCGCAGCCCGGCAACTATCCGATGTGGGGTGTGCAGTCGCAGCTACCGCCACGCGCCGCGTCGCCGACCGCCCCCGACATGATGGATCGCCCCGTGCTCCAGCAGCATCAGCGCAACGCGATGCCGAACGTCGCCGGCTTCGGTGCGCACAGGAAAGCTGCGCTGCAGCCGTGGATGCTCGTCGTCGGTGCGCTGATCATGGCGGCGCTCGCGTTTGCCGTGACCCGCGCGTTCATCGCGGGCTGACGCGCGCGCTGCCGTCGCAGCACGTACACGCGATCACACCTGCGCCCTGCGAGCGGTTCCGATTAGCCCGGTCTCCGTGGCCGTGCGTTTAACGGGAGTATGCGCCCACGCAAACCTGTCGGATCCTGCACAGTTGCGAGTCACTCGTGCCGGCACGCGCGATTGTTGGTCACGAAATGACCGGGGAGACGCACGTGGGGGATGGAATGGAGACAGCCGTTGCGACCCAGCTAGCGAGCGAGCCGATCGATCCGATCGTCGCGCTGATGCAGGACGGCCGGC
Source organism: Myxococcales bacterium (assembly GCA_028287135.1). Classification (GTDB taxonomy): domain Bacteria; phylum Myxococcota_A; class Polyangia; order Haliangiales; family Haliangiaceae; genus JABFXX01. Next base: position 78,522 of record JAQBQE010000032.1, read on the forward strand.
ATCGCGATGCGCTCGCGGCATGTGCGACCGCACATGGCGTGATCCTCGGCCGGCTGTGCATGGCGCTGCTCGGCTCGCAGGCCGACGCCGATGAAGCCACGCAAGAGACGCTGCTGCGCGCACATCGCGCGATGGCGAGCTATCGAGCGGAGGGCAGCATCAAGGCGTGGTTGTGTGGGATCGCGCGGCACGTGTGCGCGCACATGCTCGAGACGCGACGCAAGCAGCGCGAGCTGCTCGAGGTCGTGCCGATCGAGGCCGAAGCGCGCGACGTGTTCGCGATGCGACGCCGATCGCGTGCCGTCCGTGACGGACTCGCCAAGCTCAAGCCTTCGGAACGCGAAGCGCTCGTGCTGCGCTTCGTCGCCGACCTGAGCCACCGCGAGATCGCGACGGCGTGCAATCTCGACGAGCCGACGGCGCGCAAGCGGATCAGCCGCGCGCTCGCACGTCTCCGTTCCGTCATGCCCGAACAGGAGATCGAATGATGTCGACGTGCCAAGAAGTCCAGGACGACCTCGCTGACCTCGTCGCCGGTGATCGCGATGCAATCGCGCGTCACTCCGAGCACCTCGCTGGCTGCGACGCCTGCCGCGATGCGCGCCACGAGGCGACCGAGCTCGCTGCGATGCTCGGCGCTGCGGGCTCCGACCACGTGCCGCCCGGCGATCTGGTCGCGCGCGTGCTCGCCGCGGCCACTGCCGATCCGGCGAAGGCGGATGCAGGAACTGCCGAGACGATCCAGATGCCGACCGCCGCGAAGGAGACCTCGAAGGACGACGCGAAGGCCAAGGACGCCAAGGTCACGCCGATCCGCAAGCCGTCGCGGACGTGGCTCGTCGTCGGTGCAGCCGCCGCGATCGCCGCAGGCGGCGTCGGGATCTATGCGATGCGACGCACCGACGACGGTGCATCGCCCACGACCAAGGTCGCGACCACCTCTCCCGTCGTGTCGAAGGACTCGATCGGCAAGCTCGCGACCGTCGCGCGCGCCGCCGCCGACGGCGGCCAAGGCGTCTCGGTCCGCGTCGGGCAGACGTGGCGTGCGCTCGAGAAGGGTCAGATCATCCCGGTCGGCGCGGCGATCAAGACCGACGACCGCACGCGTGCTGGCCTCGAGCTCGCGGATGGAACGTCGCTCGTCCTCGATCACGGCACCGAGCTGTCGTTCGACCCGCGCGAGGCACGTGCGATCACGATGACGGCGGGACGGATCTCGGCGGATGTCGCGCACGTCGAGAAGCGCCCCGCGTCGATCTCGACGAAGGCGGGCCTGATCGACGTGATCGGGACCAAGTTCGTCCTCACCTCGACCGATGCGCTGACCTCGGTCCAGGTCGTCCGCGGCTCCGTCGCCCTGACGACCACCGGCGGTCAGCGCGACGAGATCCATGCAGGCGAGGAAGGCCTCGTCGAGAACGGCGCGCTCAGCATCGGCGCGGCGCCCTCGCTCGTCCACGAGCTCGGCTGGTCCGAGCTGACGACGCCGGTGACCAAGCCCGGCGAGGAAGCCACCGCGGGACTCGGCGCCCTCCGTGCGTACAAGCCCGGCGAGAAACGTGATCGCGACTGGAAGCTCGCGCTCGCGAAGCACGACGTGAAGGTCCGGATCTCCGGTCCGATCGCACGCACCGAGATCACCGAGACGTTCCGCAACGACTCGGCGGAGACGCTGGAAGGCGTCTATCAGTTCCCGCTCCCCGCCGACGCGCAGATCGACGGCCTGTCGCTCGACATGCCGAACGAGCCCGGCGGGTTCATCGACGGCGCGTTCGTGGCCAAGGGTCGCGCCGCCAAGATCTGGCAGGGCGTGATCGACAAGGCGACGCCGATGCAGATCGCGCGTCCCTCGTCGGAGATCATCTGGGTCCCGGGACGCTGGAAGGATCCGGCGCTGCTCGACTGGAAGCGCGGCGGCCGGTTCGAGCTCAAGATCTACCCGATTCCCGCCAACGGCGCGCGCACGATCAAGCTGTCGTATACGCAGGTGGTCACCGCACGCGGCCCGTTCCGCCAGTACGTCTATCCGCTCGCGCACTCGGTCGATGGCTCGACCGTCGCCGACAACTTCACGGTCGATGTCGAGGTTCGCGGTGCGCAGCCCGGCCTGATCCGCACGGCGGGCTACCAGATGGTGCCCGACGCCAGGCGCACCGACGTCAACGCGTTGACCCTGGCCTCGAGCGGCTTCGTGCCGCGCGGTGACCTCGTCGTCGACTACCGCGCCACCGATGGTGACGCCGAGCTGCGCGCGTGGACCTACGCCGGCGGCGCCGCGGTGGGACCGAACGAGAAGCTGTCGGGCAAGAAGAACGTCGGCATCGATCCGAAGGTGCTCGAAGCACAGCGCGCCGTGGCCGCCGATGCGCGCCCGACCGCGGTGCTCGCGCTCCATCCCGCCCTGCCGCGCTGGCGCGAGACCCGGCCGCGCGACTTCATGATCGTTGTCGATTCGAGCCAGTCGATGGTCGGCGAGCGGTTCACCCGCGCGACCGAGCTCGCGCTCGGCATCGTCGAGCAGATGGATCGCCGCGATCGGTTCAGCATCGCCGCCTGCGATAGCGAGTGCCGCCGCCTCGGCGACCTGCGCGCTCCGTCGGATGCCGCCGCGAAGGAAGCCCGTACATGGCTGACGGCGCAGATTCCTGCTGGCGCGAGCGACGTCGTCCAATCCATCCGCAGCGCCGCCGTTCTACCGGCGAGTGACCGCGAGAAGTGGGTGCTCTACATCAGCGATGGGTTCTCGACCACTGGCTTCCGCCGCGTCGCCGACGTCGAGCGGGCGTTGACCGAGGTCGCCGACAAGGGCGTCCAGGTCACCACGATCGGCATCGGTGGCGACGCGGATCTCGCGCTGCTGTCGGCGGCCGCGCGTGGTGGTGGCGGTAGCTACCTCGCGTGGGTCCCCGGCCAGTCGGTCCAGATCGCGGCCCTCTCCGCACTCGAGTCGACCAACGGCGCGGCCCTGCGCAATGCGACGATCGAGCTGCCAAGCGGCCTCGCGGACGTAGCACCGACGGTGCTGCCGACGGTGCGCTCCGGTGAAGAAGTCCTGATCGCGGCGCGGATCACAGGTGACGTCAAGGGCGAGGTGATCGTCCGCGGCAAGATCGGTGGACAGCCGTACGAGCAGAAGTATCCGCTCGAGCTCAAGGTCTCGACCGCGGCCGGCAACGGCTTCGTGCCGCGGCTGTGGGCGACGCTCGCGATCGAACAGATGGAGCGCCGCGGCGAAGGCGACGATCGGATCAAGACGATCGCGCTGTCGCAGGGGTACGGCGTGATGTCGCGCGAGACCTCGCTGCTCGTCCTCGAGTCGCAGGCGATGTTCGATGCGTTCGGTGTCGACCGCAGCTCGCCCGCCGCGAAGTGGACCGGCGAGGAATCACTCGACGAGGTGGTGACCGCGGGAACGATCGCGATGGATCGTGATGCGGGCGGAGGGATGGGTACGGGCGCTGCGAGCGCTCCCACCGGAGCCACCCGCGCGGGCGCGGACATGATGTCGCTCGACGAGGGCAAAGCCGGGAAGAAGGACAGCGAGCAGAGGCCTGCCCCGACCACGACGCCGACCATGCCCGAGCCGGTGGCGCCCCCCCCTGCCGACGCGCCGAGCCCTGCGAAGGCCGCTGCCGCAGCAAAGAGGAAGTCGCCCAGCATGCTCGACGACGGCGAGCTCGGGAGCACGATGCGCGGCCGCGGCATGGTCGCGATGCGCCGGACCTGGGTGCGCGTTCCAGCCGTGACCGCGTACGGCGGCGTCGGTGACAACATCAAGAAGGCGATCGCAAACAGCGATGCCGCGCTCGTCGCCAACCCCGACAGCCGTGAGAAGCACCGCGCCCTCGTGCAGGCGCTCGCGTATGCCGGTGAGATCGACCGTGCTCGCGAGATCGCAAACCGCTGGCTCGACCGCGACAAGCTCGATCCGCAGGCCCTCGGCTACCAGGCCGACCTCCTCGGTCGCGATGGTCAGCGCGAGCTCGCACTCCGCACCCTCGCCGGTCTGATCGACCTCGACGCCGATCGCGTCGAGCTCCACGAGCGAATGATCCGCGCCTACGAGATGGCGGGTCGCCTCGCGCAGTCGTGCTCGCACCGCATCGCGCTCGCGGCGCTATCGCCGAAGGACACGATCATCGCGGGCGCGACGATGCGCTGTCTGCGGATGGCCGGCCGCGAGACGGATGCCCAGCTGATCTCGCGCGCACTCCCCGACGACGCGACGCGCGCCGCCGCGGAGAAGACCGCGACCGTCCCCGCGATCGCACCGAGGATCGGCGGTGACCTCGTCATCACCGCCCAGTGGGCAGCCAGCGCGGATCTCGATCTCTCGATCGTGACCCCGGAAGGCAAGCGCGTGTCCTGGATGGGTGGGCGCACCGATGTGGTCGTCACCGATGCCACGAGCGTGCAGCGCGAGCGGCTCTCGGTGAAGTCGCTCAAGCGCGGCAACTACCTGATCGAGATCTCGCGTGGTGACGGAGCCCAGGGCCCGATCCGCGGCTCGCTCGAGATCACCGTGCTCGGCACGAAGAAGTCGCTGCCGTTCGAGCTGCTCGGCTCGCGCGTGGTCGTCAGCCGGGTCGCGGTCGCGCTCGAGGAGCGCCTCGAGCAGATGACCAACATCGACAGCATGGTGCCGGTGCGGCCGACGGGGGCGGTCGGGATCAGCGGGATCGCCGACGCGGCGGTCTCCCGCGTCGTCGTTGCGCGCTCGGGCGGGCTCCGTGCGTGCTACCTGCGCGAGCTCAACCGCGACCCCTCGCTGCAGGGCCGGCTCGACGTCACCCTGTCGATCGATGGCGCGGGCACCGTCACCAGCGTGATGGCCGGTGGCTCGATGGGCAACGGCGGGGTGACCCAGTGCGTGCAGCGGCAGCTGCGGCTGATGCGGTTCCCGACGGGCGTAGATCCGAACCCGCGGTTCTCGGTCGTGTTCCGCCCGCAGTGACGGGAGCGGTCGCGCTACTCCCAGACGGATTCGAGCTGACACCACTCGTCGCCGCGTGTGCGGCACTTCGTCTCGGTACTCTCGACCTTCTTGCCACCGGACAGCTCGATCGAGCGCTGCGCCCAGCCGAGGACCGACATGCAGTGCACCGGATGCGGCGTCTCGAACCCGCGGATCTTGAGGACCGCCGTCCGCGGGCCGCGGGTCAGGACCTCGAGGATCCCGCTGTCGTAGTGCGCGCCCCACAGCCGCACCGCGCGGCCGAGGATCCAGTGCGTGGTGCCGACCTTGTAGAACAGCCGGTAGATCGTGGTGAGATTGGCGTCGGCGCCGTGGCGCGCGAGCTCCCGGACCAGCGACAGATCGCCCTTGCCGAACAACCGATCGACGGTGGTGATCAGCTCGATGAACTGATCGAACGGATACCAGGTCGCCTTGTGGACCCCGCCCTCGATCGAGGCACGCAGCTCGGCGGAGCACTGCGCGAGCAACCGCTCCATCCCTGCCGCCCCGTGGTTCAACTGCACCCACAGGACGCGCGAGGACAGCGCGCTTCCCTTGACGTTGGCCACACCTGAGTATACGCCGCTCAGGTGACCACCCGCCATGATCCCATCGATCCGCTGCGCCTACTCGAGGAGATGGAGGCCAAGGCCGCCCTCGCGGGTGGCAAGGCACGCATCGACAAGCAGCACGAAGCCGGCAAGCTCACCGCGCGCGAGCGCGTCGAAGCCTTGCTCGACGAGGGCAGCTTCGTCGAGCTCGACAAGTTCGTGACCCATCGCTCCGCCGATTTCGGCATGCAGGAGCAAAAGATTCTCGGAGATGGCGTGGTCACGGGCCACGGCACCGTCGAGGGCCGCCCGGTCTGCGTGTTCGCGCAGGACTTCACCGTGTTCGGTGGCTCGCTGTCGGGTGCGTACGCGCAGAAGATCTGCAAGGTCATGGACCTCGCGACGAAGATCGGCTGCCCGGTCGTGGGCCTCAACGACTCCGGTGGCGCGCGCATCCAGGAGGGTGTCGAGTCGCTCGCCGGCTATGCCGACATCTTTCTCCGCAATGTCCTCAGCTCCGGAGTCGTGCCGCAGCTCTCCGCGATCATGGGGCCGTGCGCCGGTGGTGCGGTGTACTCGCCGGCGATCACCGACTTCATCCTGATGGTCGAGCGCACATCGTACATGTTCATCACCGGCCCCGAGGTGATCAAGACGGTGACCCACGAGGAGGTCACCAAGGAGCAGCTCGGCGGCGCGAGCACGCACGCGAGCAAGTCCGGAGTCTCGCACTTCACCGAGCCCGACGAGCTGTCGTGCATCGCGCGGCTTCGCGAGCTGCTGTCGTTCATGCCGGGCAACAACGCCGAGGACCCGCCGATCCGTCCGACCCAGGATCCGGCGGACCGCGCCGACCTCGCGCTCGACACGGTCGTCCCCGCCGAATCCAACAAGCCGTATGACATCAAGAAGATCATCAACGCTGTCGTCGACGACGGAAAGTTCGTCGAGGTCCACAAGGATCACGCGAAGAACATCGTCTGCGGCTTCGCGCGGTTCGAAGGTCGCTCGACCGGCATCGTCGCGAACCAGCCGATGCACCTCGCGGGCTGTCTCGACATCGACGCATCGGTGAAGGCCGCGCGGTTCGTGCGGTTCTGCGACGCGTTCAACATCCCGATCGTGACGTTCGTCGATGTGCCGGGCTTCCTGCCGGGCACGACGCAGGAGTACGGCGGCATCATCAAGCACGGCGCCAAGCTGCTCTATGCGTTCGCCGAGGCAACGGTGCCGAAGATCACGATCATCACGCGCAAGGCGTACGGCGGCGCGTACGACGTCATGTCGAGCAAGCACATCCGTGCCGACGTCAACGTCTCGTACCCCGCGGCGGAGATCGCGGTCATGGGCCCCGAGGGCGCGGTGAACATCATCTTCCGCAGCGAGCTCGACAAGATCACCGACGAGAAGGCCAAGGCCGAGGCGCGGGCGCGGTTCACCGCCGAGTACAAGGAGCGGTTCGCCAACCCGTACAAGGCGGCGTCGCTCGGCTACATCGACGAGATCATCCGGCCGCGCGACACGCGATGGACGATCGTGCGCTCGCTCCGCATGCTCAAGAACAAGCGCCAGACCAACCTGCCGCGCAAGCACGGCAACATTCCCCTCTGACCGCGCGACGCCACGGTGAACGCGAGTTCGTGGCACGCTACGCGCGCGTGCGTCTCCTCCTTGCCCTCGCGCTGATCACCGGGTGCCGCCAGCCGGCGCCGGCGATGCCGTTGCCGCCGATGTCGCACTCGGCGTACGCGTATTACCTCGACGGCAAGCTCGCGGGTCATCGTGACGACTGGGAGGCGGCGGCCGCGTCGTTGACCGAGGCTGCGAAGCTCGCGCCCGATCAGCCGATGATCGTCGTCGAGCTCGCGCGAGCGTTGACCAAGGCCAAGCGCGAGCCGGCTGCCCGCGAGGCGCTCGCGATCGCCCGCAAGCGATGGCCCGATCACCCCGAGGTCTGGCTCGCGTCCGCCGAGCTCTCGAGCGCCGGCGAAGGGATCCGCGCGTACCGGCGAGCGATCGAGCTCGCTCCTGACGACGAACGCGGGTATCTCGGCCTCGCGAAGCTCGAATCGAGTGCGGCGTCCGAGGCGACCCTGCGCGATCTCGTCGAGCGCATCCCGGGCTCGGTCGACGGCCACTTCCGGCTCGCGAAGCACTTCCTCGACCGTGGCGATCAGGCGAGCGCGATGCGCGAGCTGCACGCGGTGCTCGAGCGCGATCCGGATCACATCGATGCGCGGCTCGACCTCGCACGCGCGTTGCGCCGCAGCGGCAAGATCGCGCAGGCGATCGAGCAGACCCGCAGCGCGTTCGATCGAAGTGGTCAGGCGCTCGACCTCGCGGAGGAGCTGTACTGGCTGCTGTGCGAGGCCGACGATCGGATGGCCGCGATCGACCTCTTGACGTTGCTCGACGATGATCGCAGCGACGTCGAGGCGCTGGTCGCGGTCGCGCGCCTGCAACGAGGACTCGGCCTGCTCGCCGAGGCGCGGGCGATCAGCGCACGGATCGCGATCGTGGATCCCGAAGCGGCGGCGATCCTCGACGCCGAGCTCGCGATCCCCGCCGATCCTGCGGCGGCGGCCCAGCGCCTGATCGCGATCAGTCCCGGGTCGGCACGGTTCGCCGAGGCCCGCCGGCTCGCCGGTGAGGCGCTGTTCGCGGCCGGCGATCCGAGGGGAGCGGCGGCCGCGGTCGCGCCGGCTCGCGAACGCCATCCGAACAACCTCGACCTCGCGGTGCTCGCCGCGCGCGCACGCGCCAGCTCCGGCGATCCCGCTGGTGCACGCGCGCTGGTCGCATCGCTCGGCAGCGGGCTCGGCCCGTCCCTCGCGCGCGCGCGCGTCGCCGATCACCTCGGTGACGTCGATGGAGCGCTCGCGATCCTCGAGCCCGTGATCCGCGCGCATCCGGACTCGATCACGGCACTCAACCTCGCCGGCTACCTGCTCGCGGATGCGAACCGCCGGCTCCCCGATGCCGAGCGCTGGCTCCGCAAGGCCCGCGATCTGTCGCCGGGGGATCCCGCGGTGCTCGATAGCTGGGGCTGGCTCCTCCTCCGCAAGGGCGAGACCCGTGCGGCGATCCGGGCGCTCGACCGCGCGGCCCGGTTCTCGCCCAACGAGCCGGAGATCCTGGTTCATCTCGCCGCCGCCTGGGCGGCCGACGGTGCGCCGCGGACGGCCCGCACCCTGCTCGATCGCGCGGCGCTGCTCCACCCGTCCGCCGCGGTGCAGCGTCGGATCGATGCGCTGCGCTCCACCTTGCCCGCCCCCCGGTGATACGATGGTTTTCATGAAGCGCTGGATCCTCGCGGCTGCGTTCCTGGCAGTGGGCTGCAAGAAGGGCCCGTCCGAGGAACAGTGCAAGCAGCTGCTCGATCATCTGGTCGACCTCGAGTTCAAGAAGGCCGGGGCTGGCGCCGCGAGCGACGCGATGAAGGCCGACATCGCCAAGCAGAAGGAAGCGGTGACCGCCGCGAAGTCCGCCGAGTTCGTCAGCGTGTGCGTCGAGAAGCACCCGAAGGCGCAGGTCGAGTGCTCGCTGGCTGCCGGCGATCTCGATTCCGTCGCCAAGTGCGGCGAGCAGAAGTAGCTCAGGCGCCGATCGCGTCTGCGACGACCTCGCCGACCGCCGGCGATGCCGTCGCACCATGGCCACCGAGCCCGGCGGCCCACACGAGCCACGGCCGGCGCGGATCGCGGCCGAGCCGCATCTGGCGATCCGGCGTGAAGCTGCGCTGACACGCCCACTGCTTGCGAATGCCGGCACGCTCGAGACCCGGTGCCGACCTGGCGAGGACCTCGCGGAGCCCGCGCAGACCTTCGGGATCGGCCTCGGCATCACAGGCTGCACCATGGGTCGCATCGCACGCCGACGTCAGGATCAAGCCGTCGGCGGCGCGCAGGTAGAGCTCCTCGTTGCCGAGGTGCCACAGGTACGGCGTGTCGTCGCGCGACGCGGCCTCGATCACGAACAGGTGGCGCTTGAACGCATCGAGCGGCGGATCACCGCTCGCTGCTCCGGCCCATGCCCCCGCCGCGTCGACGACGAACCGCGCCTCGATCACGCCGCGCGACGTCGTGACCTGCGCACCGCTGCCGCCTGGCTCGACGCGCTCGACGGCCACGCCGAGCTCGACGGTCGCACGCGCCGCGTACAGCGCGAGTAGCTCGTGGATCTCGATCACGCCGTCGCTCGGGATCAGGATGCCCGCGGCGATCGGCAGGCTGCGGACCTCGGGCCACTGCGTGAGCACCCGCGCGCGATCGACCACGTCGATCGCCAGCCCGTGACGCTCCGCGCGCGCCACGTACGCCTGCACGCGCGACGGCTCGTCGAAGGTGAGGAGCCCGCCACTCGGCGTCCATGCCGAAGACAGCTCGCTGCGCAAGACCGCTGCCCCGCGAACGGTGAGTGCGGTCGTCGCATCGTCCTCGGCGAGCTGACGCCCGAGCCCCGCGCCGCGGCCGCTCGCGAACCGTCCGAGCTCGGCCTCACGTTCCAGCACGATGGCCTGCACCCCGCGCCGCGCAAGGGCCCACGCGGTCGCACAGCCGGCGAATCCGCCACCGATGATCGCAACATCGATCCGAGCCGGCAACATGCGCGCCTTGTAGCACGCGGACCCGTTGACCACGACCGTGCGCGCTGGGCAGACTGGGCCCATGCCTCGCTTGATCCGGATCGATACGGGAGATGAAATCGGCGTTGTCAGCGACGTGCAGCTGAAGTTCCTCGTGGAGCAACTCGAAGAGGATCACGAGGAGGACGCGGAGCACTTTATCGACCGCGAGAGCCTCGAGCTGCTGTCGGACAACGGCGCGGACCCGGAGCTGCTCGGCATCCTCGAGAAGGGGATGGGCGACGACGACGAGATGAAGATCGCCTGGGAGTAGGCCCGCAGGCCCCCCCCTGGGGGGCTCGCCCGGTTGCCGGTGGCTAGTCCTGTTGCGGATCCCAACCCGGTGATCTCGCAGGCTTGGCTCGAAGTATCGGCGGCACCGCCCTTGCTCCAAGGGGTGGCATGAAGCGTCTCGCCACCCTCCTCGCCGCTACCGCCCTCGCCGCTCCCGCCTGCGTAGACGAGTCCGATGTCTACGACGGCGAGTCGGTCAAGTCCGAAGACGGCAAGGCGGATGCGAGCGCGCTCGCCGTGTTCCTCGACATGGAGTTCGAGGGCACCCTGCTCACGGATTCGAGCTGGAACGACAAGACGACGATCCAGGACCAGCTCCTGTACTCGGTCGGCCACCTCAACGGCGTCGAGGCCGTTGGCCGCATCGACCGCGTGGTCCTCTCCAACATCGTGAAGACCCAGGTCGGCGGCAAGACGCAGATCAAGTACAAGGCGAAGCTTCCGGTCGCGTGGACGAAGCGCATCCCGATCCCGAACGAGTACGAGTTCACGCTCCCGCTCGACATCTCGAGCGCTGGCCAGAGCGCGTTTGCCACGAAGTACGCGCACGACTGCGTCGACTTCGGCGCGCACGACGTCGACGCCGGCTCGATGTTCTACTACTTCCGCCCGAAGGCTTCGGGCTGCAACCTGGCGCCGGCCGATATCATGAAGGTCTCCGCGCTGGTCGCTCCGAGCCCGATCCAGACCACCGGCAAGTTCCCCGAGTACAACAAGATCTGGGAAGACAACACGCTCAACGTGGTCGCGATCTTCGGCAAGTACGAGGACGGCGCAACCACCTCCTCGGACGCTGGCGTTGCTGCCTACAACACCTTCATCGCCTCGATGAAGACCGAGCTCTCGGCGCGCGGCCTCACCACGGTGCCCGCGACGCTGCCGAGCAACCCCGGCGTCGGAACCCCCGACATCGAGTTCAAGGCGACGCTCCCCGACGGCAAGAAGATCAACGTCGTCGCGATGCTGACCGACAACGTGACCACCGGCCTGTCGCAGAGCGCGTTCCGCAGCCGCTACGAGACGCTGTCGACCCGCGCTGACTACATCGTCTACAACGGCCACGCCGGCCTCGGTACCAACGTCCGCGCCCTCGCCAACGCAGGCAAGTGGGTCGCCGGCCAGTACGTGGTCGTCTACATGAACGGCTGCGACACGTTCGCGTACATCGACGACGCGCTCAACACCGCCCACAAGGCCAAGAACCCCGACGACACCACCGGCTACAAGTACGTCGACATCGTCAACAACGCGCTCCCCGCCTTCTTCCACTCGATGTCGGGCGCCACGATGTCGCTGTTCCGCGGCTTCCTGAAGTTCGACGACCCGCAGACCTACGAGCAGATGTTCCGCACCGTCGACGCCTCGCAGGTCGTCCTCGTGGTCGGTGAGCAGGACAACACGTTCACCCCCGGCGGCGGCGGTCAGCCTCAGGCGTGGACCGGCCTCAACGAGACCGGTGGCGTGAAGAAGAGCGAGACCAAGAAGTACACGACCCCGACCCTTGCCGCTGGCAAGTATCAGTTCGCGATGACCGGCACCGGTGGCGACGCTGACCTCTACGTCAAGATCGGCCGCGAGCCGACCGCGTCGAGCTTCGATTGCCGCCCGTACAAGACCGGCTCGAACGAGACCTGCGAAGTCACCCTCGCGCAGTCCGCTGCCATCTTCGTCCAGGTCCGCGGCTACGCGACCGGCACCTCCTCCTACAAGCTCGTCGGCAAGAAGATCTGATTCCACGACCCCACTAGCTTCGTTAACTTTTGCTGCGCGGCCCCAGAGGACACGGTCCTACGGGCCGCGCAGCCATTTTCGGGGCATGCTGGAGGGGTGAGAGGCCTCGCGCTCATCGCCGTGCTCCTCTCCGTGCTCGGGCCGGCGCTCGCTCACGCGGACCTCGAGGCCGACGTCTCGCGCGGCATGGCTGGGCTCACCGCTGGCATCCGGGCGCACGATGCGAAGGCGATCGCGAAGCACCTCGCGCCGAGGTTCACGAACGGCGGCGTGTGGTTCCCGGACGCTCCGTGCGCCAAGGAGTTCCCGGGCGCCAGCGAGATCACCGGTGCGGAGGTCACCGCGTTCGCTCGCTGCCTCGCCAGGCTCGAGCTCCAGCTCTCGACGCGGCGGTCGGCCTCGCCCGACGGAGCCGTGCTGACCGCGCAGCCCGGGTTCGAGCTCGAGCTCGCCTTCGACGGCTCGCGCGTGCGCTGGATCGGCCGCTCGCTGCGGGCGACCGCCAACGTCGGTGTGCCGATGCTGACCGCGCAGGCACTGGAATCACTGCGGACGCAGGGGACGACGCGCCTCGACCGGGTGCCTGCGATCAAGGCGCTCGCGGGCGAGGCCAAAGCTCCGATCTCCGCGTGGATCGAGGTCTGCCTCGACGCCACGGGAACCGCGACGATCGTCAGCCATCACGACGCGACCAGCCCGAGCATCGGCGAGGCGTTCGTTCGGGCCGCCAGTGACTGGGCATTCCGCCCGTTCGTCGCCGGTGGCAGCGCGACGCCCGCGTGCTCGCTGTCCCTGCTGACCTATCCCGCGGCGAGCGCGCCTTCGACCGAGGTGTTACCGCCGGTCCCGCGGATCGCGCGTGACGAGACCGAGACCAGCGCCCCGCCACCCCCACCGCCACAGACGATCGTGCCGCTCAGTCTCGAGCGACTGCGGCTGACCGGAACGCGCGATATCGAGCCCGATCCGGCGATGCGCACGCAGATGATCGACGCCGGCAAGCTCTCGGTGCTCGCCAGCGTCAAGCTGTGCGTCGACGCGAAGGGCCGCGTGTCCTCGGCGACGCTGCAGAAGAGCAGCGGGTTCGAGGCCTACGACAAGAAGATCCTGCGCGACGTCGCCGGCTGGACGTACCGGCCGTATCTCGTCGGCAAGAAGGCGGTCTCGGTGTGTACCGGGGTGACGTTCCTCGTCGTCCCCGATCCGACGATGCTCAACCCTTGATCGCGGCGATCACCGAGCGCGGGGTGATCTTCTGCCAGACCCCGAGCAGCATGAACGTGATCGCGAGTGCGGTCGTGCAGATCGCGATCAAGCGTGCCGAGTACGACGCGGCCGGAAACCCGTACGACACCAGCCAGCCCGCCAGCAGGCCCGCGAGGCAGCAGCCAAGGATGCCGCCGCACGATCGCAGGTAGCGGCGGAACGGCAGATCGATGCTGCGCTGGACCAGGAACTGCTGGACCCCGAACGCGACCGGATAGCCGACCGCCCACGCGATCGCGACCGACACCAGATCGTAGCGATCGCCGAGCAGCCACGCTCCGAGCAGGAACGAGCCCGGCACCGCGAACACCGCGACGATCATGTAGCGCAGCGTGAGCTCGGGACGGCCGATTCCATCGAGTAGCGGCGGGCCCACGAACCCGAGCGCGCGCAGGGTTCCGGCGACGCACAGGATCCGCGTGGCGGCCACACACGTATCGATCTCGTAGTCGCTCCAGTGCCGGCTCGAATAGAACACGTGGAGGATCTCGGGGATGGCGAGAAAGATGATCACGAGGAACGGCAGCACGGCGATCAGGTTCAGCCGGGTGAACTGGATGTACTGGGCGATCAGGCCTTCGCGATTGGCGCGGAGCCGGGCGAACGCAGGGAACGCGACGTCGATCACGACGTTCGAGATCGTCTTGATCGGCTCGAGGACGACGAACAGCGCGAGCCCGTAGATGCCGGCGGAATGGGCACCGAACACGTAGGTGACGATCGGGACATCGAGGCTCGTGTACAGCCGGAACAGGATCTGGCTCGCGGCCGTGCGCAGGCCGAACCGCACGTACGGCATCACCTCGCGCGGCTGGAACACGAGCTTCGGGATGAACGGATGCCGCGTCAGCATGATCACGCCGAACACGAAGGCACGCGTCAGCGCCGCGAGCGTCCAGCACCAGACGGTGACGCCGAGAGCCGCGAACACGACGCGGCCCACACTCTCGGAGACGTGCGCCACGATGCGCGCCTTCGAGATCTCGGCGTACCGCATCTCCTTGCGCAGCAGCGCGAACGGGATCGCGTAGACGTTCTGGAACACGAGCTTGCCGCCATACGCGATCAGCAGCCAGCCCACGATCGGGTGGCCGAGGATGTGCCCGTACAGCGGCCCGGCGACGAGCAGAAGCACGAACAGCGTGCTCGAGGTCAGCACGTTGAACCAGAACACCGTGGAGACCCGTTCGGGGCTGTGGTCGTCGCGCTGGATCAGCGCCGACGTCACGCCGAAGTCGGCCGCGGTATCGAGCAGGACATAGAACGTGATGGCCGCGCTCGCGAGCCCGAGGTCCTCGAGCCCGACCCAGTAGCGCACGACCAGGATGTGCGACAGCAGGTCGGTGAGCGCGATCACCGCCTGCGCGGCGCCGGCCCAGGCGACTCCGCGATTCACCTGCGTGTTGAGGCGTGGTGCGTCCGCCACAGCCTCCGCTGATACCACGCAGCGCCCCCGCCGCCTATGTCGCTGCCAGCTCGTGCCAGGTTCACTCTGCCAGCTCCGGCGTGCTAGCGTGCCGTCGATGGCGGCGCCGCGCGAGGTCCAGGTCGCGCCCGAGCACTACGACTTCGAGCGCTACGATGACCTCGAGCGCTGGACGTCGTACTGGTACCAGATCAAGGCCGTGCTCGCGGTGCGCCCGCGGACGGTGCTCGAGATCGGGCCGGGCTCGGGCGTGTTCCGGCGCTATCTCGAGCACGCAGGGGTCACCGTGAAGACCCTGGACATCGATGCCTCGCGAGGCGTCGATTACGTGGCCGACATCACCCGGCTCGACGAGACCCTGCCCGCGGGGCTGTCGTTCGACGTGGTGTGCGCGTTCCAGGTGCTCGAGCACCTGCCGCTCGCCGAGTTCGAGACCTGCCTCACGAACCTCGCACGCCGCTCCA
Organism: Myxococcales bacterium; assembly: GCA_028287135.1. Lineage (GTDB taxonomy): Bacteria > Myxococcota_A > Polyangia > Haliangiales > Haliangiaceae > JABFXX01. Next base: position 93,835 of record JAQBQE010000032.1, read on the forward strand.
ATCAGCACGTGTTCATCTCGTTGCCGTATCGCGGCCTCCGGGTCCGCTGGGCGTTCTGGTGGGGCGATCACCACCTGACGCTGGGCCACAAGTTCATGTTGCCGTGGCGCCACAAGCCGATCCCCGAGCACCACTGGGAGCTCGGCTATCCGATCACCGCCCGCAAGATCACGAAGCGGATCGAGAAGCACCTCGACGTCGTGAGCAAGGGCTTCATCCGCGAGAACCCGTACCACTACATGTGGCAGCTGAAGCGGCGCGGCGAGCTCAGCGCGCCTCCCTGACCTGCGAGCTCAGTTCTCGAGCGGAACCGGCACGCCGATCGCTCGCAGGACCGCGCGCTCGACCTCACGCAGCCGCAGCTCGGATAGCGAAGAACCGAGTGGCGATGGATCGAGGTCTTCCTTGCGCAGCACACCGAGTTGCTCGCACTTCAGGATCGACGTCGCACCGATCCCCGCTTCACCCTTGCGCAGCCGAACGTGGGTGGGTGCGGCGGCAAGCACGGTCGAGCATGGGATCACCAGAACATCGGTTGCGCCGGCGTTGCGTGCATTCGCAGAGATCACGAGGACGGGTCTGCGCTTGTCGAGGCGCGCGAAGTAGAGGAAACCGCGACGAGGAGCGACGGTCATCGTGGGCGCCGAGCAGGTCGCCGCCTGGGCGGATCGTACGTGACCGCCCGCGCTGCTCGCGCCATCCCCAGCGCGATCGCATTGTCCTCGTCGAGCGACTCGCCGCGCAACGTCGCGTAGTACGCGGTCGTCGCCTGATCGATGGTTTGCTCTGCGGCGCGAGACGCCGTGGCGTACAGCCATTCCTCGATCACACCACTTCGACTGGAACCGGTGCGCCGAGCGTCGCGGTCGATGATCCGGACGAGGTCCTTGGACAGGGTAACACTGACCTTGACCTTGGACATCCTACTTTCATCCTACCATATGTCCTACTCGCCGCGCGGACTCGCGCCCGCCAGGCCCGTCTGCGCGGCACTCAGCGCCGATGGCGATACACGGTGAAGTGCAGCACGAGCAGCGCGACGTTGACGCCGGCGATCACCAGGCCGTGCGCGACCACCCAGTGCGGGAAGCCGCACACGCAGACGATCATCCAGATGAACACGAACGTGTCGCGGCGGCCGAACGAGCGCAGCCAGGTGGTGATCTTCTTCGGATCGTAGACCTCGTCCGTCGAGGTGCTCGCGCCCTCGAACCACCAGCGGAACGCGAACACGTCGCCGGTGCCGGTGCGGCGGTAGACCGAGACGTACGTCGTCAGCGAGACCAGCACGCGCCCGCACGCCGCGGCGAGCCCGAGCCATTGCCAGATCCCACCGAGGCCGTAGCCGACCATCGCGATGAACAGGTTGTCGACGATGTCGTCCGACAGGTTGTCGAGCCACTGGCCGAGCTTGCTGTACTGGAAGCGCAGGCGCGCGAGCTCACCGTCGACCGAATCGAGGATCGAGTTGATCTCCAGCAGCACGCCCGCGATCGCGATGTACGCGTAGGTCCCGCGGCTGGCGAGTACCGAGGCGATGATGCCGATCGTGATCGCGAGGATGGTGACGTGGTTGGGCGTGACGGCGAGCGACCTGCGCGACAGCCAGCGCGTGATCCGCATCGAGACTCGCCAGTTGATCAACGCGTCGACCGGGCCCTCGAACGACTTGTTCATGCCGCGGATCAGCTTCCACTCGGCCTGCTTGAGCGCGTCGTCGTCGACGAGCTCGATGCCGGCGATCACATCCGCGCGCTCGCGGCGAGCGCCCTCGGGAGCCGCGGTGCCTGGAGCGACGAACTCGACCGGAATCGGCAGCGCGCGCGCGGGCTCGAGGGGAGCGGACGCCATCACGACGCGCTGGGCGCCTTGCTTGGCGACCTCGCGGACGCGCCGTTCGAAGGCGGTCACGCCACCGACGAGCCGCGTGTGGCGGTCGCCGGAGGTCTCGAGGAAGACGGTCTCCACGACCGTCCTCTACCACATCGATGAGCTGCGGAGGCTGGCGGGAAGGAACCTGCCAGCTTGTGACCTCAGAAGCCGGGCTCGATCGCGGTCGCCGTCAGGGTGTTGGCGACCGTCCGCACCGTGTGCGAGCGAAGCGTCATGCCCATGTACGTCGCGTTGACGACCGTGTTCGCGGCCGTGGTGTCGGGTGGCACATCGAAGGTGATGAAGCCGCCTTCCGCGGACGGGTCGAGCGCGCCCGCGCTCATCGTGTTTCCCAGCGAGACACCGCCGCGCGTCACCGTGACATTTGCTCCGCCGATCGGCGTACCCGCGCAGTCGGTGACAAACGTGGCAACAATGGCGTTGTCCGCGCCGTGCGTGATCCCTGCAAGACCGAGGTTCGCGTAGACCTGCGAGCTCATCAAGAGGACCGGCACGTCCGCGAGGTTCGCCGTGACCGGCGCGGCTGGATACACTCGCGTGTTCTGGAAACCAGTCTTGGTTGCGACCAGATAACCGTCGAGCGGGGTGCCACCCGTCGTCAGTGCAGCGGTCGTGAAGGCGCCCGTCGTCGCCGCCGACATGACGGTACCCAGGTTGTCCTGGCCCATGCAGTTGTCGCGGCACGCCTGGATGGCGACGTTCGCCGACGGACTGATCGCGATAGGTGGGTTTGCGGCGAAATCGAGCGTGATCTCCTGCGCGGTGCCAGCGAGCGTCACCGTGTTGGCCGCGGTGGTAGGTGCCGCGTTGTTCAGGCACGTGAAGTCGTAGTTCGGTGCATCCGGCACATACGCATCGGGCGGCGCATCGATCGCGGCGTCGACGATCACGATCGCGGCGTCGACGGGCTTGTTGCTTCCACCATCATCACCGCATGCGGCGGCGAAGGCGATGACAGCAACGGTGAGCAGTGCGCGGAGGTTACCCATGGGCGCGTTCGTACACCGGATCCCCGGGGGGCTTCCAGAGGGAACTTTGAGACCTGGCGCACGGTTTGGTTCCGCGACCGCCGATACTTCCGGCCGCTCCGTGCCAGGGCCAGTTGCGGTAGCGTGCGCGCGATGTCGAACAGGCGCTGGGTGGTATGGTTAGCGACGGTCCTGGCGAGCGGGTGCACGGAGCGCAACCCTCGAAACTGCGACGACGGTGTCTGCACCGACAGCGCCTTTCCGTTCTGTGACACGGATGGATCGGTCGCCGGGACGCCGCATACGTGCATCGAAGGTGCATGCACGCCGCTCGACTTCGTGAGCTGTAGCGGTAACCAGGCCGTCAGCTGCAATGCCGACGGAAGCAACTACGAGGTCGAGAGCTGCGCGTCAGGTTGCAGCGAGGCGAACCGGGGCTGCAACTCGTGCACGCACGGCGAGAGCAGATGCGTTGCCGGGGGCGTGAGTCAGTGCGGAAGCGATGGGTTGCTCGGTGCGCCTCAGGCTTGTGCGCTCGGCTGTGTCGACGCACCGAGTCCGCACTGCGCGTACATCGAACCGCGGTACCTGCCCGATATCTGCGACGTGCAAGCGACGCAAGCCGCGCTGACGATTTCCAATAGCGGAACGCTCGACACGAGTCTCGACGTCAATTGTAACGGCGGCATCATTCCGCAGACCGGCGCACCGGATATCTGCGTCGTTCACTACGGTTCGATCACGGTCGAGTCGGGAAAGACACTGACCGTCATCGGCCGAACGGAGATGATGTACGAAGGCGGCCGCGCAGTGGCTCTGGTCGCTGATGATGCACTCAGCATCGACGGTGCGCTCAGCCTCTCGGCGGTCGGTTCGCAGAGCGGTCCTGGAGGCGGCCCCCTCCAGAGCGGCCCGGCGTCGACGACGAACGCACAAGGCGGCTGCGGGGGGAGCACCGTCGGTGGCCCAGGTGGAAGCGCGACTGCAGACGGCGGGGCGATGAACGGCGGCGCAGCAACGATGAACCCAGCTTTACTGACTGCTCTCGTCGGTGGAGCGAACAAGGCTGGTGGCGGTGGTGGTGCGGGAACGTTGATCTCCTGTCACGGCAAGGTCTCTGTTTCTGGCATCATCACGTCGGCGGGGGGCGGAGGATGGTTCTTCGTCTTGGCTGGTGGCGGCGGAGCCGGCGGCAATGTGGTTCTACAGGGAGCCCAGGTAAGCGTGACCGGTGAGGTCTACGCAAACGGTGGTGGCGGAGCGGCTGGTGCGGCGGCCGGGCAGACTGCGGGCATCATGTCCGGAGCCGATGGAACTTCCTCCGACCTGTCGCCCGCCCTCGGCGGAACCTCGCAAGGGGGCGGAGGTCGCGGAGGTGATGGGGGCACCAAGTCCGGAATGCCGCGCGCAGGCTCGGCACCGACGGCAGCGGGTGGGAAACCCGGCGGCGGCGGCGGCAGCATGGGATTCTTTCAGACGTACACGCCCATGGGCGTGGTGCCGATATTGACCCCATCGCATTCTTCGCCTGACTTCGGTCCAAACGAAACGATCCGCACGCGCTGAACACGGCAGTCGCCAACAAAGCCCGCTGGGATCAAAGGCAATCTCGCGACGCCCAATGGCGCGTGGGCCGTGCACTCGCGGTCAACCCAGCACAGAACGCGAGCCGGCCTGGGAGGCTCCGGACCGGAGATGACATGCAGCGCGTGGGCGATGCAGTCCCCGCGGGGACTTCCGTTGCTCTATCGCCGCGACAGGATGCGATCCTTCCGCGCGGATTTCTCGAACAAATCGCTTGACTGAGTTTCGCGTGTGACGCGCACCGCGACTGTGAATCGATCGAGATCTCCGTCGACGACTTGACCTCCTCGCGTGTGCTGCGTGTTTGTCGTTCGTTCGGAACGCGCTGGGGTGCGGGGTGTTTGCGTGCGCAGAGAGCGCGTGAGAGCGCCGAAAATCATCGTGCTATCTAGGTCATGTGCGCGCGCGTAGACGGCGCTCGGAGCACGAGGAGGTCAGCGTGGTGGATGCTGCGATCTCGAAGGATCACGATGTGACGGTGGAAGCGGTGCGGGCTGCTTACTGCAGGACCCTGCACGAGCGGCTGGTCGCAAATGCAAAGAGGCGCGTCGCGCTGGAGGCCGAGGAAGCGCGCGATCTGGCGCTGGCCGAGGAGGCGGAGATCTGGCGCGTGTTCGGGTACGTGTCGATGCACGAGTACATGGAGCGTGAGCTGCATTATTCGAGACATGCGGCGAACGAGCGGTTGCGCGTGGCGCACGCGCTGTTCGAATTGCCGATGCTGGCGAAGCTGTTTGGCAGCGGTGATGCGCCGTTCTCGGTGATGCGAGAGCTGACGCGCGTGGTGGTGCCCGAGAACCAGGAGGTTTGGCTCGAGGCGGTGAAGGGCAAGACCGCGGCGCAGGTCCAGCAGATGGTTTCGGGGCTGCGGAAGGGCGCGAACCCTGAGGACCGGCCGGATCCGAAGCTGGTGCGGCATCGGATCGTGCTCGACGTGGACGGCGAGACGCATGCGATGTGGATGGCCGGGCGCACGCATGCCGATCAGCGTCACGGCGCGCGGCTCACCGATGATGAGGTCGCGCGGCAGGCTGCTCAGGCGTTGATCGAACCCGGGGGTGCCGGAACGAGTGCACCGTGTCTGCACGCGTTGACGACGTGCAAGCAGTGCAAGCGGAGCTCGCTGGTCGCCAACGGCCAGGAGGTTCCGCTCGACATGGCTACCACGCTGCGAATGATGTGTGACTCGGCACGCGTGGGAGACCTCGAGAGCGATGAGGTCGAGCGCCTGGTGCCCGCGATTCCGTATCCAACGCGGCGCAAGGCGTTCATCCGCGCCAAGTTCGCGTGTGAGGTGCCGGGGTGCCGCTCGAAGCGCTGCCTCGACGTTCATCACATCGTGTTCCGATCGATGGGCGGCACCAACAAGCTCTCGAACCTGCTGGTTTTATGCTCGGGCCATCACCAGGCGCTTCACGAGGGCAGGCTGTCGATCACGGGCAGGTCACCCGACGATCTGGTGTTCGAATTCCGCCGCGACTGGGATGAAGAAGTTCACCGCACGATGACCACGGTCCCGGGCGAGGTGTTCGTCGATGGGGAGGACGTCACGGGTGCGGTCGCGACCGATCACGCAGGCCCAGCGGGGACCGATCACGCAGGCCCAGCCGGAACCGATCACGCAGTCCCAGCGGGGAACGATCACGCAGTCCCAGCGGGGACCGACGAACGCCATGCGGATACCGACGAGGCAGTCCCAGCGGGGACCGATGACGCAGTCCCGGCCGGGACCGATCACGCAGTCCCAGCGGGGAACGACGAAGACCTCACGGGGATCGAGCGGCTCGTCGCAGCCATGACGTCTGCGCTGGCTCACACATCGAGCATCTCTGCAGAACGAGCCGACCCCGTGGGGGACGGGTACACGCACCCGTTGAGTCGATGAGATCCATGACAACCGAATAGCTGAACGATGCAGACGCTCGCAGTGACCAGGGACGCTGCGCTCGCGGTAACCGTCGCAGCGCTCGCGGTGGCGGTGGCGGTGGCGGTGACCGGTCGCGGGTCACTGCGCTCACGGGTCGCTGCGCTGCGCTCACGGTCGCGGGTCGCTGCGCTCACGGGTCTCCGTGAGCGCAGCGATCCGCCCGCCTCTCCGAGGGCGAAGCCACCCGCCACCGTCCCCTTCGACCACTCCATTCACACGCGAGAAAGTGGAGACCGTCCCCGCGCACCCCTCCGATTCCGCGACCTTGCGCAGCAACAGTTGAGACAGTGGAAAGCGTCCCTTGCTCCGACTCTCCATTCACACGCGAGAAAGTGGAGACCGTCCCCGCGCACCCCTCTGATTCCGCGACCTTGCGCAGCAACAGTTGAGACAGTGGAAAGCGTCCCTTGCTCCGACTCCGTTGCTCCGACTGCGTCACGAGAGCGAAGCGACCCGAGAGCGCAGCGATCCGTCTCCGTCTCCGAGAGCGAGGCGACGCGCTACTCAGCGACGGCGGAGCAAGATGATGTGCTCGGCCTTCGCCCGTTCCTGGAACGATCGCCGCTCGCCCGCACCGAGCATCGGGCGTTGCTGCGAAGCCCAGGCGTCGATGTAGAGCTCGTCGGTCAGTGCGCCGCGCACGTCGTCGAGCGCGTACATCGGGCGACCGCCGGCGTACGAGTCGCCGATCACGATCGCGGCGATGCCGCCCGAGTGAAGTGCGCGCGCGATCGACTGCATGAAATCAGCGAGGGCGGTGCGCCACGAGCGCTCGCCCTGCGGGCCGGCCATGAAGCTGCGGCGCGATCCGATCTCGCCCTCGTCGAGCTCGCGATGGCGAAGACCGAGGAAGTCGAAGCGCAGGCGCTGGTGCTCGGCGTAATCGTAGGTGCCGGCGTAGGGCGGCGAGGTCAGGATCGCGTCGGCGCTGCCATCGGGCACGACCTCGTGCAGCCGGCGGGCGTCGATCTCGAACACGTCGGGCGGTCCGCCAGCGGGCGCGAGATCCTCGAGGCCGGCATAGAGCAGCTCGACGCGCGCGGCGAAGTTCCGAGCCGCAGCTCCGCGCGGCACGTTGCGCGCGACCCACGTCCCATCCGTATCCGAGGTCCGCGACGAGACCTTGTAGAGAATCGCCGAGAGGCACGCCGTGAGGATGTCGCCGAGCTCGAGGTCAGCCTCGCGGACCTCGTCGACCATCATCGCGATCAGCTCGAGCTCGCGGCGCACGTGCGGCGCGAACCACGCCGAGAGCCGGCGGTTACGTGCGTTCGGATCGAACCCGGCGGGCTTGCGCATCGCGCCCGGCTCCGCGCCCGAGCGGCGCGCGGCCTTGCCAGCAGCGAGGGCCTTGCCGCTGATCTCGTGGCCGACATCGCGCAGCTCCTTGCGACGCCGCTGCGGCGCGGTCCAGGTCTTGGCGCGCGCGACCAGCACGGCGAGGGGATTGAGGTCGGTGCCAACCGCGCGCATGCCGGCGGCTCGCGCCTCAACGAGGGAGGTCCCCGAGCCACAGAACGGATCGACGAGCAACGCGTTCTCGGTGACGCCGGTCGAGATCAGATCGATGAGGAGGCGAGCCGTGGTGGGGTGAAGCCGCGCCGGATAGCTGTGAAACGGGTGGGTCAGCGACTCGGCGACCTCGTGATCGATCGCCGGAGCGCGGAGAGCAGCGACCAGCGGCTCGGCGAGCTCGCGCGGACCGTCCGCAAAGATCCGCCCCGGTGCACGAGGCATCGAGAGAGCGCGGCGCTGACGACCGGGACGAGGCACGGGCGCACCCTACCTCAAAGCCAGCGGTCGCCATCGGCTGGATTGCCCAATATCATAATTCTGATACGCTCGAAGGCGCGATGCCGGTCATCAAGCCAATCTCTGACCTGCGCAACAAGGCCAAGGAGCTGTCGGCGATCTGCCACGACTCCGGGGAGCCCATCTTCATTACGAAGAACGGCGAAGGCGACATGGTTCTGATGAGCCTCGCGGCCTACGAGCGCCTGCAAGCGCAGCTGGAGCTCTATCGCGATCTCGACGAAGCGGAGGCCGACGTGCGCGGCGGCGATCTCGGTGCCGGCGTGCAGACGGTTCGCCGGCGACTCAAGCGGTGACCCGCACGGTCCGGATCCTGCGACGCGCGGAGCGTGATCTCCAGCAGATCTACGATCTGGTCGGACGCGAGGCGCCGGGGCGCGCCGATCGATTCATCGACGGCCTCCTCGACGCGATCGCATCGCTGGAAACCCTCTCCGAGCGCGGCGCGAGCCCGCGCGACCCCGTGCTGCGCGCCCGCGACTACCGCTTCCTGACCCACGGCGACTACCTGGTGTTCTACAAGGTGCTGGCGCGCCAGGTGCGCGTCTACCGGGTCCTCCACGGCCATCGAGCCTATCGCGGCCTGCTGTAGTAAGACTCCCGCATCATGCCCATGCCACTCGAGATCATCGGCCTCGGTAAACAGGAGGTCCGGTTCATCTGGGACGAGGGCGTCGAGGACGTCTGGGGGGCCCGAGAGCTTCGGATCAAGTGCGCGTGCGCGAACTGCCAGTCCGAAGCGACCGGAGAGCGCCTGCTCGACCCGAAGACGGTCCCCGAAGATCTCTCGATCAAGGACATGCACCTCGTCGGCAACTACGGGGTCGGGATCCACTTCTCGGACAACCACACGACGGGGATCTTCCGGTTCCGGGACCTGGCGAGGAAGCGATGACCGACCTCGCCGCGCTCGAGGCGGCGTGGAGCGAGCGGCGGAGCAAGCGGGCGTTCCGCCCCGAGCCGATCGAGCGGGGAACCCTGGACCGGCTGTTCGAGGCGGTCCAGCACGCACCGAGCTGGTGCAACGTGCAGCCCTGGCGGGTCACGATCACGATGCCGCCGGTCACCGGCGAGCTCGCGGGCGCGCTCCAGGCGGCGGCGCGCTCCGGCCTGCCCCACCCCGAGATCGCGTTTCCCCTCGAATACCCGTCTCCGTATCGGGAGCACCGGATCGCGTGTGGCGCGGCCCTGTACACCGCGATGGGGGTCGCCCGCGAGGACAAGGCCGGTCGCTACGACGCCTGGCTCCGCAACTACGCGCTGTTCGATGCGCCGCACCTCGCGGTCGTGTCCTGTGATCGCCGTCTTGGTCCCTACGCCTATGTCGACGTCGGCGTCTGGCTCGGCTTCGTGGTGACCGCCGCGGCCGCCCTCGGGATCGATACCTGCCCGATGGCGTCGATCGCCGCGTACCCCGAACCGCTGCGTGCCCGGCTGCCGATCGCGGAGAGCGACGTGATCCTGTTCGGGCTGGTGCTCGGCCATGGAGACGACGCCGCGCCGGCAAATGCGTGCCGTACGACACGCGAGCCGGCCGCGAAAAACGTTGCCTTCGTCGGCGTGTGATACGATTTCGGGCCTCGGGGAGAGACCATGAAATCACGCGTTGTGTTCGTTACTTGGGTGGGGATCTGCGCAGCGATTCTGCTCCTCGGGCACGCCCCTGCGGCGGCGCAGGGACCGGATGCGCTGAAGAAGGCGCAGGCCGCCTTCGATCAGGCGCAGAACGACTATCTGCAGGGCAAGTACGACGAGGCGGCGCAGGCGTTCCAGGACGCCTATGCCGCGCGCCAGTTCCCCCAGTTCCTCTACAACATCGGCGCGAGCTTCCACATGAAGGGGAAGAAGAACTCCGACGTGGCCGCGTACGACCGCGCCGTCGAGTTCTACAAGAAGTACCTCGCCGCGGATCCGCAGGCCTCGGACAAGGCGAAGGTCGAGAAGGCGATCGGGGTCCTCGAGGCCGAGATCAAGCGGATCAAGGACGCAGGCGTTCCCCCGGCAGGTGCGGGCAGCGCAGCACCCGCGGTCGTGCCGTCGCAGGAGGTCCAGCAGCTCGGTGAGGTGAAGGTTCGCGGCCTGGTCGTGCTCGAGAGCGAGCCGCAGAACGCGACGATCTACCTCGACGACAAGAAGAAGGGCCCGTACGGAACGACGCCGTGGTCGGGCTCGCTCGAGGGCGAGCACAAGATCATCATCGAGAAGCGCGGCTACAAGGTCGTCGAGAGCACGATCGCGGCGGATCCGAGCAAGCTGTTCGTGCTGCGCGCGGTGATGGCCGAGGAGGATTACCTCGGCTGGGTCGAGATCTCGTCCAACGTTCCCGGTGCGTCGATCTTCATCGACGACAAGACGATCGGTGCGATCGGCAAGACGCCGATGTCGCAGAACATCAAGCCCGGCAAGCACACGATCTGGGTGTCGACCGAGGGCTACGACGAGTACAAGGAAGAGGTCGAGGTGATCGCGGGCGAGACGCACGCGGTCAAGGCGACGCTCAAGGGCGCACCGGTCGGCAAGGTCAACGTGATCGGCCTCGGCATCGAGGACTCGACGATCCACATCGACGGTCAGGTCGCGTGCGAACGCGGCCCGTGCCTCAAGGCGATCCAGCAAGGCGATCACGTGATCACGGTGACGCGCACCGGGTACAAGCCGTACTCGCGGCGGATCACGATCCAGGCGAAGACCGAGATGCAGATCAAGGTCGGCCTCGCTCCCAAGCCGAGCCGCAGCGACGCGGTGATCGCGTACGTACTCGCCGCGGGGTTCGGTGGCGCGGGCGTCTATCTCGGCCTGCAGTCGCAGAAGTATCGCGACGAGCTCCGCGACGAGATCGCGGCCGGCAACCCGCCGGTGGATCCCGAGGATCCGCGGTTCACGAAGGGGAAGGCGTTCGCGATCGCAGCCGATGCGACGTTCGTCGTCGCCGGGATCACGGCGTTGACGGCGATCTATTACACCTTCCGCGAGAAGGGAAACCCGTCGACGGCGCTGATCGACGTGCGCGCTCTCGCGCTGCAACCTCAGGTCAGTCCGGGCTATGCGGGCCTCGGCATGGAGATGAGCTGGTGATGCGCACTCTAACCTCCCTCCTCGGAACCACCCTCCTCGTCTCGTCCATCGGTGCCTGCAAGTGGACCGAGTTCGATGATCTCGAGAAGGAGACCTGGGTCAGCACGACCGGCAAGCCCAACAGTGACTCGACCGACTACGGCGTGGCGCTGCAGCGCGGGCTCAAGACCTCGCCAAGCGGCGGCAAGCTCGTCGCGCTCGGGGCCACGCAGTCGCAGTACACCCAGATCGAATACGCAGCGAATGGCGACTCGGATGTCGGCGACAACGTGATCAAGCTGCTCACGCGGTTCAACGTCGGCACCCTCGAGGCCCAGCCGGTGTTGATCGCGGATCCCGCGACGGACGACGTCGCGCTGGTCGCCAACGCAGGTGGTCAGAGCCTCGCCGTGCTCACCGGCACCACGGACCTCGTCCAGCACATCGTGCAGGGACCGGAGAAGGCGGACGCCGCGGCGTACATCCTCGCTCCCTCGCGCCTCGACATGGCGGTCACCCATCCGTCGCAGCCGATCGTGGCCGCGGGTGACAGCGTGTACGGCACGTTCTACATGAACGCACCGAACACGCAGCCGAAGTGCCAGCTGCTCGACGAGACGGCGATGCCGATGGCGATCCGCGCGGTCGCCGGCGCGTCGATCACCCAGACCACCACCGACGATCTCGTCGTGTGGGGCAGCGTCGGAACCGGGTCGCCGGTCGGCAAGCTGCTGCTCTATCCGGGCGGCGTGTTCAACGGCCAGGATCCGGTCGGACCGTGCGTCGGCGGGACGTCTGCTCCGCTCGCCCTGTCGACGCCGGTCGATACCGGCTTCGCGCCGGGCAAGGGCTCGCAGATCATCATGATCGACAAGAAGTACGCGCTTCTCGTCGGTCAGAAGGATGGCAGCGCGGACAGCATGATCGCGCTGTATGACCTGACCACGATGACCGGTCCCAACCGGGTGCCCACCAAGATCGGCCAGTCGATCATCACGCCGGGCCTGCGCGCGGCGGCGTTCCTCGACACGGGCACCGCGAAGTTCGTGGCCGCCGGGTATCCGACGACCGCCGTCGATGGTGTGAAGGCGGCGGGACAGGTCTCGGTGTTCCCGCTCGACCTGACCACCGGGCTCGACCTGACGCCGGCGATGACGTTGCACGACGCGCAGCCCGAAGGCGATCAGCTGTACGGTCGCGCGCTCGCGGTGACGCCGTTCAACGGCAAGCCGGTGCTCGCGGTCGCCGCGGACAACGAGGTGTTCCTCTACTTCCGCCTCGAGACCGATCAGGCGACGCTCTACGGCGAGACTCGCCAGTAGGACTCGCGTGCTGCACTTCTGCCCGGCGTGCCAGCGCTCGTTCGAAGAGCCCGGGTTCTGCCCGTTCGATCGCACGCAGCTGGTCATCCCGAGCGGTGTTGCTCACAAGCAGACGCTGCTGTCGGAGGTCATCGCGGCGCAGCCTGCGGAGGAGACGTTTCCTCCTCCGCACACGACGCACGTCGAGCCACGGCGCGAGACGTTCCCGCTGACGCCGGCGCCGGTCCTCACGAACCAGATCCCGGCCGTCGAGCCGACGAAGATTCGCTCGGTGTCCGCGTCGGATGGTGCCAGGGAGGCGGTGCAGTCGATCCGCAACAACCCGCGCGAGAACGAGTACGACAAGCTCGTCGGTCAGACCCTCGACGGCCGCTACTTCGTCGAGAAGAAGATCGGCGAGGGTGGCATGGGCGTCGTGTTTTCGGCCCGGCACGCGGTGATCGAGCGACCGCTCGCGATCAAGGTCCTCAAGCGCGAGGTCATGCGCGACACCGCGACGATCCGGCGCTTCGTGCAGGAAGCCAAGGCGGCGTCACGGATCGGCCACCCGAACATCGTCGACGTCACCGACTTCGGGACCACGCCCGATGGCATGACGTACTCGGTCATGGAGTTCGTCGTCGGGCAGACGCTCGGCGCAGCGCTGCGTGCCGCCGCACCGTTCCCGGCGCAACGCACGATCAAGATCGGCGTGCAGATCGCGCGTGCGCTCGGTGCTGCCCACGACAAGGGCATCACGCACCGAGATCTCAAGCCCGAGAACGTGTTCCTGATCGATCGCGACGGCCGCACCGACTTCGTCAAGATCGTCGACTTCGGGATCGCCAAGGTCACGCCGCCCGCGGGCAGCGCCGCCGAGCCGCGGTTGACGCGTGCCGGATCGGTGTTCGGCACGCCGGAGTACATGGCGCCCGAGCAGGCCGCCGGTCGCGGTGACACCGACGCGCGGGTCGATATCTACGCGCTCGGGGTGCTGCTCTACGAGATGACGTGCGGTCGCGTCCCGCATCGCGCCGACAGCATGGTCCGCACGCTCGCGATGCAGATGCTCGATCCGGTCGAGCCGCCGACCAAGGTGCGTCCCGATCTCCACATCCCCGCCGACCTCGAGGCGGTGATCCTCCACGCGCTCGCGAAGAAGCGCGAGGACCGCTACCAGACGATGGGCGAGCTGATCACGGCGCTCGAGAAGGTGCAGACCGTCGTCGGCCAGAGCGTCACGGGCAGCCCGGTCTACGCGCTGTCCGCGCTGCCGCCCGGCGCCGATCCGAGCATCGTCGCTGCGCAGCCGTCACGCTCGAAGTCCCCGACCCACCGCCGGCTCAAGAACGAGCCGGAGTTCGTGGCGACGACGGACGACAGCAAGCCCCACACATTCGAGCACGTCTTCACCGAGACCGGATCCCCGACGCAGCGCCGGACCTGGCCGCTGCTCGTCCTCGCGATCCTGATCCTCGGCGGTGCGGCGACGGCGATCGCCCTCGTGATGCGTAACCGCGATGCAGCGACCGATCCGCCGCTCGCACGCGATGCGTCCGTGATCGCCGTGCCTGCCGATGCCGCGATCGCGATCGATGCTCCGGTGATCGTGGAGGTCGCCGACGCCGCCGTTCCCGTACCGGTCGCTGCCGATGCGCGGAGCGATGCGACGGCCGATGTCCTCGTCGAGGTCGATGCCGGTCCGCGCCGCCGCCGCGACGCGGGCGCCGATGCGCCGCCCGGTCCGGTCGTCACGCCGAACGGTCGCGGCACGATCATGGTCCAGGTCCTGACCAAGCCCGAGGGCGCGACGCTCTACGTTGGCACCAGCTATCGCGGTCCCGGTGGGGTGACGCTCGAGGAGCCGTACGGCACCAGGCTCGAGGTCCGCTGCACGCAGAAGGGCTACAAGGAAGGGCGCGTCAAGATCACGTTCGATGGCAAGGACGAGTACGCGCTGTGCGTCCTGACCCGGATCAAGATCTGCATCGACAACATCAAGAACGTGTTCGACGACTGCGAGATTGATCCGACCAAGCCCGTTCCCGCCCCCTGACGCGCGGCATGGTCCGCAGCATGCAGCGGTCGGGAGCATGGCCAAGGCGAAGAAGGCAGCGAAGACGCGGAAGGCCGAGACGCCGCCGTGGGATCACGAGCGACCCGCGGGCAAGGCGACGAAGCTGACTCCCGCGTCGAAGCGCAAGGCCAAGGCGAGCGCCAGGCGCGCAGGTCGCAGCTACCCGAGCCTCGTGGACAACATGAATGCGGCGAAGGCTCAGAACAAGTCCGGTGCGCGCACGAAGCGGAAGCCGTCCCGGCGAACGACGAAGCGTTCGTGATCAGCGAGGAGTCGCAGCACGGAACGCTGAACAAGCCCGTCAGCCGCTGGCCTTGGCCTCGAGCCGCGTGACCCGCTCGCGTAGATCCTCGATCGCCGTCTCGTGCTTGTTCTTGACGTAGCGAGCGAGCAGCACGATCTGGCTCGCGGCATCGCTGACCGTGTGCTCGACGAGCGTGAGCCGCTCGTTCGTCACGTCGAGCCGTGCGTTGGTGGCGTCGATCTTTGCGGACAGGCTGGTGTTCGTCCTGTCCAGCCGGTCGTTCGTCGCGTCGATCTTCGCGGACAGATTCGTATTGGCCGCGCGGATCTCGTCGCGGATCTCGCGCAGGATTGCGTGGGTCAGGTCGGAATCGGTCACGGTGCCTCCAAGGATACCGCAGCGAATCCTGCACGCCGCACGCCTCTCGTAACGCCTTGTTTCGACGGGGCAACAGCGTCCGCGTGACCGTGCACCGGACGAGCTCGTCCGCGCACCGACCGGGACGCGCCGAAACAGCGAAGGCCCCGTCGAGAGAGACGAGGCGTCTGGTCAAAGAGCAGCGCGTTCAGCGCGGGGGCGTCGCGAACCGCGAGTCGCCGGGGAACGGGTCCGCGGTCTCGCGCGTCATCAGCTCGCCCTCGTCGGGCATCGGCGTGACCGGGATGCCGAGCGCCATCAGCCCGGCGGTGTCGTTGTACCGGAGCTCGGCGATCGCGACCGGGCGGCCGGGAGCGCGCACGAACTTGGTGTACGACGCGGCGGAGTAGCGCGACTCGCCGAACTCGGTACCGAGGCCCGGGCGTTCCTTCGGCGCGGGGCGGTCGTAGTTGCGCGAGACCTCGCCACCGCGGTCATCGCCATCGAACCGGCGCGGCGCACCGGCGCTACCACCGGTGACCGGCGGCGGCGCAGCGGGACGCGTCGACGACGGAGCGGCGTCTTCCGACGGAGCCATGCGCTTGGCCTCGCCACGCGGCGCCGCGGACTTGGCCGGGGCGGTGCTCGTCGTGGTGCGTCCCGATCCGCGGCTGGCGACGCTTCCGTCGCGCATCGAGCCGCCGGCATCCGAGGACGGCGCGTAGCCCTCGTCGAGATCCTCCTCGTAATCGTACGGCGCGCGATAGGTCGGCTCGTTGTTGATGATGATCTGCTGCTGCTCGACCTGCTCCTGCTCCTCGAACAGCGCGACCGCGATCACACCGACGTTGCGGGCCTTGCCCTTCTTGCCAGCGTACGAGTCGCTGACCGAGGAGAACCGGAACGTCGCGACGTCTTCCTGCGACGTGCGGAAGCCTTCGATCCGCGTCTCGCCATAGGGCGGGACGACATAGCCGCGCTTGCGGAGATCACCGGCTTCGCCATCGACCACATCGAGGCCATCCACGCTGACCACCGCCTCGATCCGGTTTGCGGTCGGGTTTGTGATCCGGATCGTGTAGCGCTCGCCCGAGTTGCCGGCGACATAGAACCGATCCCGGAAGGCGTAGGTCGGAGCGGTCTCACCGCCTTCGCGGATCACCTGCACGTCGTACGGCGCGCGCACCTTGACGGGAGCAACACCGATCGCGATCTGCGGTGAGCCCGCCGCGACCGGTACAGCGATCCGATCGGCATACGCCGACTGCGAGCACCCCGCCGTCAGCAGCAGCGAGGCCAGCGAGGGAGCGAGAAGGAGGCGGCGGAGGAGGCCATTGCGAACCATGGGGATTGAGACGCCCGACCCAAGCCGGCGATCTAAACGCGTGTATAGTCCGCGCCATGGCTTCTCCGAAGAAGGCTATGAAGACTGCCAAGCTGGCGAAGTCAAAGGCGAAATCGCCCACCAGATCGGCCAAGAAAACACCGGCAAAGGCTGCTGCGCCGACACGTGGGCGAAAGGCGCCAGATGTTGCCGCCGTCGATCCGAGCCTGTTCGATCCGCTGACCCAGGGCGAGGTCGCCGATGCGCTCCGGACGCTGACCGAAGATCGCCGGCTCGCGACGATGGCCAAGGTCGGTCGCTACCGCGTGATCTGCGCCGAGCCGCTGGTCGTCAAACCGCCGCACTGGATGGCCGGTCATCGCCTCGCACGCGTCGTGGTCTACGACTACGCCTCGGATCGCACGGTCGATGCGTGCATCGATCTCGATGCCGGCGTGGTCGCTCACCTCGAGCTATCGAAGAGCCAGCCGATGCTGTCGCGCGATGAAGAGGCGCTCGCGGTCTCGATCGCGATGACCGACGAGCGCGTCAGCGAGAAGCTCGCGCTCGGTGATGTCCCGCAGACGACGATGCACTACTGGGGACGCAACCCGTCCGATATCTCGTTCGCACGCCGGTCGGCGGCGGTGATCTTCGGGCGGGCCGATGGTCACGCGTCGATCGTGGCGGTCGTCGATCTGCTCGATAACCAGGTGACCCAGGTGGTCCCGGCGGAGATGTGGTGATGAGCAACGTCATCGAAGAGGCGGGCTGGAAGTTCCACTGGCGACTCACCGAGTCCGCCGGGATCATGGTCTACCTCGCCGACTACAAGGGACGCCGCGTGATGTGGGAAGGCTCCCTGCCCTACGTCACCGTCGATCATCAGCAGCAGTCCCTCGATGTCGCCGCCGAGGCGAGCGAGGTCCACGGTCCGTGGTGGGTGCCGCTCGGCACGCGCACGCTGCAGGGTCCGGTTCGCGTGCAGACGTTCCGCGGCGGCGTCGAGCTCTCCGCTGCGTTCCAGGCCGGGCCGTACCAGTACACGCAGCTGTGGCGGTTCCACGACGACGGTCGGATGTGCCCATGGCTGACGATCTACGGACCGGGCGTGCACGATCAGCACACGTATCACCCGCACTGGCGGTTCGACTTCGATCTCGATGGCGCACGCGACGACGGCTTCGAGCGCTACGAGGGCAAGCGCTGGGAGCGGGTCGCGACCGAGGGCTGGTTCCCGTACGGCGGCGAGGCCGACGAGGGCGGCAACGTCTGGCGTCAGGTCGACGTTGGCACCGGCGCGGCGATCAACATCCGGCCCCACAGCTGGGACGATGCCGAGGTGTTCGCGATTCGCTATCACGATGGTGAGTGGGCACCGTTCTCTCCGCGCAGCGCCGCGGGCAGCCAGACGTTCCCCGCCGCCTACGTCGGTGACGAGGCGCTCGACGGCGACGACGTCACGCTGTGGTACGTCGCGCACGTCCACTTCGACCAGTCCTTCCCGTACACCGCGGGACCGTGGATCAAGGTCGAAGGCCTGGGGACCAAGGCGTAGATGCCGCTCCTCCAGATCTCGCGCGTTGCGTGCGTCGCTCTGATCGTCGTCGCCGCCTGCGACGACAACAAGCCGAAGGCCAGCACGACCTCCTCCGCGGCCACGACAGCGGGCGACGACCCCGAGCTCAAGGCGTTCATCGCCAAGAAGGCGGCCGAATCCCTCGCCGAGGTCGAGGCCGCGCTCGCGAAGGGCACGCCAAGGCTCAACGACTGCATCGACATGGTATCGATCGCGGACTTCAAGGCTGCGGCCCCGCAGGTCGCCGCCAAGCTGGAGCGGCTTTGCACCTACGACGTGCCGATGAAGATGCTGTCCACGGGCATCGCCACTGCCGAGACAGCGCGCGCAGCAAAGCCCGACGAGATCACACTCGCCGAGTGCAACGAGCCCGAGCTGCTGATGGCCGCCGAGGAGCTCGAGACGAAGGGGACGCTGGATGACCCGGGCCGCGCGTTGATCGCTCGGCTCGAGACCGCATGCCCGCTGCTCGCCAAGGTCCGCAAGACGCGCACCGAGCGCACGAAGTAGCGGCTAGATCGTCGTCGGCAGGAAGCCCTCGGCTTCCGCGTGGCGGATGAACTTGCGGGTCACGTTCCACACCAGCCAGTTTCCCCCGCGATTGACGAGCACCCACGGCGTGTACGCGTAGAGCGAGGCAGTCGCGTGGTTGCGCGGCGTGACCGTCCTGGGATCGAGCGTCCTGCGCGCCACGTTCCTGCGCCAGTCGCCCGAGCCGTCGACCGAGGCGTCGTACCACTTGCGGAGGATCTTCGCGCCGCACTCGAGCTGCTTGGCAAAGCCTCGGTAGGCGGCGTTGCAGGCACTGCCATCGGGGCAGCCGCAACCGAACGCGCGATCGATGCGGTGCTGGGTCGGGCGCGCGGCCTTGCTGACGAGGCCGGTCTCGACCTGCATGCGAGCGAGCAGCATGATCGGGCTGATGCCTTGCTGCGTCGCGACGGCGACCAGAGCTTGCGCTGCGGACTGACCGTTGACGGAGTAGTCCGCCAGCCACGACCGGTTGCCGTAGGGCGACCGCTCGAAGAACGTCTGGACCTCGGCCACCGACATGTCACCGCGATCGAGGAAGATGTCGTCGCCGACGACCTCGTTCTGGTTGAACACGGCGGCGACGCCATCGCCCTTGCCGTCATCCGGATCGACGACGTAGTCCTCCGGCTCGTCGGAACCCGCGGCTTCTTCCTCGTCACCGATCGCACAGGCCGAGAGGAGGCAGACCAGCAGGAGGGCGGCGTACTTCATGTCCCCGGACAATGCGAAGCCAAGGCCACGTCGTCGTTGCACATTGTGTGCAGCGCCGCGATCGTGCGGGTCCCGCACAACTCGCCAAGTCCGCGAACGAGCTACCGGCGCCTCGACTGGCCGGTGAGGCGAGCCCCGCCCCGGAGTGTGCGCGCCCAGGCTGCCGGAGCTTCCTGCGCGGCATCGGGATCCGCCACGCAGCGCGTCACCAGCGGGCGAAATACCCGACCGTTACCTGGGGCTTACGCAGCTTCGCCGTGACACTTCTTGTACTTCTTGCCCGAGCCGCAGGGGCACGGCTCGTTGCGACCGACCTTGTCCGTCGCGACGATCGTTCCCTGCCGCTCGCCCGGGCGGCGGCCCGACATCGCAGCATCGAACGCCTCGATCACGACCTCGGTCGGCTTGATGATCGTGGTCGCCGTCTCCTGCGTCATCGCCGCTTCCTTGACGTCCTCGGCGAGGAGCTCGGCGAGCTTGGCGTAGATGTTCGGCTGGGTCTCGACCAGGCGCGGCGCAACGCGCTCGTGCACCGGCTTGTCGGCGATGCCATCGACGGTCGCGAGCTGCTCGGTGACGACGCGATCTGCTTCGGCGAGGTTCTGCTGCGTGAGCCGCGGCAGCGTGCCTTCCTGGCCGCGATCGAACATCGCCCAGATCAGCGTGGCGTAGAACACCGCGGCCTCGCCGACGGCGTCACCGTGCTCGGACCGCACCGCGGCAGCATGCTGGAGGAGGAACGGCTGTTCCTTCTGCAGGCGCTGCGCGAGCTTGTTCATCGCCTTCTTGTCGCCGCGCTGATCGAGGCGCGTGAAGGCGGTGATGGTGCGTTCGACATCCTCTGCACTGACGACGTAGGACATGGCGGACGGATTCTCCTCTGGGTACGCAGAACGTCAAGGTCAGCGGGCCAGCAGATCGACGCAACCGTCGCCGGCCGGGCACGCGCGGGGGAACGGGCTGGCATCCACCACGATCAGCGTTACTCCGACCCACTCGGGCTTGAGGTGCTGCATCACGCGATCGGCCGTGGGGGCCATGTTGACGACCAGTCGCGGCAGCTCGGGGCGATCCTTGGCCTCGAAGACGATCTCGAGCTCCATGCCCCCGGCGAGCTCCTCGCGCGTCACCGCGAGCACGACCCCGGGGTGGGCCTTCGTCGGATCCGCGGGCTTGCCGGCGACCGGGTCGACCAGGCGCGCGCTGACGCAGCCGAGCTGCTTGCACCGGCCGAGCGCTCCGACGTCCCAGCGATCGGCCCGGGTCGCGGGCGCGACGGTCCGCCGCCTGGCGAGGTAGTAGGTCTTTGCGTCCCAGTGGATCCACACGCTGTACGCGCGGAAGAAGTCGAGCCCGAGCGTGCCGTCGAGCTCCTGATCGTTCCAGCGCTTGTCGTCGTAGGGGACGAACGCCACCTTCGCGGCACTGGCGGTGCCGAGCGTCACGGTCTCGGCAAGCCCGAGCTTCGCCACGCCACGCCGCGTCCCGACCTCGTCGATCAGCGAGGCGGTGCCGTCGCGCGGAACGAGCTTGGCGCGCTCCCACGCCTTCTCGCGCAGCTGACTGACCTGCGCGCCGAGATCGAGGTGCATCGAGAACGTCTCGCCACCGATCGTCGCGGCTGCCAGCCGGCGCCCGAGCGGCGGGACCTCGGCATTCGAGATCATGCTGCGGACGAGCTGGTAGGGAACGGCGATCGCATCCGCCGGCGGCTTGAACGCCTTGACCGTCGTCAGGTAGCCGAGGCCCTGGTCGCGATCGAACCCGAACACCAGCG
The DNA here is from genome assembly GCA_028287135.1 of Myxococcales bacterium. GTDB lineage: Bacteria > Myxococcota_A > Polyangia > Haliangiales > Haliangiaceae > JABFXX01. The sequence goes on from JAQBQE010000032.1 coordinate 114,977, forward strand.
AGTCCGCGAGCACGTCCTTGCCGAGGACGCCGTAGATCCGGCGCCCGATGGTGTCGAACGTGCCGGTCTTGACGACCATCGCATCTCGGCGTTCGACGATCAGGTTGCCGATCTCGAGGGCGAGGACCTCCGCGTAGAACCGCGGATGCTGGGTGTCCGTCTCGTCGAGCCGGCGTGGACCCTTGCGCGTGCGCAGGCCGACGTCCTTGACCAGTTGCTCGTCGACGATCGAGATGTTGGCATCGGGATCGAGGGCGAACAGAAACGGTCCACGCCCATCGATCGTCACCGGGGTGATCAGCAGATCATCCTCGAGCGCACCGACGAGCGGGAACGACCAGCGGTCGCCCGTGCCACCGGCAAAGCCCGGTGGCGGACCCGAGGTGCAGCTCGCGCCGGAGAGACCGAGCGAGAGGCCAAGAGCCACGGTGGGCAGCAGCGAACGGAGCATGAGAGGCGCTCCGGCCGCGCTCAGTGCTGGGTTCCGTCGGCGCCGACTTCCCACGTCATGCCGGCGAACATCAGCTTGTTGAGATCGCCGAGGCCGAGCTTGGCCTTCGCGTCCTCGATCTGCGCGGTCGCGAGCGTGTCGTAAGTCGGCTTCTCGAGGCGGTAGAGCACGCCCATCGGGATCGGGAAGTCGGGCAGCGTGAGCTGCGCGAGGAGGTTCGCGTAGACCGGCGAGCCCTTCTCGGTGTGCACGAGGATCTGCGATAGCGGCGTCTGGCCCGGGCCGTCGCCGACGTCGACGATCTCGGGACGGAGATCCGCGCCGAGCTTGATCCCCTTCTTGCCCTCGGCGAACAGCAGCGGCTTGCCGTCGACGAGCAGGATCTGCTTGTTCTTGGGGTCGTCCTTGACGCCTTCCCACACGCCGTCGTTGAACACCGGGCAGTTCTGCAGCATCTCGATGAACACGGCGCCCTTGTGGGCGTACGCCTGCTCGAGGATCGAGGCCATCATCTTCGCGTCGGTATCCGCCGCGCGAGCGACGAACGTCGCGCCCGCACCGAGCACGAGGGAGATCGGGTTCAGCGGGTGATCGATCGAGCCCGACGGCGTCGACGGTGCCTTGGTGCCCACCGACGAGGTCGGCGAGTACTGGCCCTTTGTCAGCCCGTAGATCTGGTTGTTGAACAGGATGATCTTGAGATCCATGTTCCGCCGCAGCGTGTGGATCATGTGATTGCCACCGATCGACAGGCCGTCGCCGTCACCGGTGATCACCCACACATCGAGATCGGGGCGCGTGATCTTCAGGCCCGACGCCACCGTCGGCGCGCGGCCGTGGATCGTGTGGAAGCCGTACGTGTTCATGTAATACGGGAACCGGCTCGAGCAGCCGATTCCGGAGACGAACACGGTGTTCTCGCGCTTGATCCCGAGGTTCGCCAGCGTGCGCTGCACGGTCGCGAGGATCGCGTAGTCACCACAGCCCGGGCACCAGCGAACGTCCTGGTCGGTCTCGAGGTCCTTCTTGGACAGCTTCAGCTTGATTGCTTCGCTCATGACATTCCCCTACGCGATGCCGATCGGGTCGGCGACCGTGGTGGTCGTGGTGGTGGTGGTCGTCGTGGTGGCCGTCGTGGTGCCGAGCAGCTTGTCGATCGCCTCGATGACTTCCTGCACCTTGAACGGCTGACCCTGGATCTTGTTGAGCCCGATGCAGTCGACGAGGAACTCGGCGCGCAGGATCGTGCGGAGCTGGCCCATGTTGAGCTCGGGCACGAGCACGTGCTTGTAGTTCTTGATCACCTTCGCGAGGCCCGGCTCGAGCGGCGAGAGCCAGCGCAGGTGCGCGTGGCTGACCTTCTTGCCCTGCGTCTGCATCGTCTGCACGGCCTGGCGGAGTGCGCCGAATGTGCCGCCCCAGCCGATCACGAGCACGTCGCCGGAATCGGCGCCGTAGAGGTCGAGCTCGCCGACGTCCTGCGCGATCCGCGCGACCTTGTCGGCGCGAGCGTGCGTCATCTTCTCGTGGTTCTCCGGTGCGTAGGAGATGTTGCCGGTCAGCGAGTCCTTCTCGATGCCGCCGATGCGGTGCTCGAGGCCGGGCGTCCCCGGGATCACCCAGGCGCGGGCGAGCGTGCGGGGATCGCGCTCGTACACGAAGTAGCCCGCCGGATCGGTGCGATGGATGACGTCGAACCGCGGCAGCTGCTCGAGGTTGGGCAACGGCCACGGCTCGCTGCCGTTCGCGATGTAGCCATCGCTGAGCAGCATCACGGGGACCATGTAACGCGTCGCGATCTTCACGGCCTCGATCGCGCAGTAGAACGTGTCGCCCGGGCTCTTCGCTGCGATCACGGGGATCGGCGACTCACCGTTGCGGCCGTAGATCGCCTGGAACAGATCGGACTGCTCGGTCTTCGTCGGCAGGCCGGTCGACGGACCACCACGCTGCACGTTGACGATCACGAGCGGTAGCTCGGTCATCACACCGAGGCCGATCGCCTCGCCCTTGAGCGCGATGCCGGGACCGCTCGACGCGGTGACCGCGACCGAGCCGCCGTACGCAGCACCGAGGGCGGCGCCGATCGCTGCGATCTCGTCCTCTGCCTGGAACGTGATGCAGCCGAAGTTCTTGAACTTCGCGAGCGAGTGGAGAATCGACGACGCCGGCGTGATCGGATAGCCCGAATAGAACAGCTTCTTGCCGGCGAGCTCTGCACCGACCACGAGCCCGAGCGCGATCGCCTCGTTGCCCGTGATGTTGCGGTACATGCCCGGCTTGAACACGTGCGGCGGCACCTTGTAGACCGTCTGGAACACCTCGGCGGTCTCGCCGTAGTGGTAGCCGGCCTTGAACACCTTGACGTTCGCCTCGCCGAACTGCGGCTTCTTCGCGAACTGCTGGTGGATGCGGCGCACCTCCGGCTCGGTCTCGCGACCGTACATCCAGAACACGAGGCCGAGCGCGAAGAAGTTCTTGGCGCGCCCCTTCTCCTTGTTCGTCAGCTCGCTGCCCTCGAGCGCGGTCATCGTCAGGTGGGTGATGTCGACCGCGTGCAGCTTGTACTTGGAGAGGCTGCCGTCCTCGAGCGGGTTCGACGAGTAGCCGGCCTTCTTGAGGTTGCCCTCGATGAACGCGCCGGTGTTGATGATCAACGTGCCGTTGTCGACGAGATCCTTGAGGTTGGTCTTGAGCGCAGCGGGGTTCATCGCCACCAGCACGTCGGGCGCATCACCCGGGGTGTGGATCTCCGAGGACGAGAAGTGCAGCTGAAATCCCGAGACCCCGAACAAGCTTCCGGCAGGTGCGCGAATCTCGGCCGGGAAATCCGGGAACGTCGAGAGGTCGTTACCGGCTTCGGCCGCGGCCTTCGCGAACTCGGTACCGGTGAGCTGCATGCCGTCGCCGGAATCACCGGTGAACCGGATCACGACGCGGTCCAGATGCTTCGTTTCCATAGGAGTGGCGCGGACCTTACCAGTACGACCCGCCGAACCCAAGATGCTAGGTTGGACCCCGACGATCCACGTCACGCGTGAGTTTCCGTCGGATGTAGGCCCCTGAGATCGTGGTGGATCCCAGGATCTCGCAGCGCCGTCGCCCGACCCACGGCAGGTCCTCGTGCGTTACCTTGTCCTCCGCATGCGAACGTTCCTCGTCGCCTCGGTCCTCGGTTCCCTGGCCCTCGGATGTGGAGCGCCATCGTCGACCCCGATCACCCCGGCCGCTCCCGCCGTGCCGGCTGCGAAGCTCGGTGACGGCGCACCGCTGGTCACGCCCGGTGAGCGCATGACCTATCGCGTGGTGCTCGGCGGCGTCGAGCTCGCCGCGATGAGCCTCGGGATCGGCGAGCGCACCGAGCTCGCCGGCAACCCGACGATCCTGGTCCAGGGCCACGCCAGGTCGGTCGGCCTCGCCAACATGATCGCCGCGATCGACGACACGTTCACCTCGTGGCTCGACGTCGACACCGGCCGCTCGCTGCGGTTCGTGGTCGACGAGTACGAGACCAACAGCAAGGTCAACATCGAGCACACGATCGCGGACCTCGCGAACAAGACGGCCGAGCTGCTGCCGATCACGTTCGCTCTCAACGATGCCCCGCCGCAGCCCGAGCCGCAGAAGCTGCGTGATCCCGACGTCTGGGACTACAACGCATTCCTCGTCGCGCTGCGCAGCTGGGAGGGACCGGTCGGGACGACGCAGAGCGTCGAGGTCCTGCGCAGCCGGTGGCTGTGGCGCGTCGACATGAAGATCCGCAGCAAGGAGCGGCTGACCACCGAGCTCGGCGATCTACCCGCGCTGCGCTTCGATGGTCACACCTACAAGGTCGATCGCCAGGGAGCGAAGGACCCGAAGAGCGACGAGCGCGACTTCTCGATCTGGATCAGCGACGACGACGGCCGCGTGCCGCTGCTGATCGTCGCGCGAACGGACTACGGCGACGTCAGGATGGAGATCGTCGACTATCAGCCCGGCACGGGCCAGCGCCTGCGTCCGTGAGTCCGCTCAGTGACCGTGGCCTTCGTGGCCCGGAGCGCCGCCGGCCTTCGCACCACCGCCAGCCGCCGACTTGAACTGCTTCTCGCCCTTCGCGAGGACGACCTTCTCGTAATAGTCGGCGCCCGACACACCCGAGGCCTCGGCGATCTTCAGCTGCTCGTCGATGATCTGCTTGAAGCCTTCCTTCGGCAGCGCGCCGCCGATGAACTTGCCGTTGATGAAGAAGCCCGGGGTTCCGGTGACCTTGAACTTGTTGAGCTCGGCCATGTCGCCCTGGACCATCGCCTGGCACTCCGCGCCCTTCATGTCGGCCTCGAGCTTCGCCATGTCGAGTCCGACCTCCTTCGCGATCGCCTTGAGGTTCTCCTCGCCCATCTTGGACGGGTCACGCGACTGCGAGTACGCGAGGAAGCCCTTGGCCCAGATCGCGTTCTTCATCTCCTTGTACTTGCCCTGCTTGGCACCCGCGCACGCAGCCATGTGGGCGGCGGTCGCGACCTGCGGGTGGACGACCATGTCCTTGTAGACGACGCGGACCTTGCCGCCGTACTCCTTCACGAGCTCGTCCATGATGCCCGACGTGCGCTCGCAGTACGGGCACGCGAAGTCGAACGCCTTGACGACGGTGACCGGTGCCGACGCGGGGCCATCGACCTTGCCGAACTTGATGTCCTCGGCGACCTGCACGGCGAACATGGCGTTCGGATCGTGCTCCTCGGCGGCCTGCTGCTGCTGCTGCTGCTTCTGCTGGCCATAGACCTTGCCGAGGAAGTCGAGCGCCTCGGCGTACTTGGCGTTGTGATCCTCGAGGCGGCGGAGCCGGGTCTCGACGTCACCGCTGTGATCCGCCTTGGTCGACACCGCGACGGCCGCGCTGTTCTCGGCCGAGGGCATCTCGGCCTTCATGCCGTCGAGCTTCGAGGAAGCTTGCTCGCAACCGATGGCCGAGGTGACGAGCAGCAAGGACAAGGCGAATCCAGAGGTCTTCATGGCCCCGGGTTCTTACATGCGGGAGTCGGCGTGCCTAGTCCCCGCGATATTCCCGGGTACGAATATTTCGGCTGACGGGGGTGCTGCCGGGCGGGGTCAGCGGCCCGTCCGGGCAGGCTTGAACGTCTTTTCGCCCTTCACCATCACGACCTTGTCGTAGTAGTCGGCGGCGGCCACGCCCGACGCGGTGACCACGGCGAGCTGCTCGTCGATCAGCGCCTTGAAGCCCTCCTTCGGCAGCGCGCCGCTGATCGGCTTGCCGTTGATGAAGAACGTCGGCGTCGCGTTGACCTTGAACTTCGCGAGCTCGGCCGTGTCATCGACGAGGATCGTCTTGCACGCGTCGCCCTTCATGTCGGCCTCGAGCTTCTTGACGTCGAGCTTCATGGCCTTCGCGATCGACAGCAGATTCGCCTCGCCGAGCTTGCCGACCTCGCGGGTATCGACATACGCGCGGAACCCCTTCTCCCAGATCGCGGTCTTGAACGGCAGGTACTTGCCCTGCTTCGCAGCGGCGCACGCGGCGAGATGCGCGGTCGTCGCGACCTCGGGGTGGACGACGAGGTCCTTGTAGATGACGCGGACCTTGCCGGCGTACTCCGTGACGAGCTCCTCCATCACGCTCGACGTCCGCTCGCAGTAGGGACACGCGAAGTCGAACGCCTTGACGATCGTCACCGCCGCGGTGGCGGGACCGGCGACCTTGCCGAGCTTGACGTCCGCCGCGATCTCGACGGCGAACATCGCGTCGGGATCGAGCTCGTCGTCGCGCTGGCGCTGCGTGGCCTTCTGCTGCTCGTAGACCTTGCCGAGGAACTCGAGGGCCTCGGCGTACCTCTCGAGCTTCTCCTCGAGCCGGCGCAGCCGGAGCTCCATCTCCATGGCCGCGGCACGATCGACCGGCGGCGCGGTCGACGGCAGCGCGGGTGGCGGTGCCGGGCTCCGCGCGCAGCCCGAGGGGGCGGCGGCGAGCAAGCCGACGACGGAACAGCCGAGCAGCAACGACCGGAGCTTCATGCTCCGGTTACTAGCATCGGTCGTCGGCTACTGGGCGGCGGACTTGAACTGCTTCAAGCCTTTGCCCATGACTTCTTTGCTGTAGTACTCGGCCGGCGAGACGCCCGAGGCCTGCGCGACCTTGAGCCGCTCGTCGATGATCTGCTTGAAGCCTTCCTTCGGAAGCGCTCCGCCGACGAACTTGCCGTTGATGAAGAACGCCGGGGTCGCGTTGACCTTGAACTTCGCCAGCTCGGCCATGTCGGCCTGCACGAAGCCCGCGCACTCCGGGCTGTCCATGTCGGCCTTGAACTTCGCCGGGTCGGTGCCGATGTCCTTGGCGATCGCGAGGATGTTCTCCTCGCCGAGCTTGGACGGGTCACGCGACTGGGCGTACGGCGTGAACGCCTTGTCCCAGAACGCCATGTAGTACTCGAGGAACTTGCCCTGCTTCGCCGCAGCGCAGGTGGCGTTGTGAGCCTTTGCCACCTGCTGGGGATGCACGACCATGTTCTTGAACACGACGCGCACCTTGCCGTCGTACTCCTTCACGATTTCCTGGAGGGTCGAACTGACCCTCTGGCAGTAGGGTCAAGCAAAATCCCAGGCCTCGATGATCGTCACGAAGGCGTCGTTCTTGCCCTCGACGAGTCCGGCCTTGATGTTCTGCTCGATGTCGACCGCGAACACGGCGTTCGGGTCCATCTCCTCGCGCGCCTGCTGCTGCTGCTGCTGCTTCTGCTGCGCGTAGACCTTGCCGAGGAAGTCGAGCGCCTCGGCATGCTTCGCGTAGTTGTCCTCGAGCCGACGCACGCGCGTCTCCATGTCACCGCTGTGGTCGGCGACCGACGAGACACCCGGGGTGTTGCTCGGCAACTCCCCCGAGCCATCGAGCTTGGACTTGGCATTCTCGCAACCGGTCGAGGTGAGGAGCAGGACCGCAGCGATCGTGGCGAGACGCTTCATGGGGTGAACTTCCCACACGATATCGGCACTGACAAGAACACTACGCCGGTGGCATGCTGCCCGCCCCGTGCGCCGCCCCTTGCTGACCGTGCTGTTGCTCGCCTCGACCGTCACTCCCGGCTGTGGAGATGACGGAGCCACGCCGGTCGATGCGGGCGGTGACGTCACGCCGATGATCGATGCGCCGCCCAACAGCTGTCAATCGCAGGGCGCGATCGGTCAGTTCATCCGGCGCGCAGGAAATCCACGCGTGCTGCCGGGGACGACGTTCACCGACGGCAAGATCGACACCCGGATCGCGGACCCCGACGTCCAGTGGGACGCGACCGCACAGCGCTGGATCGCGTACTGGGGTGCCGGCCATGGCGCGAGCTACACCGATCCGAACCTGGTCTCGATCATCCGGCGTGCGACGAGCGCCGATCGGATGAGCTGGACCCTCGATGACGAGCCGGCATTTGCCCAGAGCACGTCGCCGACGGCCTGGGACCGCGTCCACACCGACGCGCCGACCGTCGTCTACAACCCGGCCGCACCCGCCGACCGTCGCTACCTGATGCTGTACGCCGGTGCCGACGGTGCGTTCCCGCATCCCGGCTACACGCGCCCCAACTACCAGATCGGCGCAGCGTTCTCTGCCGACGGCCGCACGTTCACGCGCGTTCCCGCCGCACAGTCGCCACACGGCAAGGACGGCCTCGTGCTGACGGGTCTCCAGGTGTTCCCGACCGGCGCCGACGGCATCGTCTCGGATCCCGAGGTCGTCCTCGTCGACGGCATCTACCACCTCTACTTCTCCAGCCTGTCGTGCAGTGGCGCGACCTGCGCGACGATCGATACGTTCGGCGTCTCGCACGCGACCTCGCCCGACGGGATCACGTGGACGATCGAGGAGGCACCGGTGCGCAGCCTGCTCAGGACCTCGCTGCTGACCAGTGGCGGCGAGCAGCCGTCGGTGATCTACGACGCGATCCACTGCACCTGGGAGATCTGGCTGCGGAGCGACGCCGGGATGGACGCCACGACCCAGCCCGTCCGCCAGGCCAACATGATCGGTGTCTACAAGGCCGACTCCGAGGATGGGATGTCGTGGCACGCCAACTTCGCGTTCAACCGCGATCTGACGTGGGACGCAACCGCGGTCAATGCGACCGGCGAGGATCTCGGCATGCGCGCCGGCGCGGATATCGCCGCCAACGGCAACGGCCGCCTGATGCTCTACGTCGGCTACGACGACGATAACGTGCCGACCGGGTTCACCCTGCCGCTGCGCGCGGGCGGGACCACGCCCGGCGTGTCCGCGCTCAACATCGCGACACGCGACCTGCCGTAGCCCTATCAGGAGCGACGAACGTCAGCGACGTCGACGCCGTGCGCGAGCAACGAGAGCTCGAACTCGGCGGGGTTCTTCTTCCACCGCTCGTACTCGGCCTCGCTGACCGGCACGACATGCGCGAGCGTCACCGCCGGCGGGCCCTCGAAGATCGGGAGCTCGAGCTGCCACAGCCGCGGCACCGCGATGTAGACGTGCGGCAGGCGCTGGGAGAGATCGGTCACCTGAAGCGAGCCGATCACGTCACGCACCATCACCCCCGGCTCCGGGAAGTACTGCGTGTCGGCGAGGTGAAACGCGAGGTTGGCGAGGATCTGTCCGCAGACGTCGGCGTCGACGGTGGTCGCCAGGATCAGCTCGATCCGTGGTCGCTGCGCCTCGGGCCAGATCTTGTTCGAGAGCCCGACCGTGACGAACGTCCATTGCCCGAACAGCGGCTGGTTGTTGATCCGGCCGACATCGACGGTGCGCGCCTGGTCGGTCGCGTGCCGGTAGGTCCGGGTCGAGAACGCTCCGAACGTGTCGCGCAAGGCATCGGACGCGCGCATCGAGGTCTGGAGGAAGGTCGCGAGCTGGGGAATCCCGAGCGCCATCTCGATCCAGCTCGGCTGCAATCCGAGCGTGCGCTCGAGGTAGCTCTTGGCAACGACGCTGTTGCCGAGCTCGGCGTGCGCCACGGCACCACCCCACAGGGCGGTCGCACTCAGCGGAGCAAGTCCGATCGCGCGATCGAAGGCGCGCGCTGCCTCCTGAGACCGCCCGAGACGCAAGAGCGAATGGCCAAGACCTTTCCACGCATGCGGATGTGGAGGGAACAGCGCCGCCGCCTTCTCGAACCGCACGGCGGCGTCCTCGTAGCGATCGTTACGGAGAAGCTCGTTCGCCTCCGTGACGAGGCTATCGGCCGCAGCCTGACTCATGGCCAACCGCATACCATGGGCCGCTGTGCCACGTGCAAGCTGCTATGCTGCGCCGCAGATGAGCGCTGCTGTTGGAGCCGATATCGAGGCCTTGTGCTCGAAATGCGGAGACGTGTGGCACGTGGTGGTCGCCAAGGACGGCGACAAGATCGTCAAGGTTCTCTGCAAGCAGTGCGGTGGCTATCACCGGTACAGGTCGCCGCATGGCGCGCCCGCCGTGAAGAAGATGCCGGCAGCGACGCGTCCGCCCAAGGAGCCACGCGCGACGCGTGATCCCGTCGAGCGGTTCGAGAAGCCCGCGGTGGCGGCGGATCTGTCCCGCCCGGCGCGTCCCTATCGCGCGAGCGAGAAGTTCGAGGTCGGCGACCGCGTCGACCACCCGAGCTTCGGCCAGGGCACCATCGAGATCAGCGAGCCTGGCAAGATCACCGTGTTCTTCGGCACCGGTCGCCGGATCCTCGCGCAGGCGAAGGAGACCGAGGTGAAGACCGGGCTCGAGCGCCCGAAACCGTTCGATCACACGAAGCCGACGCCCGGCGGCAAGCCGGTCGGCGGGAACTGACAGGTCGCGCCATGGCCCGCCGTCGCCTCGGCTTGCTCGGTCCGATCATCGTGATCGCCGGTCTCGTGATCGGCGGTCTCGGGGTCTGGTTCATGATCAGTAACCGTCCGACGGCGGGCGTCGTGATCGACGAGATCCCGCTCGACGATAAGGCAAAGATCGTCGTCCGTGGAGAGACCGCGGGTGAGCGCTCGTACGTCGAGCTCCACGTCGACGGCGACCTGAAGTGGCAGGCGCTCGTGCCGCTCTACGGCGGACGGCCGGGAACCCCCGGCATCGCATGGAGCGACAAGGTCCTCTCGGTGCGCGTCGTCCGCGATCACAAGGCCGAGCTGTTCGCGATCGCGATGCAGGATGCGTCCAAGCTCGGCGGCGTCCATCTCGCCCCCGACAAGGGGCCGATCAAGCTCGACGCGCCTGGGCCGGTGACGCTCACCGATCACGTGCGCTCCTACGAGATCATCAGCGGCGAGGGCTGGCATCAGCTCGCGGCGGTCGCCCTCGACATCGGCAGGGTCGTATGGACCCGCGATCTCGGCCCTGTCCCGGTCGATGCAGGTGGGATCGAGAGCGGGTTTGTCTGGATCCAGCAGGGAACCGGCAAGCGCTGGTTCAACGTGTTCAGCGGCAAGGAGGATCGCTCGATCGAGAAGATCGGACCTCCGCCACAGGGAGGCGTTCCTCCGCCATGGCCGACCACGCCTGACCGCGATTCAGCGCCCGCCAGCACGCCCAAGCCGTTGTGATAACAGCGTAAAGATCGAGGCCCTGTGACGCGTTCGTCACGGAGCGGGTATACTTTCGCTCGATGTCCGTTGCCGAGCGTCCGTTTGTTTCGGGAGAGGTCTCCGGCGTCCATCGCCTGGAAGCCATCGCCGAAGCCGAGGTTCGCGAGCGGCCCTCGTTGCGTGTGATCGAGCTGCAGGGCCGGACCCCGCCCGCGCCGGGCATCGGCGACGTCGTACCGACCGACCTCGGAGCGCCCGAGCTCTATCTCAATCGCGAGCTGACGTACCTGAACTTCTGCTGGCGCGTCCTTCACGAGGCGGATGACGACCGTGTCCCGCTGCTCGAGCGGATGAAGTTCATCTCGATCGTCAGCTCCAATGTCGACGAGTTCTTCCAGAAGCGGATCGGCGGGCTCAAGCAGATGGTCGGCGCGCAGGTCCATGCGTTCACGCCGGATGGCCGCACGCCGCAGCAGCAGATCGCGGACTGCCTGGAGCTGATCACCGCGCTCGAGAAGAAGAAGATCCTCATCCTCGAGAAGGTGGTCACCGACCTTCATGCGCTCGGCGTCTGGATCGCGCCGTTCAAGGAGCTCGATGCCCAGCAGCAGAGCTGGGTGCGCGAGTACTACGTGCGCAACATCTTCCCGCTGGTCACGCCGCAGGCGATGGACCCGGCGCACCCGTTCCCGTTCGTCTCGAACCTGTCGCTGAACCTGCTAGTCTCGCTGCGCTACGAGGGGGATAGCGAGTCGTTGCTCGCGCGCGTCAAGGTGCCGACCGGCGGCGGTACGCCGAGGTTCGTGCGGGTCGGGCCATCGCGGACCTTCGTCGACCTCGCCGACGTGATCGCGAACAACCTCGATCTGCTGTTCCCCGGCATGGAGATCGAGGCGTGCTCCCTGTTCCGGGTGACGCGCAACGCGATCACCGAGCGCGACGAGGAAGAGGCCGAAGACCTCCTCGAGCTGATCGAGATCGAGATGCGCGCGCGCAAGTTCGCTCCGGTCGTCCGCCTCCAGGTCGACCGCAAGATGACGCCGATGCTGCGTGGCCGGCTGGCCGCCGAGCTCGGTCTCGACGAGCAGTCGGACGTGTTCGAGGCGGAAGGCATGCTCGGGCAGCGCGACCTGATGGAGATCGCCACGCTCGATATCCCCGAGCTGCGCGATACCCCGCACGCCCCGGCCGCGCCGATCGACTTCCTCACCGACGGCAGCGTCTTCCACACGATCCGCGAGGCGAAGCACCTGATGGTGCATCACCCGTACGAGTCGTTTCAGCAGTCCGTCGAGCGTTTCCTCCGCGAGGCCGCGGACGATCCGAAGGTCCGAGCCGTCAAGACGACGCTGTACCGGACGTCGAAGGACTCCGAGGTGATCAAGCACCTCGTGCGTGCGGCCCGCAACGGCAAGCAGGTCGCCGTCGTGCTCGAGCTCAAGGCGCGGTTCGACGAGGAAGCCAACATCAAGTGGGCGACCCGGATGGAGCGCGCCGGCATCCACGTCACGTACGGCGTCGTCGGGCTCAAGACCCACACGAAGGTCACGCTCGTCGTGCGCAATGACTTCGACGGTCTGCGCCGCTACGCCCACCTCGCGACCGGCAACTACCACGCGGGTACCGCGCGCATGTACACCGACCTCGGTCTGTTCACGTGCGACGACGGGATCGGGCGCGATCTCACCGAGCTGTTCAACTACCTGACGACCGGCTACAAGCCGCGCCGCAAGTACCAGAAGCTGCTCGTCGCGCCCAAGCAGCTCAAGCAGGCGCTGCTCGAGAAGATCGAGCGCGAGATCGCGATCCAGGGCGGCGGTGGACGCGGCCACATCCAGTGGAAGCTCAACGCCCTCGAGGACGTCGACATCGTCCGCGCCCTGTATCGCGCCTCGCAGCGCGGCGTGGCGATCGATCTGATCGTCCGGGACACCTGCCGGCTACGGCCCGGGCTGTCCGGCGTGTCGAGCACGATCAAGGTCGTCAGCGTGATCGGCCGGTTCCTCGAGCACGGCCGGATCTATTACTTCCACAACAACGGCCGCCCCGAGTACTACCTCGGCTCCGCGGACGCGATGCAGCGCAACCTCGAGAAGCGCGTCGAGGTGCTGGCGCCCGTCGAGGATCCGCGCCTGCAAGCGGAGCTTCGCCACATCCTCGACACCCAGCTCTCGGATCAGCGCGGTGCGTGGGACATGCAGCCCGATGGCAGCTACGTGCAGCGCACGGGGATGGCTGCCAAGCACAGCCAGATCCAGATGATCGAGCGCACCGAGCGCCGGCTCAAGGACGCGACCCGCCTGCGGCGTCGCAAGGTCCAGTCGACGACGTCGCGCAAGAAGCGCTGACGTTCCTTCGGGTCAGGTAGCGCCGCTCAGACGTACACGTGCCACGTGACACGTGCACGTGCACGTGCACGTCCACGGCAGCTTGGTCAGCGGGCCTATCACACGGACCAAAGCTGCCTGATGCAAGCGGGGTGCAGACCGGGAACATAGGTGGCATCGATCCGGGCACGTAGGTGCCAGTTTGGGTTCCGCGGAGGGCACAAACGCAGGACGGATCAGGGTGTGGAACTCGATGTTCAGCGTCACAAGATCGCGGCTCGCTCGCTGCTAGTCGTGGAAGTGTACGTGCACGTGCCACGTGCACGTGCACGCCAACTCAGTTGCGCCCGATCGTGACGAGCTCCGCGTCGCCGTGCGGCTCGACCCGGATCGGAACATCGAGGAACATCTGGATCGTCTCGATGTTCGTCGTCGCATGACGCGACAGCGGCGCGCAGCGAAACCGACCGCCCCCAGCGAGCGCGAACGGCAGCAACAGCTGATCCGCGAGGTGCTCGCCGACCGGGACCTCCGCCGCGAGGAAGCTCGCGAGCTCATCGCACGCGCGGGACGCGACCAGCTCGGCGCGGGTGCCTTTCTCCCCGAACCCCGTGACCAGCTCGCGAGCATGCGCGCGCTCGATCTCGAGCAGCAGGATGTTGCCGGTCCCACCCTCCGAGATCTCGCGGATCTCGCACTCAGCCGCCGTGAAGCCGAGCTGCTCGCGGACGATCGCGAGCTCGCGTTCCGCGACATGCGTGGGGAGCCGCGCGAGCACGACGGTCGCGCGGCGCGCCGTGACCTCACCCGTCTCGACGATCTCGATCGGCCGCAGCTCGCTCGGTGCGATGCTGAGCGTGAGCTGCCCGCGATGCCGCTCGTCACGTTCGATGCTGCCACCGCCCGCGAATCCGTGACGATCGAGCGTCAGCGTTGCGACCGCGCCCATCGCATGGAGATGCGGCAGGAACACGCGCGCGAGGAACTCGAACGGCGGTGCCATCGGGTTGTGCGTGCCGCCGTGGACCACCGCGCGCAGCGTGCGCTTCGCGGCGAGTGCCGGCACCAGGATCGTCTGCACGACCAGGGTGGTCGAGCCCGCGGTGCCGATGTCGATCGAGAGCTCGCCGTCGCGCACGGGCCCCGGCGTGAACTCGAGATACTTCGAGCCCACGGTCGCCCCGTGCACGGTGGCACCGCACAGCTCCTGCGCCGCGAGCACGCACGCGAGGTGCTGCCGGCGCAGGCCCGGCTTCGCTCGACCGGCGCGGATGTTCCGCATCGCGATCGGGCGCCCCGTGATCATCGACAGCGCGAGCGAGGTCCGGAGGATCTGGCCTCCGCCCTCGCCACGCGATCCGTCGATGTCGAGCGGGGTGGTGTTCAGCCCTTCACGCACACGACCTGCCGCAGCTCGTGGACGATGTCGACGAGATCCGCCTGCGCCGCCATCACCTTGTCGATCGGCTTGTAGGCCGCCGGCGTCTCGTCGATCACGTCCTTGTCCTTGCGGCACTCGATGCCCTCGGTCGCCTTGGCGTGATCCTCGAGCGTGAACCGGCGCTTGGCCTCGCCACGCGACATCGCACGCCCTGCACCGTGGCTGCACGAGTGGAACGACTGGTCCTCGCCCTTGCCGCGCACGATGTAGCTCCGGGCGCCCATCGAGCCCGGGATGATGCCGAGATCACCGAGCCGCGCACGCACCGCACCCTTGCGGGTCACGAACACGTCGTGGCCGAAGTGGTGCTCCTTCGCGACGTAGTTGTGGTGACAGTTGACCGCGGTCTCGCCGAGCTCGAACGGCGGGAGGTGCGCGCGCGCGGCCTTGACCACCGCGTCCATCATCAGCTCGCGATTGGTCATCGCGTAGCGCTGCGCCCAGCTCACGGCCTGGACGT
Organism: Myxococcales bacterium; assembly: GCA_028287135.1. Lineage (GTDB taxonomy): Bacteria > Myxococcota_A > Polyangia > Haliangiales > Haliangiaceae > JABFXX01. The sequence goes on from JAQBQE010000032.1 coordinate 130,156, forward strand.
AGTCGTCGAAGTGCGTCGTGCCTTCCTTGAGGTACGCGAGGTCGATGTCGGGCAGGTTGTGGACGTGGATCTTCATGTCCTTCTTCGCGAGCGCGATGAAGTAGCTGCCGATCCGATTGCCGACGCCGCGCGAGCCCGAGTGCAGCATGAACCACACGCGGTCCCGCTCATCGAGACAGACCTCGATGAAGTGGTTGCCCGTGCCGAGCGTGCCGAGGTGGTTGAGGTCGTTGCCGTCGCCGATCCGGCCGTGCTTGGCCGTCATCTCCTTGTACTCGGTCGACAGCTTCTTCCACGCCTCGGTCGGCGCGTGCGGCACCTTGTGCCACGCACCCCGATCGCCGCCGCCGCCGTTGGACGTGCGTCCGTGCGGCACGGCCTTCTCGATCGCCGAGCGCAACGCCTTCAGAGAATCCGGCAGCAGCTTGGCGTCGAGCGTGGTCTCGACCGCCATCATGCCGCAGCCGATATCGACACCGACCGCGGCCGGGATGATCGCGCCTTCCGTCGGCACGACACTGCCGACGGTCGCACCGATGCCGAAGTGGACATCCGGCATCACCGCGACATGGCGAAACACGATCGGGAGCTGCGAGAGGTTGTGCAGCTGCTTCGCTGCCGCGTCCTCGATGCCCACGCCGCGGGTCCAGGCCTTGATCGGAACCCGACCGGTCTGGATGAGCTCATAGCTGTGCTGTTCGTTCGACATGGGAGTTCTCTGGCGAAGGCCAGGCGATGAGCTCAGCAGACGACGGGCCCGCGAGCGCTCTCTACGTAAGGCTTTCCGTTCGCCATCGCAACAACGAATGAAGCGAGACGGAGTTAATCCAGCGCAGGTCCTGTCAGGTTTTTTCGGCTACCGCCGCGGGTGCGGATTCCGCCGCGGGTGGCAACCCGATCGCGATCCGCGTGCCCCTCGGCTCCCCGGTCTCGACCGTGATCTGCCCTCCGACCTTCGCGAGCCGGTGGCGAATGTTCGCAAGTCCGCCTTCCTCGCGGGTCAGCGCGCTGTCGGCGAGTCCACGACCGTCGTCCTCGACCGCCGCGAACAGCCCTGCGCGATCGGAGCGCACGACGACCCGGAGGTGCGCGGCGTTGGCGTGGCGGACGCTGTTGCGAGCAAGCTCGAGCACGATCCGGAGGAACTCGAGGGCGAGCTCACCGGGATGCATCTGGCTCCCGGCATCCCCCTGCTCGACGAGCTCGAGCTCCATCCGGTCTCCGCACAGCTCCGTCGCCCGCTGCCGCAGGTACGTCACGAGCTCTCGCCAGGTCCGGGTTCGCGTGCGAAGCGCCCACACGATCGTTCGCAGCTCGTCGGTGCCGTGCGTGAGGCGGCCGGTCAGCTCGTCGACTTCGCGCTGGAGCGCATCGGACGCCACGTGCTGGTGCAGCCCGCGCAGGCGCCAGTCGAGGGCGGCGAGATCCGCGCCGATGCCGTCGTGGATGTCGCGTGCGATCCGCTCGCGCTCGGCGCGCACGCGATTGTCTGCGAGCTCGGCGGCGAGGCGCGCACGCTCGGCATCTGCCTCCGCAAGCTTCCGGTTCACCGCCACGCTGAGGCTGTAGATGTACGCGGCGATCCCGCCGACCGCGACGGAGAGCGCGGCGGCCCCGCCATCGTGCTCGAGCACCACGAAGGCCAGCCCGACCAGCGCCGGCAGACCGGCGAACACGAGGTAGTGGAAGCGGTCGTTGTGGCCATTGCCGCCGACGATCATCACGTGCACGAGCGCGAGCAACCAGAAGAAGCTGTCGCCGCGACCGGACGCGAACACCAGGAACAGGACGGAGACCTGGACGAGGATCGTTTCGCTGCGATCCCACCACAGGTGCAGGCGGGGATGCTTGGCGCGGTGTGGATGCACCACGGCTCCAAATACGAGCAGCAGTGCGAAGCCACCCATCGACACCGCGACCTCGGCGGGGCTGACGCCGAGCACGCGGCGAACCGGCGGCAGCAGCGGCAACAGGCAGACGCCACCCGCGACGAGCAGCGCGAGCAGGACACCGACGGGCGTCAAGATCGCGTCGCTCGATGCCAGCGTCGGAGCGGCGGGCTTGGAGCTCACCGCACGATCCCGAGCCGCATCGCAGCGACGGCAGCTTCCGCCTTCGAGCTGACGTCGAGCTTCGTGTAGATGCTCTTGACGTAGCCCTGCACGGTGCCAACACCGATGTTCAAGCTGGCTGCGCACTGCGCATAGGTCTGGCCGCGCGCGAGCAGCGCGAGCAGCTCGATCTCGCGTGGCGTCAGGGGTTCCTCGGCCACGGTCTCCTCGGATTGCAGCAGGGTGTCGACGAGGTGGCTCGCGACAGCAGGGGACAGCGGCAAGCCGCCCCCGAGCGCCTCGCGCAGCGACGACAGCACGCGATCCTGCCCGGCGCTCTTCAGCAAGTACCCGCGGGCGCCGGCGCGCAACGCAGACAGGATGGTCGGCGCGTCGTCGAACATCGTGAACACGAGCGAGATGCACGTCGGCACGGTGCGCCGGAGCATCGCGATCACCTCGATGCCCGAGACGTCCGGGAGACCGAGATCGACGATCGCGACATTGGGCGGAGCACGGCGAGCGAGCGCGAGTCCGTCGGTTCCGGTCCGTGCGTCGCTGACGTCGATGCCTGGGTCGGCGCGCAGCATCTCGACGAGCCCGCGGCGTACCGAGCCTTCGTCCTCGATGATCAGCACTCGGAGCGGCGACGCCATCGAGAACGTTATATCAGCCCACCCCATGACCATGGGGTTCGCACCGGGTCAGCGCGTCAGTAGTGTTCAGGGTGATGACAGCGGTACGTCTCCTGATGTGTTCGATGGTCGGCTCGCTCGGGATCGCGGGGTGCGCCGCAGGCTACGGGGTGGGCTACACGAGCCTCGACGTGGGGCCGACCGCGAGCCCGCGTGCAGGATTCCCCGAGGACCAGAGCGCGCGGCTCAGCACCTCGTTCCAGGAGTTCCGGATCATCGATTCGACCGGCCTGCTCCTCGCGGGGCTCGTGAATGCGGGCCGTCAGCACAACGCCCGCGCGGACGCTCTCGCGGAAGCAGAGCACGCCCCTCGCAATCCCGACGGCACGGTCACGGTCTCGTACTCGTACGATCCGATGCCGATCATTTCGGGCCTGCTGACCGATCTCCGGATCCGGCTCGGCTTCACGCCTGACCTCGAGCTGCCACCTGGCTCGCCGTCGAACCGCGAGGTCGATTACTGGGCATTCGATCTTCGTCCCGAGTTCTACACATTCCGGCCGGTCACATCGCTCCCCCTCGTGGGCTCGCTGTTCCTCTCGGTCAAGGCCGAGCAGTGGAAGGCCGCCGACGTGATGGGTATCGGGTTCAGCGTGTTCGAGATCGACATGCTGGGCGGTGGCTCGGCGTCGTACGTGTTCGGCAAGAACCTGGTCGCAACCGGGCGCGTCAGCGTCGGTCTGCTCAGTCCGCTGCTCGGGGCGATCTCCGGAGGCACGTTGCTCAACACGGGCTTCGAGGCCGAGGTCGGCTGGCGACCGTTCACGAGCAACAAGGTGGGTGTGATGGTCTCGGGGGTTGCGTACTACGGCCGCGAGTTCGCGATCGACCGCTCCGCATCGGGACCTCGCGTCGGGCTCAACGTCGCGCTCGCATTCGGCAACCAGGCCAAGGGCTACAAGCCAAAGACCGAAACGACACCCCCGCCCGCGTCGGAGACCCCGACCGGTGCGGCTGCGGCGACCCAGCCACAGACCCTCTCGGGCAACGTGTGCGTCGGCGACGTGCCTGCGTGCAAGGCGATCATGACCAGCGCACCCGAGCCCGTGAAGACCCTGTTCGTTGCTTGCGCCCAGGCCACGATCACCGCGGCCGACGGCAATGCGTGGACGACCCAGCCGGAGACCTGCCGCACGGCCGGCCGGGGGATTGCGAGCTACCGCGCCACCAACGCGGCGACCATGGACGAGGCAACCACCCAGGTCGTGGACGCTGCCGCAGCGGCATCGTTCGATTTTGCAGGTGTCGGCTACGAGGTCACCGCCGGCCGGCTCACCGCGCCTCACTGCGCCATGATCGAGCTCACGTTCAATCACGTGCTCGGCAAGAATCCCAGCAAGCCCGCGCTTCCCGAGAAGGTGAAGGACATCAACGCGCTGATCAGTCAGTGTCGCCTGACGTTCACGTGCGCTACCGCCGCCGACGGCGACCTGACCTGCGCACCGAAGTAACGACTTATTCGACCTGCGCACATCCGCGCACGTTTCGCATCGAGCCCGGGACGACTAGGATGGGTCGTCCGATCATGTGTCCACGAGCCGCTGCGTTGTTGTTTGTCGCAGGATGCGGCTTCCAGGTCTCCGGTCAGAGCGCGTCCGATGCCACGGACTCGCCGGGTGGCGAGAAGCCGATCGATGCGCCGTTCGACGCCCCGATCGATGTCGCCGTGGACGTGATGATCGATGCGGCGATCGACGCCCCGATGATCGACGCCGCGATGTATTCGACGACCAACCACGCCGTGGTGGCGGACACGTTCCTCGCCTCGGACATGCCGAACAGCAACTACAGCACGCAGGACTCCGCCCTCGCGGACGGAGACATCGCCCGGACCGCCCTGTTCCGGTTCGACCTGACCACGATCCCGGTCGGCGCATCGATCCAGGCAGCCGAGCTCCACATCTTCACCGAGTTCGACGCGGGCGGGGCTTGCACGTTCTACCCGGTGCTCGAGTCGTGGACCGAAGGCTCCACCACGTGGACGAAGCGTAACGCGATCAGCAACTGGGTCGGAGCTGGCGCGACGCCCCCGTCGCGCGGCACGGTCGCGGCCGGCACGGTCGTGCCCAGCATGACGTTCACCGAATACATCGTCGTGATCGATCCGGCGCTCGTGACATCGTGGGTCGCGGTTCCCGCCAGCAACTACGGTCTCGCGATCGTCACCACGGGTGCGGACGGCACGCGATTCGCGACCAAGGAGAACGGGAACGCGGGCCTGCGCCCGTTCATGCGGATCTCGCACACGCCCTGACGCTGCCGTCAGGTCGCGGCCGTGCCGAGCGTGATCACCTCGGCGGTGACCCCGCGGATCGTCTCGGCCGTGAAGGGCTTGAGCAAGCAGCGATTACCGATGGTCGCGAGGAACTCGGTGGTGCGCTCCGTGAACGCCCCGCCGGTCATGAACACCATCCGAGCCGCCTGTTCTGGATTGGAGGCCGCGATGCTCTCGTACACGTCGACGCCGGACATCTGCGGCATCATCAGGTCGCAGAGGATGATGTCGAACCACGTGCGGGCGACCAGTGCAAGTGCGCTGGCGCCGTCGCTCGCGATCTCGACGGAGTGCATCCTGCCGAGGATCCGTTGCATCGATCGCGTGACGACCTCCTCGTCGTCGATCACCAGCACGTTCGCCCGCTGCGTGTGGGCGATCCTCGGGATCTGGATCGTCTGCGTCTTCTGCGGCATCCGCGCGGGCGGCAGGCTGACCTTGAAGGTCGAGCCTTTCCCGGGTGCGCTGGTGGCGGTGATCTCGCCTCCGAGCGCGAGCACGACGTTGTGCGAGATCGCCAGACCGAGTCCCATCGCCTCACCGATCCGCTTCGTGGTGAAGAACGGATCGAAGATCCGCGCGAGCGTCTCGGCCGTCATGCCGCAGCCCGTGTCGACGAGCTCGATCACGGCGCGCCCCGCGGTATCGGTGAACGTGCGGATGCGGATCTCGTTCTCGTCTGGCGTTCCGCGGGAGATCGCCTGGGCTGCGTTCAGCAATAGGTTCGTGACCACCTGGGTGAGCTGACCCTCGTCCCCCATGACGAACGGCGTGGTGCCGATCTCGCGCACCACGCGGGCATGAGGTCGAAGCTCGTGATCGATGAGCTTGATGGCTGCTTCGAGGACGGCGGGCACCTCGATCAGAACGCTCGCCGCCGTTTCTGCGCGGGCAAACCGACGAAGGTCCTGAACGATCCTGCGTACGCGATCGGCGCCCTTGGCCGCATCCTCGAGCGCTCCGAACACCCCACGGATCTGGCTCGTCGCTTCACCGATCTCCTCGGGCCCCGGGTTGGCGGTCTCGAGGGCACGCAGGGCGGTCCGGGCGGCGTCTGCCGAGAAGCTCACATTCGCGACCACCGCGACCATCGGGTTGTTGATCTCGTGACCCATGCCAGCCGCGAGCGTTCCGAGTGAGGCGAGCCGCTCGGCGTGGACGAGCCGCTGCTCGAGCTTCTTTCGCTCCGCCAGATCACGGATCGCGATCTGCGCGGCCTGACGTGCTTCGGTGACGTCGCGTGCGGACGCGAAGATCACCTCGTGCTCGGGGGACGCGACGGCCCGCCACTCGAGGACGCGATACGTGCCGTCCTTGTGTGCGTAACGGTTCTCGAATGCGAGGGTCAGGTCGCCCTGGGCAAGCTTCGCGGACTCGGCGATCGTGCGCGCGCGATCCTCCGGGTGCACGAACTCCATGAACGGTTTCGATGTCAGCACGTCGACGCTCCACCCGAGCGCAGCCTGCCACGCGGCATTGACGCGGCGAAACACACCGTCCATGCCGGCGATGCACAACATGTCGACCGAGAGCTCGAAGAACCCATCACGTTCCTGCTCGAAGCGCCGCCGCGCCGTGATGTCCTCGGACAGGATCGCGACACCCGTTCCGAGGGGGAAGATCTTCAGGCGGGCATGCCGCATCGCCAGCTCGGGTGCCTGCACCGCGATCTCACCGTCGAAGGTTTCGCCGGTCTCGAAGGTGTGCCGCATCCGCTCGACCATGCCGCTCTCGATCGCTGCGGCGTAGATCTGGGTGTAGAGCATCCCGATCACCTGCTCGCGCGACAGGCGTGCGCGCGACGCAGCCACCAGATTGCAGTCGACCACCCGGAAATCACAGATCTGACCGCTCGGATCACGGACCGCTTCCATGACCCAGAACGACTCCGTCATCGCCTCGACGGCAGCGAGGTACGTTGCCTCCCTCAAGGCGTTGATCAGAGCACTGAATCAGCGGACGCCGCAACCTTGCGCACCAGCGCATGACGCGAACCGAGAGATCAGCCCGAGCGCCGGCGTTCAGCGATAGCCCTGCGCCTGCAGGTTGAACAGCCGCGCGTAGCGCCCTTCCATGGCGAGCAGCTCGGCATGCGAGCCGCGCTCGATGATCTCGCCGCGATCGAGGACGATGATCTGGTCGGCCATGCGCACCGTCGAGAACCGGTGCGAGATCACGATCGCGATCTTGTCCGCGGTCACCTCGCGGAACCGCTCGAAGATCTTGACCTCGGCCTCGGCATCCATCGATGCGGTGGGCTCGTCGAGCACGAGGATGTCGGCATCGCGGCGCATGAACGAACGGGCGAGCGCGACCTTCTGCCATTGCCCGCCCGACAGCTCGCGTCCGTTCTTGAACCAGCGGCCGAGCTGAGTGTCGTAGGTATCAGGGAGCGTGTCGATGATCTGCTTTGCCAGTCCGCGCTCCGCGGCGTCTTCCCACCGGGCGCGGTCCTCGTAGGCGCGATCATCTCCGGCACCGATGTTCTCGCCGACCGTGAGCTGGTAGCGCACGAAGTCCTGGAAGATGACGCCGATCCGGCGATGGAGCACCGTCGGTGACCACTCGCGCAGATCGCGGCCATCGAGCGTGATCCGGCCCTCGGTCGGCTCGTAGAGTCGGGTCAGCAGCTTGATCAACGTGGTCTTGCCGGAGCCGTTCTCGCCGACGATCGCGAGCTTGCTGCCCGGTGGAATGTGCAGATCGACGCGGGCGAGGGCGAGCTCGCGCGAACCGGGATAGACGAACGTGACGCCCTCGAACCGCACGCCATCACCGGGCAGCGGCCCCGTGGTCTCGGTGCCGCCCGCCTGCAGCGTCGGAGTGTCGAGGAACTCGTAGAGGTTCGACAGGTAGAGGTTGTCCTCGTACATGCCGCCGACATCACCGAGCGCGCTCGACATCGCTGACTGCGCCTGCTTGAACACGACGATGTACATCGTCATCGCGCCGATCGTGATCACGCTGTCGATCGTCGACATCGCGATCCACAGCACCATCCCGTAGAACGCGAGCGTGCCGATCGTGCCGAGGATCAGCGCCCAGATCGCGCGCTGGATGGTCAGGGCGCGGTCGCTGGCGTAGAGCTTCTCGAAGATCGCCTTGTAGCGGGCGAGGAAGCGCGGCCCGAGGCCGAACAGCTTGACCTCCTTGGCGTGATCCTCGCGCGCGAGCACGGTCTCGACGTAGGTCTGCTCGCGGGTCTCCGGCGTTCGCCAGCGCGACAGCCGGAACGCATCCCCGGAGAACTTGAGCTCCGAGATGAACGGCGGGATCGCGGCCAGGATCAGCACGGCGAGCGCGATCGGCGAGAACGCCGCGAGCAGAGCTCCGAGACCGACCAGCGTGACCATGCTCTGGCCGAATTCGAACGTCTGCGAGACCAGCGAGAGTGGTCGCGAGGACGCCTCGCGCCGCGCCCGGGTCATGCTGTCGTAGATCTCGGAGTCCTCGAACTGGGTCAGCTCGAGCGTCAGTGCCTTCTCCAGGATCTCGACGTTGATCTTCTGCCCGAGCTGCTGCCGGAGCAGGCTGCGCATCATCCCGAGCAAGCGCGAGACGACCGCGAGTGCGATCACCAGCGAGAGCTCGATCCCGACCCACTCGATCGCGGTGGTCCGGAGCTCGGCGTCGTGGCTGCGCGACGCCACGAGGATCGCATCGATCAGGTGCTTGCCGACCCAGGCGATGCCGCCGGGCAACAGACCCGCGATCAGGCTGCCGAGCGCGAGCCCGATCGTCAGCGTCTTGTTCGTCTTCCAGACCAGCTGGATCGCGCGGCGCGTGTACTTGAACACGCCGAGGTAGTTGCGCCAGTTGATCGGCTCGGCAGGAGGCTTCAGGTTGGCGCCCTTGTGCGGGCTCTTGTCGGCCTGTGCTTTCTCGTTCGCACCGCCGCCGCCGCCGCCGCCGCCACCTCCTCCGCCGCCACCGCCGCCGCCACCGCCACTCATGGCGACCTCGGTACGGGTGTGGACAGCAAAAGCATGACGCCACTGTAGTGTGCGAAGGGGGCCGTCGCCCACTCGCCAGGTGGCTAGCTTTGGCCCCTCACGATAGGATCTCGGCGATGGGCGAGCGGATCGAAAGCGAAGGCCACTACGAGATGCTCTACGACTGCGAGCATTGCGGCACGAAGCGCCTGCTCGCGAAGAGCCAGCGCCACTGTGCCGAGTGCGGCGCGCCGCAGAACCCCGACAAGCGCTACTTCCCCGCGGAGGGCGAGGCCCAGCGCGTCGATGGCCACCAGTACGAGGGCGCCGATCGCCACTGCCCGAGCTGCAACACGCCGCAGGGCGCGAAGGGCAAGAACTGCACGCAGTGTGGTGCCGCGCTCGATGGCGCCAGGGAGGTGAAGGGCGTGGTCGCCGCACCGCCTCCGCCGAAGAAGCGCCGCCGGCAGTGGATCGTGCTCGCGGTCGTGGCGGGGATCGCGCTGCTCGTGTTCGGGATCTGGTTCGCCTTCTTCCGCACCAAGGCCGCGGAGCTCGTGATCAGCTCGCACCGCTGGGAGCGCGCGATCGGCGTCGAGGAGTACGGCGAGAAGCATGACGATGCCTGGCGCGATCAGCTTCCCGAGGATGCACGCGACGTGACGTGCCAGCAGAAGAAGCGCTCGACGCGGAAGGTCGAGACCGGCGAGGAGGATTGCCACACCGAGCGCCACGACAAGAAGGACGGCACCTACGAGCAGATCAAGAAGTGCACGCCGATCTATCGCGAGGAGGCCGTCGAGGACGACTGGTGCCGGTACACGGTGCGCCAGTGGCGAGCACTCGATCCGATCAAGATCACGGGTGGCGGCCGGTCACCCGCGTGGCCGACCGAGGGTCTGCCTCCGCCGCAGTCACCCCCGGTGCTCGGGATGCGTCGGCAGGGCAAGCGAACGGAGACGTTCATGCTCGACATCGCCGGTCAGTCCTGCGAGGTCCCGGCCGCGACCTGGAACAAGTACAGCGATGGCCAGAAGGTCAAGGTCGAGGTTCGCGCGTCCTCGGGCAAGATCGTCTGCGACTCGCTGTGACCCGAACGGTCTCTGCCTAGTTCTTCTTCTCGAAGTGCACGACGTCGATCAGCACGGTCGCCGCGAACAACAGGGCGCGGAGCTTGGGGTCCTCGATCGCCTCGAACTGGACCCAGAAGTTGTCAGCCTCGGAGAACGCCTCCTTGAGCAGACCGCTCCACTTCTTCTGGATCAGCCCGACCTGGACCTCGTGACCGGGCAGCTGGATCTCGAACGTCCACGGCCGGAAGATCGGTCCGAACAGGATCGCGACGACCTGGCCCTCGGGTCCGGTCACCGTGTACTTGCGACGCAGCCACGTCCAGTTGCGCTCGATCGAGCCGATCAACGTTCCCGCGCTGTCGTGGACATCGAGCCGGTGGAAGATGAAGCGGAACGGCCGCTTGAGATTCAGGACCTGGCCGTGCCCACCGCTGATGTCCTCGACGTGCGACGTGAACGGGCGATACGCGCCGAGGAACATCCGCTTGATGAAGTTCCCGAACCCGCTGCCCTGCTCCTGGCAGTTGAGCACCGGGTTGCCCGCCTCGTCGTAGACGACGTACGTGTTGCGAGCGTCGAACGACGTCAGGATCTCCATCCACCGCTTGCGCTGGCGCACGCTGAGCCGGTGCGACTTGGCGAACACCATGTGGACCGATGGAGAGACAGGAACGAGGGACGTTTCCATGGAGCGGCCAGCGTACACTCACCGTGTGTTGGCCATGGAGCGCACGCACCGATTGCGTGAGGATCAGGCGTGGTTACCGCCGAGCGTGCGGCGAACGCGCTGGCTCGTCAGCGGTGCGGTGTGGGGAGCGGGCGGCGCTGCGATCGTCGGTGCCGCGGTCGCCGCTCCCGTGACCCTCGTGCTGTGGAAGGGCTTTCTCGCCGGTGGCGCGGGGGCTCTCGTCGCCGCGGATCGCGCCGGCCGCGCGATGTTGCGCCGGCAGATCCTGAAGATGGCGCGCGGCGAGATCGCTCTCGCGGACCTCAGCGGGAGGGCGGAAGGCGAGCTCGTCGTCGTGCGCGGCACCATCGAGGCGGCCGAGCTCGTGCGTGGCGTCCTGCTCGACGCCGAAGGCGTGTACCGCCGGATGACGTTCGGCGGCTGGGTCCACGAGGCAGCCGTCAACTTCACGCTGATCGACGAGCGCGGCGAACGCATCCTGATCGAAGCCGCGGGTGCGCGGTGGATGACGCAGCGACGTGAGCACGTGAAGTACCCGGGGACGCGCTTCGACCAGCCGCACGTGTCGCCGAAGGTCCAGGCCCTCGTCGCCGGCAAGGCGTCAGTCGAGGCGTTCGAGCAGGTGCTCGCGCCAGGCAGCAAGGTCCAGATCGTCGGCTACAAGACGTCGAGCGCGGATGTCAGCGGCGACGCCTCCGGCTATCGGCTTCCTCCGCAGCGCGCGACGCTGCGCTCGGGAGATGACCTGCCGCTCGTGATCATCACGCAGGCGGATCTCGCCACCTGACGAGGCGTTCGCCGGATCAGGCGGTAGGATCTCCGCATGGCCGACCGTTCGTCACTGATCGCACTCGGGGCTCTCAATGGCGCGATCGCCGTGGCGGTCGGAGCGTTCGGCGCGCACGGGCTGCGCGAGCGCCTCGAGCCACGCGCTCTCGAGATCTTCGAGACCGGCGCTCGCTACCAGATGTATCACGCGCTCGCGATCGTCCTGTGCGGCGTGATCGCGACGCGCGGCGCCGTGATCTCGGGCTGGTTATTCCAGGCCGGCATCCTGGTGTTCTGCGGCTCGCTGTACGCGCTGTCGCTGAGCGGCGTGAAGGCGCTCGGTGCGATCACGCCGCTCGGAGGGCTGGCGTTCCTCGTCGGCTGGGGCTGGCTCGCCTGGACGTCGTGGCGCGGCTAGCTAGGTGGTGACCGGCGCCGGTGCAGGCGTTCCGGACTGCAGCGAGACCGAGAACTTGAGCCCCGAGCTCTCCATCGCTTCCTTGACGCGCTCCATCGTGTCGGTCGCGACCTGGGAGAAGTGCTCGACGGTGGTCCACGGCCGCAGGTAGAGCTTCATCGCCGAGTCGGTGATCTCGGCGACGTCGATCGTCGGCGGGGGCGCAGCCTCGACGCGCTTGTCCGCGCGGACGACGCCCTCGAGCAGCGACTTCACGCGCTGGACATCGGACGCCTGGTTGACGCTGACCACGAGGTCGACGCGCCGGCGGCCGAGCACGGTCAGGTTCTCGATCGGCGCGGCGATGATCTGCGCATTGGGGATCGTGACCTCGCGGTAATCGGCGGTGACCACGATCGTGTGGAACACCTTGATCGCCTCGACGCGGCCCAGGTACTTCCCGATCGTGACGAGGTCACCGATCTTGTACGGCCGCAGCACGATCAGCATCACACCGGCCGCGAAGTTCGACAGCGAGCCCTGCAACGCGAGACCGATCGCGAGACCCGCGGCACCGATCACGGCGACCACCGCCGTGGTCTCGATGCCAAGCGAATCGAGCGCGGCGATCACGACCGCGACCAGCGCGACGGCGTAGACGAGATCGCCGAGGAACTTGCGGAGCGAGACATCGAGCTTGCTGTGCTCGGTCAGCCGATGGAAGCCGCGCACGACCGCCCGAGCGACCATCCGACCGACGATCAGCACGACGAGCGCCACGAACAGGCGCCATGCGATCGGAAGGACGTGCAGCTCGATGAAGGTCTGAAAGGTCTCGACAGAGAGCGTCATGCCGGGACGATGCCCGGTTTCGTGGCCGAGATCAGCTCGCCGGGACGACGCGGTGCCACGGCGGCGGATTCAGTTGCTTCGTCAGATGATCGAGGAACAGCGACAGCCGGGGCGGAATGTTCTGGCGCGCGGGGTAGACCGCGTTGATATCGGTGGGCCGACCGCGCCACTCTGGCATCAGCCGAACGAGCTTCCCTGTGTGGATCTCGCAGCCGACCATGAACTCGGTGAGCAGCGAGATCCCCGCGCCCGCGAGCACGACGTCACGGACCGCCATGATGTTGTTGCTCGAGAACCGTGCCGGACGACCGAGCTCGTACGTCTGATCTCCATTGATCAGGGTCCAGCCCGACGTCTTCGTCATCGGCAGGAACAGCACCTTGTCGTGATCCTCGAGCTCCTCGATCGTCGTCGGCGCTGGCTTGCGCGCGAGGTAGGACGGCGCGGCACACAGGAAGCCCTCGAACGACGCGAGCTTGCGCGCGATCAGGGTCGACTCGGGCAGCGAGCCAAACCGGATGCCGACGTCGAACCCCTCCTCGATCAGATCGACCACCCGGTCGGTCGCGTCGAGCTCCACGTTGATCTCGGGGTGGGTCGCGACGAACGCGGCGATGATGTCGCCGAGGTACTGGGTCGAGATGTCGATCGGCGCGGTCACGCGCAGGCGGCCGCGAGGGGTCGCCTGCATGTCGGTGACGACCTGCTCGGCCGCCGCGAGGTCAGCGACGATCCGGGCTGCGCGCTGGTAGTAGGCCTCGCCGATGTCGGTCAGCGCGAGCTTGCGTGTGGTGCGCTGGACCAGGCGGACGCCGAGGCGCTCCTCGAGCTGCGCGAGCTTGCGGCTCACGGTCGACTTCGGGAGGCCGAGCTGCTCGGCGGCACCGGTGAAGCTCTTGGTCTCCACGACCTTGGTGAAGACGACGATGTCGTTGAGATCCATGACGCCGGAAGTCTATGCTATCCCGAGGCCGTGAGCCGCCTCGACGAGCTGACCGCGAAGGTCGACGGCTTCTTCGCGCGCGTCGAGGCCCGCCATGGCGGGGACATGCAGTGCCAGACCGGGTGCTCGGATTGCTGCCACGTGCGGCTGACCGTGACCCGGGTCGAGGCCACCGCGATCCGGGCCGAGCTCGCGAGCTGGCCCGAACCTCGTCGGGCCGACTTGCGCGCGAACCTGACCGCAGGCCCCGCCGATCGCTGCAGCGCGCTCGACCCGGACGGCCGGTGCCTGATCTATGCGGCACGCCCGGTGGTGTGTCGGTCGCACGGAGCGCCGATCCGGATGCGCGAGAATTCGCTGCCGATCGTCCAGTCCTGTCATCGGAACTTCACGCACACGACCCCGGATGCGGACTGCATCCTCGACCAGGAGACGCTGTCGGCGCTGGTGCTCGCCGTCGATCGAGCCGAGCCCCGCAACGACGCGCCTGCCGACGGCACGCGCATCGACCTCGCGACCCTGCTCGGAACCATGTAGATTGCGCGTCCTCATGGACGCGCCTGTTGTCACTGACGAACCGATGATCGCACTCGACCATCCTCGGTTCCGGAATGTTTGGACGTCGATCTTCACCCGCCGCCTCGCTGCGGATTGCATGACGCACGACTGCGTGATGCTCCCCACCCACACGCAGAAGAACGACGTCTGCTGCCAGTACGGTTGCGACGTCGACCTTCGCGAGCGGGACGCGATCCTCGCGCGCGCCGAACAGATCCGGCCGCTGCTGCGTGCCGAGGTCGCGAACCAGCCGTGGTTCGAGAGCGACGTCGAACAGGATCCAGATTATCCGTCGGGCGCGGTCGTCCGCACCGAGGTGTTCAACGACGGCTGCTTGTTCCTCGCCCACGATCGCCGAGGCTGCGCGATCCACCGCGCGTCGCTCGAGCAGGGCTGGGACATGCACGGGGTGAAGCCCGCGATCTGCCGGCTGTTCCCGATCTCCTACGAGGAGGACACGATCTGCATCGCCGACGAGGCGACCGAGTACTCGTGCGCGTTCGTCGAGGGTCCGACCCTGTACCGGATCACGCGCGACGCGCTCGCCGCGGTGTTCGGTGACGAGCTCGTCGTCGCGCTCGATGTCGCCGAGGCCCAGGTGCTCGGCACCGTGAAGCCAGCACCGAAGAAGCTCCCGATCGCGAAGTGAACAGCGAGGCGCGTCTGCTGGCGCGCTTCGACGACCTTCTTCGCGTAGCCGCGCGCCGGCGGGTTCGGCTCGCGGGTCTCAGCGAGGCGCGTTCTGCTGGCGCACTTCGACGACCTTCTTCGCGTACCCGCGCGCCGGCGGATCCGGCTCGTCCTTGGTCCGCACGCGCACGATCGATCCCGGCGCCTCGACCACACCCGCGGCCATCGTCCAGCCCGGCGGGACCTGCGGATCACTCCAGAAGTACAGCCACCGCGCATCCTTGGGCGCGAGGTTAACGCAGCCGTGGCTGCGCTTGGTGCCGAACTGGTCGTGCCAGTACGCGGTGTGGATCGCGAGCCCCTTCTCCGGGCTGAAGAACTGGGTCCACGGCACCGTCGCGACCGAGTAGGGATCCTCGCCGTTGAGGCCCTTCATGTCGGCCTCGGATTCCTTCAGCCACATCCGGTAGACGCCGGTCTCCGTCGGGGTCTCCTTGCCGCCGCTCGAGACCATCGTCGCGTACACCGGGATCTCGCCCTCGAACGCGACCAGGATCTGGCTCTCGAGGTCGATGTCGATCCAGCGCTCGTGCTTCTGCAGCAGCGCGGGTGGCGGTGCGGTGGAGAACACGCGAACGTCAGTCGCCCGGATCCATTCCGCGGCGCCGATCCGGTGAGCGAGCGGCTTGCCACCCGGATCGCTGACCGTCTCGAGGATCGCGACCGGGGTCCGCGCGGTGACCTGCCGGTGGATGCCGCCGCCGTTGGCCTTGTTCATCGTGTAGGTCGACTGATAACCGGCGCGTGGCCACACGAAGGCGATCGGCACCGTCCATCCGGTGTCATCGCCGAGCCGGGTGCCGTTGTAGAGCGACGGGCGGTGCGGCGAGATCGCCGAGCGCAGCACGTACTCGTTGTCCTTCTGGGCGACGCGCCAGTACTGCTTGCCCCCGACGGTGACCTCTTCCCACTGCCGGACGTTGACCGAGCCGACGAGCGGCTTGTCCTCGATCATCTTCGACTCGGGCAGCTTCTTCGGGGTGTCGACCTCGGTCGTCGACGTCACCGGCCCGGACGGCTGCTTCGGGTTGTTCTTCTTGTCGGCCTTCTTGTCCGGCTTCTTGATCGCGGGCTTCTCGAGCGCGTAGGTCACCGAGTTGGGAGCAGTGACCTTGCCGTAGACGCCGGGGACGAGCTCGCCACGTTCGAGCATCGGGACCTCGCGGCCCATCGGCGGCTTCTTGCTCGGGGTCAAGTAATCGGCACACACCCAGCCGCGCGGCACGATCTCGACCCACGGCTTGGTGCAACCCTTGGCGACCGCGGTGCTGGTCCAGCGCACCCGGGTGTCGATCGCGACCGTCCCGATCCGCTTGGCGTCATCGCCGGGCTCGAGCCGAACTCCGACGGTGCGAACCAGCTCCAGCGAGCGAGTTCCCTCGGGAAACACCGCGGCCGCAGGTGGCGCCGGCGGGTCGTCCGAGTCGTCGGCAACCGGTGCCGGGACCTGATCGCGCGTGGGAGGCGGGTCTTTCTTCCCACCGCAGCCACCGATCAAGGTCACGAGCGCCAGGGCGCGCATGCTCCGCATTCTTGGTCAGTAGCACGTCCGTGATACCTTCGCCGGCAGATGAAGCTCGGCGAGATGCTCGTGCGAGACGGCCGCCTGACGGAGCCGCAGCTCGAAGCAGCGCTCAAGTACCAGGCGCGGGACGGAGGGCGGATCGGTACCGTTCTGTTCGAGCACGGGCTCATCGATCTCGAGGCGTTGACCGTCTACCTCGGCCTCGAGCTCGGCATCCCGATCGCCACCGGTGCCATGCTGGAGCGGGCGAAGCGTGCGGCGGTGCGGCTGCTTCAGCCCGCGCACGCGTTCAAGCACAAGTGCGTGCCGCTCGTGGTCCAGGACCGCCAGCTGATTGCGGCGATCGAGGATCCGCATGACTTCGCCACCCTCGAGGCGCTGACCGCGATCACCGGCTATCGCGTGCTGCCGCGCGTCGCCCCCGAAGTCCGCATTTACTACTACATCGAGCGCTACTACGGCGTGGCGCGCCCTCCGCGGTTCACCAAGTTCTCCGACAAGCCGCGCGGTGACGAGGGCGCGGTCGATCAGGGACTACCCGCGCCGCCGTTGCCCGGCCTGCCGCCCGCGCCCGCCGCACCCGTGCCCGCCCCCGGCCCGCGCCCGAAGCTGCGCAGCGTGAAGATGAAGATGTTCGACGACTCCGAGGCACTCGAGCTCGAGGCCGAGGATCTGATCGACACGCTGGACGCCGATGATGCGGCGCCTGCCGAGCCTGCGAAGGCTGCCGCCGCGCCGACCCGCAAGGGCGGAACCACGATCCCGCCGGTCGTCGCGCCGCTCACCGTCGCACCGATGCAGGGCGACGTTGCGATGCGCACGCTCGCGACCGCGACCGACCGCACCAAGATCGTCGAGGCGCTGCTCGGGTTCTCGGCGGCGACGTTCCAGGCCGCGGTCGTGTTCACCGTGCGCGACAACATGGCGTTTGGCTGGAAGGCGTTCGGCAACCTGCCCGGCTACGCCAACGTCGAGCATCTGCTGATCCCGCTCGAGGCTCCGTCGGTCGTGCAGTCGGCGATCGCATCGGACAACGGCGTGTTCCATGGACCGCTCGCACCGTCGACCGTGAACTCGTATCTGTACAAGGTGCTCGGCTGCACCGAGCCGACGGTGGTGACCGCGGGCGTGATCGCGATCGGCAAGCGCGTGGTCAACGTGCTCTACGGTCACGGCACCGAGCTGTCACCGATCCAGCTCGGCGTGCTCCAGCAGGTCTGCAAGTCCGCAGCGGACGCGTATACCCGGCTGATCGCTTCGAAGAAGAAGTAGCGCTACGGCGCCATGTCGATCCAGGCGGCGATGGTCGCGCGCTGGGCCGCATCGAAGTACGGGCCGTTGTGATCACCGGGCGGTGTGGGACCGCCCTTGAGCACGAGGACGTTGGTGGCCCCCGGACCTGTCGTGTACCTCGGGGCGAGGTCGGCGTACGTGTTCAGGATCGGCATCTGGAGGCCGCTGTGGCAGCCGGCGTCGAGACAGCCCAGGGTGACCGCCATCGGCTTGATGGTCGAGTCGAACATCATCGCCTTGGCACTGTTGCTGACCGGCGCGTCGACGGTGCCGCCACCACCCCCGATGTCGACTTCACCGACATCGCAGGCGGCCAGCATGATCGCTCCCAGGACGAGTACGGCTCGAAGCATGAAGTCCCGCAGTAAGACCATTTGTACCAGGTGGGCTCATGCAAACGCTAGCGCACCCCGGGGGACCGTTCGCAGGCGAGCTGGAACTGGTTGAAATCGGTGCCAGAGCACCCCGGATGTGCGTGGGACAACACGAGAACTCCCGCGGTGATGGCGAGTAGGCACCCCATGGGGAGGACGAATGCCCCCAGCGGACCAGGGGCCCCGCGGCGCCGGAACCACCAGGCGACGCCGGCGAGGGCCGGGGCCCCGAGCCCGAGCATCCAGGCAGTGAGCGGGACCGAGGTCGGCAGGAAGCCATTCCAGGCGGCCTCGCGAACCTGGTTCGGCGCGAGGACCAGGACCACCGGGAGCAAGAGGGCGAGCGGTCCGAGGACTCGTGCCGGGCCGAGCCGGGGCGCAAGTGCCATCACGGCGGCGGGCAAAAGCCAGATCCAGGCGAGCTCGGCCGCACCGATCGCGAGCACGACCGACCCGATCACGAGCGGGATCACGGTCGCGATCACGAGGTAGCGCAGCGCTCCGATCCACGGCCGGATCCGGCGCGCGAGCAGCGTGACGAGCCCGAACGTCCCGGCGACCACGAGGCCGAGCGCGATCTCGTGGCGAACCGGCGCGTGGAGCCACGGTGCCGCGTGATCCGCGGCCGTCAGGCGCTCGCATGCAACCGTGATCGCGGCGGTCACGGCAAAGCATCCGACCCCGACCAGCGCCCCGAGCCCACCGCGCGCGCGGCTCGTGCGCTGGGACACCAGCGAGCCGATCGCGATCGCCGCGAACAGCAGCTCGATCGCGATCAGCAGCCAGCGCGGGATCACGGCGTTCGCAACCACCGGGAGCCAGAAGCCCTCGGTGCCGTGCGCCGGTGGCGCCGTCGGTAGCAACGCGAGCAGCACGCGGCCGAGCTCGTCGAGACTCGCGCGATGAACGCGACCGAGGCCGTCGGCGCTGGTGTGGTACGCGAGGTCGATCCAGTCGCCGTCCTGACCGCGGTGGTAGAGGTGCAGCGCGCGGATCCCGCGGCGCGTGAACGGGCCATGGTCCGAGCGCTCCGCCTGCGGCCACCACCGGCTGACCACGCGATGCGCGAGGGGCGCGCGCAGGATCACGCCCGCGCGATCCGCGGCGTCCGCGATCCAGCGCATCTCGGGTGTGCCGATCCACCGGCTTGCCCCGTTGATGGTGAGCTCTCCCGAGCCACCGATCAGGTCGAGCGCGATCGCGAAGCTGATCTCCGGGCCGAGCTTCGCGGCGAGCGCCTCGGCGCCGACCAGACCGATCTCCTCGTTCGCGGTGAACGCCAGGATCACCGGGGTCGTGGGCGGCGTCGCCACCAGAGCGCGCGCGAGCTCGATCACGACCGCGTCCGCCGCGGCGTTGTCGACGGCTCCGGGACTGTCGCGGACGGTGTCGTAGTGCGCCATCACGAGCACGGCAGCGCCCTGCCGCGGGCCGAACCGCACGACCAGATTCTCGTCGCTGGTGACCACGCGGTGCGCGGACCGGTACGTCTGACCGAGCACCTCGATCGCCGGCAGGTCCACCGCGCCGACCGGCTGACGCTCGACGCTCGCCCCTGCGGCCTGGAGCTCGCGCTCGATGTACGCGGCAGCGCGCCTCGACGCGTCGGTGTCACCGGGCCGCGGCCCGAGCAGCATCAGCGAACCGACATGACCCATCGCACGGTCGACGTCGATGCTCGGGCCAGGCGCTCCCACGGAGCACGCCGAGCACGCGGCGAGCATCCCGAGGAGCCACAGCGCGCGGCTCACCCCAGTTCCGCGAGCAGCGCGGCGGTCTCCGCCGGCGTCCCGACCGTGATCCGCAGGCAGCTCGCGAGCGGGCCCTGGGTGCCGAACGCGCGCACGGTGATGCCCGCACCGGCGAGCCGCTGCCAGGTCGCCTGCGCATCGGGGAACCGGACGAGCAGGAGGTTGGCTTCGCTCGGGAACACCTCGAGGCCCCGTGCGGTCAGCGCGGCGGCCAGGCGACCGCGCTCGGCGACGACCTCCGCGGCACGCGCGTCACACCACGCGCTCGCGTGCTCGACGAGAAACTCGGCAGCGCGCTGATCGAGCGCGGACAGGTTGTACGGCGGGCGCACCTTCTCGAGCACGGAGCCGATCGCAGGTGACGAGATCGTGAAGCCGACGCGCAGGCCGGCCATCCCGATCTTCGACAGCGTCCGCATCACCACGAGGTTGGGATGGGCAGCGAGGTGCGGGAGATTGGTGACGCCGGAATACGCAACGTAGGCCTCGTCCGAGACGATCACGGTGTCGCGATGACGAGCCGCGAGCTCGAGCGCAAAGCCCGGCCGCCACATCGTGCCGGTCGGGTTGTTCGGCAGGGCGAGGAAGATCACCGACGGGCGATGCGCATCGACCGCACGCATCAGTGCGAGCTCGTCGATCTCGAACCGCGAGGTCAGCGGGACCTCGACGAGATCGAGGCCACGCGCGACCGCGGCGAGCCGGTAGTAGACGAACGACGGCACCGGATACAGGATCGGTCCCGCGAACGCGGCACACAGCAGCGCGATCAGCTCGTCGGATCCGTTGCCGAACACGAGCTGATCACCCTGGACGCCGAGCTGCTTCGCGATGACGGTCCGCAGGCGCGCCGCGCGCGGATCGGGGTAGCGCTCGAGCGCGACGTCGGCGAGCGCACCCGCGAGCTCTGCCCGGAGCTCGCGCGGCATCCCGTAGGGCAGCTCGTTCGCATCGAGCTTGGCGATGATCCGCGGTGGCTGCGGCACGTGATACGCGGCGCTGCCTCGGAGGGCGGCCGGGACGCGGGTGGCGAGTGGCCCGAGCTCGTGGTCAGACACGCTTGCCTCGCAGGAGCGCGGACCGACCGTGGCCATCGAGCCCCTCGCAGTGCGCGAGCGCGGCGATCGCATCTGCATGTGCAGCCGCGGTGACCGCGTCGTACTCCACGATCGAGGTCCGCTTGCGGAAGTCGTGGACGCCGAGCGGCGAGGCATACCGTGCTGCGCCGCCCGTGGGCAGCACGTGATTGGCACCCGCGAGGTAATCACCGGCAGCCTCGGACGAGTACGCACCGACGAAGATCGCGCCGGAGGTCGTGCAGCGCACGGAGACCTCGCGCGCATCCGCGACCTGGAGCTCGAGGTGCTCGGGCGCGAACTTGTTCGCGTAGTCGATCGCATCGTCGAGCGTCAGCACGATGACGGCGGCGCCATGCGCGCGTAGTGCCTGCTCCGCGATCGCGCGCCGCGGCAGATCCGCGAGCTGCTGGACGAGCTCGGTATCGACCTGCGCCGGCAGCACGCCGGACGTCGTCACCAGCACCGCGCGCGCCTCGGGATCGTGCTCGGCCTGCGCGATCAGATCGGCAGCGATCCACGCGGGGTTCGCGGCCGCATCCGCGATGATCAGGACCTCCGAGGGGCCCGCGATCGAATCGATGTCGACCTCGCCGTAGACCTGGCGCTTGGCCGAGGCGACCCACGCGTTCCCGGGTCCGACGATCTTGTCGACGCGTGGCACGGTCTCGGTGCCGTACGCGAGCGCGCCCACGGCCTGCGCGCCGCCGAGCTCGAACACGCGATCGACACCCGCGAGGGTCGCGGCGAGCAGCGTCTCGGGCGAGGCACCGGGGGTGACCATGATGATCTCGTCGACGCCGGCGACCTTTGCGGGGATCGCTGTCATCAGCACGCTCGACGGATAGCGGGCGGTGCCGCCAGGGACGTAGAGCCCCACCCGGGCGAGCGGCGTCACTCGCAGCTCGAGCCGAACACCGTCGAGGGTGACGTCGACGTCGGGATCGCGCTGACGCTCGTGAAACGCGCGAATCCGGCGCGCGGCGAGCTCGAGCGCTTCGCGCACCACGGGCGCGACCTTCGCGGCACGCTCGTCCCACGCGGCGCGTGGCAGCTCGTAGCTGCCATCCGTCGGGGCGCGCTGGTCGAAGCGCTGCGTGTACTCGGCCACCGCAACGTCGCGCCGGGCACGCACGTCCGCGAGGATCTGCTGTACCTGCGCGTCGATCTCGCCCGCCATGCGAGTGGTTCGATCGAGGAGCGCGTTCGCCTCGGGTGTTCCAGCGATCAACTGCCTGAGCAACACGACCGCAGCATCGCATGCCGGCGGCCGCCGAGCAGCGGCTCCGCTACTTGAGGACGACGACGCAGACGTGATTCTCGGCGGCCGCCGGCGTGCGCAGACATGCGTCCATCTGGCCATCCGGACACACCTGCGCGATCTCCTGGCTGCACGGCGGCCCGCTGGTGGCGTCGGCCGCGACGCAGCCGTGGACCGTGGTGAGCGGCGGCTGCGCGAGGCAGCCGTCCTTCATGCCGTCACCGCACTCGAGGGCGATCTCCTGCGAGCACGGGACGTCCGCGGCCTGTGGGTTCGCGGTCGAGTCGTTCGGGGTGGTCGTCGTGGTCGTGGTCGTGTCGGGCTTCTTCCCGCCGCCGCAACCGAGACCAGCAGCCAGTGCGAGCGCGCCCGCGAGGATCATCGTGTGGAGCTTCATGCAGGTGAAACGAGCCACGCGCCGAATGCTTACAGCTATTTGATCGGCTTGTTCGGCGGCTTCTTCGATTTGGGCTTCGGATCGGTCTTCGGATCGGTCTTCGGATCTGGCGCCGGGTCGAGCTCGGTCGGCTCGATCTTCTTCTCCGGGATCTTCACCTTCGTCGAGTCGTAGTGGTCGAGGTTCGCCTTGGGGTTGTCGGGATCGTAGGTGTCCTCGACCGCGTCACCCTTTGCCGGCCGGTCCTCGGGTCCCGGAGGCAGCGGCCCCTCGAGCGAGCCGCCCGGCAGCTTCGACGGAAACCGATCGCCATAGCTCTCCACCATCGACGAGGGAACGCTGGTCCGGCCCTGCCCGCCGACCTTGACGACGTACTTCGTCGACGGCCACATCACCCAGGCCTCGCCGGGTCCGGTGATCGTGAGCGCGCGCACACCCTCGATCTTGGTCTCGTCGACCTGGTAACCCTTCTCCTGGGCGAGCCGGCGTACGAGCTTTACCGTCTCGCGAACGACGCCGTCGGGCTTCTCGTATCTCGTGACCGTGACGTTGACGAGATCCTTGTCCTCGATGCGACCGCGCTTCTCCGCTTCATTCGTGATGTAGCTCGCGCTGAACGCCTCGCCCTTGTTGCCGTCGATCCAGACCTCGACATCGAGCAGGGGTCCCTGGAACCGCCGGAACTTCCACGAGCCGACATCTGCCTCGACAACGCCACGTGCTGGCACCGGCGGACTTCCGCCACATGCGGAGGCAAGGACGACTGCAACCAGAACAGATCGCATCCGCTATATCGTACCTGTTATCCGTGTTGACAGCGGCGAGCCGTCGCTGAATAGTCCCCGCCAAATGGCGAGCCATCTGTTCTCCTCTGAATCCGTCACCGAAGGCCACCCCGACAAACTGTGCGATCAGGTGTCCGACGCGATCGTCGACGCCTGCCTGGCCGCCGACCCCAACAGCCGCGTGGCGTGTGAGGCCGTCGCGAAGACGGGCTTCGTGCTGCTCGCTGGTGAGATCACGACCAAGGCGCAGCTCGACTACCAGACCCTCGTTCGCGGCGTCGTTCGCGACATCGGGTTCGTGGGCTCGGATACCGGCTTCGATGCAGACACGTGCGCCGTCATGGTGTCCGTCGCTCAGCAGTCTCCTGACATCGCGCAGGGCGTGGATCGTGGCGACGTCGCGAAGCAGGGCGCAGGCGATCAGGGCCTGATGTTCGGTTACGCGTGCGACGAGACCAAGGAGCTCATGCCGATGCCGATCCAGCTCGCGCATCAGCTCGCGTTCCGGCTCGCCGAGGTGCGGAAGAAGAAGACCAAGGGTGTCGACTGGCTACGCCCCGACGGCAAGACCCAGGTCTCGGTCCGTTACGAGGACGGCGAGATCACGGGCGTCGAGGCGATCGTCGTCTCGACCCAGCACAACGAGTCGGTCAAGCAGAAGACGCTCGAGGAAGCGATCCGCGAGCTCGTCATCAAGCCGATCGTCCCGGCCAAGCTGATCACGAACAAGACCAAGTTCCACGTCAACCCGACCGGCCGCTTCGTCATCGGTGGCCCGCACGGTGACGCCGGTGTCACCGGTCGCAAGATCATCGTCGACACCTACGGCGGTTACGCTCGCCACGGTGGCGGCGCGTTCTCGGGCAAGGATCCGAGCAAGGTCGACCGCTCGGCCGCGTACTACGCGCGCTACATCGCGAAGCACGTCGTGGCCGCGGGCCTCGCGCGCCGTTGCGAAGTGCAGTTCGCCTACGCGATCGGTGTTGCAGAGCCGGTCTCGATGCTCGTCGACACGTTCGGCACGGGCACGGTCTCCGACGACAAGCTGACCAAGGCCGTGCTCGCGACGTTCGACGCACGCCCCGGCATGCTGATCCAGGAGCTCGACCTCCGCCGGCCGATCTTCCGCCAGACCGCCGCGTACGGCCACTTCGGCCGCGACGGCTTCTCGTGGGAGAAGACGCCGCTGATCGAGAAGCTGCGTGACGCCGCGGGTGCGCGCAACGGCCAGCACGCCAACGTGGCGCTCAACGGCAACGGTCACGGCAAGACCAACGGCAAGACCGCGAAGAAGCCGGCCCCGGCGAAGAAGACCGGCAAGTCGTCCGCTGTCGCGCGCGCCTGATCCACGACAACGTTCGACGACAAGCCGACCTTCGGGTCGGCTTGTTTCGTTTCGGATGGTTGCCGGCGCGCCCTGACATTTCCGTCGCGGCCGCTTCCAGGTGCAGCGATCAGGTCGCCTCAGGATTGTGAGGCGGTGGCACCGCCTTTCGCGCGCTTGCGAGGGCACACCGAGTGCACTGTGGGACTGGATGCGCCCCAGCCTTCGCCGCACGCTGATTGATCTCGTCGTCGCCGCGGCTCCGCTGGTCGCGACCGGCTGTCTGTCGGAGCACGATCGATGCTGGGACGATCGCGAGCGCAGCGTGCGCCTGCCCGAGCCACCACCGGCGGACCTCGCCGCCTTCGTCGATGCCTGCGAGGCCGACGAGGCGACGTGCAACCGGCTGTGCAGCGCGGTGCTCATGCGGTTTGAGCCGAACCATTCATCGACCAGCTGCGAGGTCAGCCACGATGCGACCGGGCACACGGTCGTCGTCGGTTACGAGGTCTCGACCAATGCGAGTGGATGCCCCATACCGGGACGGCGTCCTGCAGGGCTCGCGCGCGCGAGGAAGCCGCGCGCCGGACTCGCCGCAACCCACCTCGCCCGCTCCGCCTGGTTCGAGGCTGCGTCGGTGCACGCGTTCATCGGACTCGCGCGCCAGCTCACCAGGCACGGCGCGCCCGTCGCACTGCGCGACGCAGCGAGGCGCTCGGCGGTCGACGAGGTTCACCACGCGCGGTTGATGGGCGACCTCGCGCGCGCTCGCGGCGCCACACCGCCGCCGGTCGAGATCGAGTTGCAGGGCAAGCGCTCGCTCGAATCGATCGCGATCGAGAACGCGACCGAAGGTGTCGTCGGGGAGACATGGGCTGCGCTGATCGCGTTCTGGCAGGCTCGCCACGCGGCCGATCCCACGGTCCGTGCCACCTACGCGAAGATCGCCGAGGACGAGCTGCGGCATGCCGAGCTCTCGATCGAGATCGATGCGTGGGTCCGCACGAAGCTGCGACCCGCCGCTCGGTGCCGGGTCGACGCTGCGCGTGCACGTGCGATCCGCCGGCTGTCGCGTGGTGTTGGCGCGCGGATCCCGGCTGCGCTCGTCGGCGAGCTCGGCATGCCCGATGCGACGGCGATGCGGAAGCTGTTCACCGACGCTCGCGCCCGCGCCTGGCTCTGACGGATTCAGGTCGGGGCGACGCGTCTATCACAGCACCTCGTCGCCGCGTACGCCGAGCGTCGCGCTGCTGACCGTGCCACTCGCCGCAACCGTTCGCAGGACCGGCGATGACGTCGACGATCTGTCCGCATGCACGATCACCACAGCCCCGTGCACCCCGCCGTCGCCGCTCGTCAGGTGCCGCCGCATGGGCGATCGCTCAAGGGGCGATGCTGACGGTGTGCTTGAGATTGTTAAATCCGGTAGCGGCTTCCCATGTGTCGGTGTTGGCCAGCTGAATCGCGTACTCGGGACGATCGCGCAGCGACGCTTGCGGATCAGGCAGGTGCAGCAGCACTGCGTACGATCCTGCGACCATGTCCGCCGGAAGCGTCAAAGTCTCGTTGATCGTCACCGTCTGATTCGCCAACCACAAGCGCGGATCGGTTGCGAGCTTGACGCGGTAGACTGCGTCGCTGTCCATCGTACGGAACACCAGCTCCGCGGAGCGACTGTTGAACGGTGCAGCCCATCCCTCGTTTTGCACCTCGAGAATCAGTGCGAAACCACCGCCTGGCTTGGCAGTGCTGGAAAAGGCGCCGGTCTTCAGAACAAAGCGATAGCCAAGCTTTTGCTCGACGTCCGCGAAGCAGCCCTGGGTTCTCCAGTTGTTCAGTACGGTCTGGTTATAGTCCAGGTTCAAGTAGGACCAGTGGAACCTGGCCATCTCCGTCAAGGCGCTCGGACACGCGCTGCGCGGCGCCTGGTAGGCGCAGGTTTCACCCCCGGATGCCACGTAGTTGGTCTCGGCTTCCAGGTAGGGGAACTCGACCGACGGATTGATATACGTTCCGTAATCGGATGGATTGGACAAGAAGCAATCGTTGTGATGTCCGAGGCGTGCCTTGGCCGAACCGTTGAAGGCCTCGCCGCTGGTCAGTGCGGTTGCGCTATAGAGCTTCGTCTTGAACAGAGGCATGCGCAGCTGCACCATACGGTCGGAAGGCACCACCTCGAGTAGCTTGTCGACGACGGATTTGCGGTCGGCAATGTTGTTCGCCGACATGTTGTAGCTGTCGCCATAGTTCTGGGTGTTGCCCCACTCACCCCAGCTGCCGATCAAACCGGCCTGCACGACGGCGATGACATCCGCGTTGCCGGCAAGGTACGGAGCGAGCTGGGTCAAATGCGTGTTGACCATGGAAGGCGTGGCGTCGACCGGAGAATTGTTATCGTTGTATGCGAAACGGACGATCGCTTTCAGTCCCGCCTTGCGCACCGTATCCATTTGCTGCTGGAACAGATTGAGTGTGGACTGGCTGATCGGGGAGCTCACGAAGTTCCTGAGGTAGAACACGCACAACATCAGCGACTCGCCGTCTGCAGTGCGGAAGTTGGTCAGCTGAGTCTGGTTGAGAGGAGTCTCGCAGCCAACGTGACGGTAAAAACCGCGCTCAGGATTGGCGATCGTCGCAGTGCTAGCCGTGTAGGAAACCGGATCCCCCGGCGCGTCGGCATCGATCGCGTCGGGCGGTGCATCCGGATCGATGGCCGGAGCGTCGACCGAGCTGCTAGCACGACCGCCGCACGCGGCGAACGCGACGACAGCAGCGCCAAAGATAGCCCGACGAAGGTGCCCCATGACCTACGTGGTACCTCGTATTGAATCCGATTACGCCGGTCACACCCTAACCACTCCTCGCAGGGACGCTCGCCACTGATCGCGAGCTGTGATCTGCTGGTGAACCGAGACTCTGGATCTGATTGGGCCTTCCCAGGTCTCAATCATTGTTGGCTGCACCGCTCCTCGGATCCGGCAGCTGGACGCCGAGCTAGCGAAGCTGCTGCAGGCGCTGCTCGAGCGCTGCGCCATCGCGATCGGTCTCCGCGCGCATGCCGTAGTAGACCTTGGGACCGCGCGGATCATCCGGGATCGTCAGCTTGAGGTCGAACGGCTTGGGGCCATCGACCTTCTCGATCGTGTACACACTCGTGACCTCGGTCTTGGTCTCGTGCAGCTTGAACGTGATCGCGTTGTCCCTGACCTTGAACGAGAACAGCTCGAACGTGCCCTTGTACAGGGTGCGGTCCTGGAACACGCCGCCGCCCATGTTCGGCACGAAGCGGTAGACGTGGAGCTTGTCGCGATCGGTCTCCGGCATCTTGTCGAGCCAGTTGCGATCGATCAGCAGGCTTCGCGCATCGGAGGCGGAGACCTGGGTCGAGCTCTGAGAGGAGCACGCCGCGAGGGTCGCGACGGCGAGAAGGCCGAGCATGGTGCGCATGCCCGAACCCTAGCAACGATTCGCGCGATCAGGCAGCGAGGATCCGCAGCGCACCTTCGGCGCCACGGCTGAGCTGACGTCGGCGCGACTCCGCCGTACCGCCAACCGCGCAGACCAGGAGCTCGGATCCGTCGATCTCGACCTTCATCATCTGCACCTGCCAGGCGTTACCGGCACCGAGCAGCGTTCCGCTGAACTCCTTGATCCGCGGTCCGACGAGCACCATCCGCGCCGCCACCTCGTCGCACGCGAACGTGTCCCCCGACGAGGCGAGCGGCAGGCCGTCGCCATCTGCGACCACCATGGCCTCGATCCGTCCATCCTCGCAGCACGAGGCGAGCTGGTAGCTGAGAGCCTGGGTAACGGTGGTGGCGCGACGGCGCCGGCGTTCGTGGGTGCGCATTTAATGATCGTCCCAACCCCGGAGGCCGATCACAAACTTTCGGCATAAGCTGCT
Organism: Myxococcales bacterium; assembly: GCA_028287135.1. Classification (GTDB taxonomy): domain Bacteria; phylum Myxococcota_A; class Polyangia; order Haliangiales; family Haliangiaceae; genus JABFXX01. Next base: position 158,768 of record JAQBQE010000032.1, read on the forward strand.
CGCGTGCGAGCTGTCTTCGCTCTCCTGGTGGCCTCCCTCGCCGCCTGTCACCCTCCTCCGAAGGCTGCTCCCATGACCTGGCCTGCTCTCGATGATCAGTTGCTCGCGGACGCCGCGGCGACGTTCAACTTCAAGCTCGGAATCCCGACCCCGCTGGCGATCGCACCTGACGGCAGCGTGCTGTTCCGGCGCACGCAGGCCCGTGACTTCGCAGCGGATCTCTACGAGATGGCGCCTGACGGCAAAGTGAAGACCCTCGTGACCGCGGCCGACCTGCTCGGCACCGGCGGCGAGCACTTATCGAACGAGGAGAAGGCGCGGCGCGAGCGCACGCGCACGGCGACCAAGGGCATCGTCGATATCGAGCTGTCCGAGGACGGCGCCACGGTGCTGGTGCCGCTCGGCGGGACGTTCTTCCTGATCGATCGCACCACCGGCACCCGGACCGCGGTCGATCCGGGGGGCGCTGCCTATGATCCGCACCTGTCCCCCGACGGGACCACGATCGCGTTCGTCCGGGATCGTGCGCTGTGGATCATCGGCCGCACCGGCCCCGCGACCCGGCTGACGTCACCGCCGGAGGGTCACGAGGACGGGATCGCGGACTTCGCGGCGCAGGAGGAGCTCGACCGCACGCGCGGCTACTGGTGGAGCCCCGACAGCAAGGCGATCGCGTTCCAGCGCACCGACACGCGCGCGATGGACACGATCTACGTCGCGGATGCTCGCAACCCGGACCGCGTTCCGGTTCCGTTCAAGTATCCGCGCGCCGGGCGCCCCAACGCCAAGGTCCAGCTCGGCGTGATCGAGCTCGCCGATCCGCGCGCAGCGGATCGCGTGCAGTGGATCGAGATCGCGTCGACCTACGAGTATCTCGTGAGCGTGCAGTGGCCGTCGCGCGGCCCGCTCACCACGCTGTGGATCGACCGCGATCAGCAACAGTCGCAGCTCGCCGCGTACGACGTGGCCAGCCGGCGCGTCTCGATCCTGCTGACCGAGCACGACGACGCCTGGCTCAACGTCAACGTTCGCGCACCGACGTGGCTGCTCGATGGCTCGGGCTTTGTGTGGATGACCGAGGCGAGCGGTGCGTGGACGCTGGAGCTGCGCTCCCCCGACGGCAAGCTCGTGCGCGCGCTGGCCGGTGCCGAGCTCGGGCTTCGCAAGCTGATCGGAGTCGACGACGTCGGTGCGATCGTGCTCGCGGATGCAGACCCGGTCCACCAGGATGTCTACCGGGTTCCGTTCGCGGGTGGTGCCGCCGTTCGCCTGACCGACGGCGACGGCGTCGCCGGTCAGCTCCGCAACGGTGCGCTCGCCAAGCATGGCGTGGTGGCGGTCGATGTCGCGCTCGCGCGGGGCGGCCGCACGACGCTCGTGATCGGACCGAAGGGTCGTCACGAGCTGCCGAGCGTGGCCGAGAGCCCGAAGCTCGTACCGACGACCAAGCTCGAGACCGTCGAGCTCGGCGGACGCACGCATCACGTCGCGATCACCCGGCCGCGGTTGTTCGATGCGAACCGCCGCTATCCCGTGCTGCTCAAGGTCTACGGCGGCCCGCACGTGGTCACCGTCGAGGCCGCCCTCGATGCGTACATCATGGACCAGTGGTACGCGGACGCCGGCTTCATCGTCGTGCGCAGCGATAACCGCGGCACGCCGAATCGCGGCCGGACCTGGGAGCGCGCGATCCTGAAGGATCTGATCACCGTGCCGCTCGAGGATCAGATCGGCGCCCTGCAGGCCGTCGGCGCGCGTCATCGCGAGCTCGATCTCGATCGCGTCGGGATCTTCGGCTGGTCGTTCGGTGGCTATCTCTCCGCGATGGCGGCGCTGCTGCGCCCCGATGTGTTCAAGGCCGCGGTCGCCGGCGCACCGGTCACCGACTGGGCGTTGTATGACACCGCGTATACCGAGCGCTACATGAAGACGCCGCAGCAGAACCCCGACGGGTACGCCCGGGCGAGTGCGCTGACCCATGCGGCGAAGCTGACCCGTCCGTTGCTGGTGATCCACGGGATCACCGACGACAACGTGCACTTCGCGCACACGCTGGCGCTCGTCGAGCACCTCTACATCGCGGCGAAGCGCGCCGAGGTGATCACGCTGTCAGCAACCCACATGGTCCCCGATCCAAAGCTCAATCTCGCGCGCGAGCAGGTCCAGGTCGACTTCTTCCGAGAGCACCTCTGATCCTCCATCGCGACGAGCGCTGCGTGGTCGTCGACAAGCCGAGTGGCGTGGCGACCCATCGCGGCTGGGCCGACGACGACGATGCGCTGCTCCAGCGCGTGCGCGACGCGGTCGACAAGTACGTCTATCCGATCCACCGGCTCGATCGCGGCGCCTCCGGCATCGTGCTGTTCGCGCTCGACAAGGAAGCCGCGCGCGCGTTCACCGACTCGTGGATGGCTCACGGCGCCGACAAGCGCTACCTCGCGATCACCCGCGGGCATCCGCCCGATCACATCCGGCTCGATCATCCGGTGCCCAAGGCCCCCGGCGAGGATCGCGTCGATGCGATCACCGAGATCTGGCGCAAGGAGACGTTCGGTCGGTACGCGCTCGTCGAGGCGCGCCCGATCACGGGACGGCTCCATCAGATCCGTCGACACCTGAAGCACCTGGCGTGTCCGCTGATCGGCGACGTCCGCTACGGCAAGGGCGAGCACAACCGGATCTTCCGGACCGAGCACGCGCTGCATCGACTCGCGCTCCACTGCACGAGCCTCTCGCTCCCTCACCCCGACGGTGGGCAGCTGGTCGTCGAGTGTCCGCTTGCCGAGGACCTGCAGGCCGCGCTCGTCAGCTGCCGCGCCGCCTACCCCGCCGCGCCCGTCAGTTCCCCGTGATCTCTTTCGCGATCTCGTTCCAGAACGCGTCGCCGGTCAGATAGAACGCCCACATCCGCTCGACAGGCGTCACGCCACGTCGCTCCTGGAACAGCACGAGGTCATCGAACTCGCCCTCGAACCAACCCCACAGGAAGCGGGCTCGATAGACGTCGAGACCACGCGATCGGATCTCGTGGATCGCCTCGTCGGTCTCGAGATCATCGAGGTCGTCGACGAGATCCGACGCCTCGTCGATCACCTCGCCGAGATACGCGATGCCCTTCTTGGTCAGCTCGTAGCGACCCTTCTTGGCGTTGATCGAGACCAGGTCATCGACCGCGAGCTGCTGGAGATGCTCGTCGAGCGGTGACAGCTCACCATCGACCACGACCGGCATCTCCATGCCGCCATCCTCGGGCTTGAGGTCGAGCTTCTTCAGCAGCCACAGGCCGATGTACGAGTGCTTCGCGTCATCATCGATCGCAGTGGAGGGGCGGCGTTCGAGCTCGGTAGTCACGTCGCGCGTAGCGTACTCCACTCGTCGGCTTGGAGCCGGATGTGATCGCCATCGTCGTCGCGATCGAGCCAGCTCGTGACGTCGCCGTGCGCGTAGTGGATCGGGGTCTTCCCGGGCGGCGTCCGGAGCACCGCACGATGCGGATTGCACAGCGCGAGGACGATCGCCGACGCATCGGCGGGGAGCCGGGGCAGCCAGCGCGCGAGGAACGCCGATGCGAGCACGCTGACGGGAGCCCCGACCGACAGCTCGAACTCGAGCTCGATGTCATCCGCCAGCGCCTCGGCGTCGTCCGCCGAATGCAGTGCGAGCAGCAGCACGTCGTCGACGGCGCGCCCTCGCTGGTCATCGGTCGCGAGCCACAGCCGATCGACGCGGGCCCAGCCGTAGCCCGCGTACTCGCAATCAGGGGTCGCCCGCTCGCCGACCAAGTTCAGGAGCTCGAGCACCGGCCGCTCACGCAGCGGGAGCTCGGCGATCTTCAATCCGCGAGCCGCTGCGGACGAACCGCGCGTCCGGCGCGGGCGAGCCCGAAGCGGCCTCCGCCCATGCGGCCGCCGCCGGTGCGACCCGACGGCCGGGTCGTCGTCGACGGACGGTTGTACGTCCGACCGCTCTGCGAGCGCTGGAACTTGCCCGGGTTCGCCGCGCGGTAGCTCGAGCGCGTCTGCTGCAGCTGCGACACGCGCGAGGGATTGGTCGTGTACCCCTGCCGGTACATCGGCGCGTAGCTCGGCATGAACATGTTGGACATCATCATGCCCATCATCATTCCGGAGGCGATGCCGAGGAACGGCGAGTGATAGCCGTAGTAGGCGCCGTGACCGGTGGTCTGGTACTGCGCGCCTTCGGCGGTCGGCTCGCGCTTGATCGTGAAGATCTTCTCGGGCTCCTCGACGGTGCCGTTGGTGTTCTTGTCGAAGAAGCCGGTGACGACCTGCGTCTTGTCGTCCTCGTCCTTGACCGACACCGAGATCACCTCGTCGCCCTCGTAGATCTCGTTGATACGCTTCTCGAGATCCTCGGGACCGTCGGCGAGCTTGTACGCCTCGTTGACCTTGTCCCAGTCGATCTTGACGTTCGTGTTCTCCGTCGTTGCCCAGCGATCGGTCCGCTCGGGGCCGGACGAGTCGCAACCAGCGCCCGCACCGACGCCAAGGACGAGGGCGAGAGCCGAGGCCAGCAGCTTTGTCTTCGAGATCATGGGGGAACCGTAGTGTTCGGATTCCCCCCCGTCAAGGAGCAGCGGCGCCCGGTGACCGGGGCTCAGCGAGTCGATCCAGCCAGTTGCGACTCCGGCTGCCCGAAACGCTAGCCAAACCGACGCACCACCCACTCCGTGGCGACCCGGTAGTCGGCGAGCGAGCCGGTCACCGAGGACACGAACGCCTCGGCAAACGCGTCGACCCGGGCCGCGTGATCGCGCAGATCGAAGCCTGCGGGCAACGCGAACGGACGGAACGCGAGCCGGCTGCGCTCGATCACCGGCGCATCCACCGCCTTGACCGCCGGCAGCTTGCGCGTGCGACTGCGCGACGCGATGTGGTGCGTGAAGATCGCCTGCTCGCGCGCAAAGTGCCGCTGGGTCACGGCCGCGAGCGCACGGAACCCACCGGCCTCGTCGGCGAGCTGGAGACCCTCGACCAGCGACCGGCACAGCGCGCGGGATTCCTCGTCCCACAGCACCGCGCCATGGCCCTCGATCAGAGCTTCCGCGACATCGCTCTTGTCCTCGCGGTGCAGCTCGACCGCGCGCAACGCACGCAGCACCGTCGGTACCGAGTCCGCGAAGATCCCGCGATTCGTTCGCCGCAGGACGTCCTCCGAACCATCACCGAGCTTCTCGATGCTGTCGAACCCGAACCGGCTCGCGATCCGACCGGCGAGCCCGTAGACCCGTGCCCGGTCCATCCCGCCGATCACCTGCACGATCCCGAGGATCGCGACGACCGGCCACGGATACCGGAAGTCGAGTCGCTTGCCGAGCGCCAGGTAGCCCGCGATCCGACCGTACAGCGATCGATTGAACTTCGTCAGCCAGCGATGAGACTCCGCCGCGAGCGCGCGCTCCTCGGCCAGGACGTCAGCGCGCAGATCCTCGGGGATCGCGGCTTCCTGGGCAGCGACCGCGACGCCCAGATCCTCGAGGGTGAGGAGCTGGAGGTCCTCGCCCATCAGCTGAAAGCTCGCGGCCGTCGGAGCACCGAGCCGCCTGCGCAACGCATCGATCAGCATGGCGCGCACTATAGAACGAACAAACCCGGCACCCCGTGGTGGGATGCCGGTCACTCGCCGCGGGGCGAGCAGATCACCCGTGAGCTACGGCCGGACGACCGTGTTCCCGGCGAGCGCGACGGCGGCGATCCGAGCGAGTGCACGGCCGTTGAGCACCGCGCCCGTGTTCAGCGTGATCGCCTGGTCCGCCATGATCGTGCCGTGGAACACCGAGGTGACGCCGAGCGTCGCCGAGGTCCCGACCTGCCAGTAGATGTTCCGCGATTGCGCGCCCCCGGCGAGGATGACCTGCCGACCGATCGTGGTGGTCAGCGTCGACGCGACCTGGAACACCCAGACCGCGTCGGGGTCACCCATCGCATCGAGCGTCAGATCGCCCGACGTGATCTCGAGCGAGGATGTCGACTTGTAGAGGCCCGGCGCGAGCGTCATGCCGCCGAGGTTTCCCGCCACGCTGACCGGGCACAGCGTGCGTCCCGCCGCCTCGTCGTACGCGGTGGTCAGGTTCGCGATCGCCGTCGCCGACGTCGTGTTCGTGTGCTGCATGCCGACGAGGATTCCCGGCGGGAAGCCGGTGACCGCCGTGCCCGGGCTGACGCCGAGGTCACCCGTGACCGTGGTCAGGCCCGTGTTGGTGACGGTCGAGCCGGCGAGCACCGCGAAGTTTCCTGCCGCACCGAGCGTGATCCCGACCTGCGCGCACATGCTGGTCGTGAACATCCACGTCCGCGACATCTGCAGCGCCATGCCGCCGGTGTCCTGCGCACCGGTGTTGACCGTCGCCGTGTAGACCAGGCCCGAGATCAACGGATTCATCGGGTTGAACGTCGCGGTGTTGGTCACCGGGTCGAGCGTCACGACACCAGCAATCGGCGTCGCACCCTGGCTCAGCATGAAGGTCTGCGAGTTGATCGTCGCAGCGTTCATCGCCTTGCTGAAGGTCGCGGTCGGGCTGACGTTGAGCGAGATGTTGATCGCGCCGTCGAGCGGAGTCACGGAGATCACGGTCGGCGGCATTGCGTTCGCTGCCGTGGTGAACATCCAGATGTGAGGTGCGACGAGCGCCATCGCGGTCGTGTCCTGCGCTCCGGTCGTGATCGTGGCCGTGTAGACCAGGTTGGGCGTCAGCGGCAGCATCGGAGTGAACCGTGCGGTCGTCCCGGCGGCGTCAAGCATGACGGTGCCGACGAGTGCCGTCGCGCCCTGGCGCAAGGTGAACGTCGTCATCGAGATCGTCGCCGGGTTCATCGGCTTGCTGAACGTCGCGGTGATCAGCGTGTTGAGGGCGACGAACGTCGCGCCGGGCGCAGGAACGGTCGAGAGGACCACCGGCGGAATGGCGACCGGGCCGTCGAGGAGCGGGCCGTCGGTCAATGGACCATCGGTCAGCGGACCGTCGGTTCCGCTATCGCGTGCGTCGATCGCTGCATCGACCCCGGCGTCGCTCTCGTCACCGGTCTTGAACTCGACGACCTGGCGTCCGCAGGCGGAGACGCAGGCCAGGATGGCGATCAGGAGACTCGTCTTAAGCGGACTCATTTCGAGCTCTTTTCGTTGGGGATGATCGACACGATGGTGAATTCGACGCGGCGGTTCTTCTCGCGGCCGTCCGCGGTGTCGTTGGGACCGAGCGGGACGCCGGGACCGAAGCCCTTGGCCGTCAGGCGATCGCGGCCGATGCCGTGGCTCTTCAGGTAGCCGACGACCGACTGCGCACGGCGCAGCGACAGCCGCTTGTTGTGTCCCGCATTACCAGAGGCGTCCGTGTGACCCTCGACCAGGATGTGCAGCGTCGGGTTGTCCTGGAGGACCTTGACGACCTCGTCGAGGATCGAGAACGAGACCGCCTTGATCTCCGCCCGGTTCCACGCGAAGTACAGCCTCTCCTTGAGCTCGAGCTTGTCCTTGGTGATCACGACCTTCGCGACCACAGGACAGCCGGCGCTCGTGATCGGACCGGAGACATCCGGGCACTGATCGATGTTGTCGGGGACCGTATCGGCGTCGCGATCCGGGCACGACTGCACGGTGTGCGTGATCACCTGCGGAGGCAGGGGCTCGGGCGCGGGCGCAGGTTCGATCACCTTCTCGATCACGATCCGCTCGACCGGCGCGCGCTTCACGGCCGTGCCGACCTCGAAGCTGAGCCCTGCGAGCAGGATCTTGGCGTCGCGGGTGTCGTAGCCGGCACGCTCGGTGTTGACGGTCTGCTGGTAGCGAACGAACGGTCCGACCCAGATCGCCTTCGCGTCGTCGACGGGGAAGGCGATTCCGACGGCGACGCCGAAGCCGAACCGGCTGAGGTCACCGGTGCGCATGAACAGCGCATCGGCGTCGAGCCAGGGCGAGGTGCCTGACGTCGTCTGGTTGTGGGGGCGCTTGATCCGCAAGCCGCCACCGAACCCCCACGCGACGCCCGATTCCGTCATCGGCGCGGCCGATGGCAGGTAGAGGAACGACACCGACGGACCGATGTCGATGGACGGCGAGATGCCGAACAGCAGCTTCATGGCCTGCCCGCCGCCCACATCGAAGATCTCGGACTGCGGCTTGGACAGCGGCACCGCCACACCGGGCTCGAGCTTGAGGCTTACATCCGCGGCTGCAGCCGAGGTCATGAGCAGCACACCCAGGCTGCTCGCGATCACAGAATTTCCAGACATTCGACCCACTGCTTTCAAGCCACGGCACCCCCGACACTCGGCGGGGCCCCCGGGGCCGACGGCGTCTACCGCAGCAATCGAGCCAGGCGACTCGCGACGCGGGCTCGAGCAAGCTCAGCCGCTTGCGTGTGTAAGCTTGCGAAATTTCTTCGAGACGGGCGAACGGGCCGAGCGTACGCGCCCGACGGGCGGTCGCGCTGGCAGGTGGTCGTCTGCCGACAGTGCGCTGCGATCAGGCGACGAGCGTGTCGCCGAGCTCGCGCACGCTGCAATCGAGGACGGCCCAGATCACGGCCGCGATCACGGTCGCGACCGCATCCTGTTCGCCGGGCGTCAGCACGACGCGGAGCTCCTCGATCTGGTCACGGATCGACCGGACCATCGCGCGATCGCAGCGGCCGCCGCGCACCGCCGCCATCCCGACCGCGAGCGCGTGATGGTCGATCCGGAGATCGCCGACGGGCGTATGTCCACCGAGCACGTGACACGCGAGCGCAAGGCCGGCACCGAAGGCATCACCGTCGGACATTCCGTTCGCCGGCCCGAGCTCCCGCTCGAGCAGACGGACGACAGCCGGTTGCCGGATCGCGAGCCAGCTGACGTCCTGGTCGGCCAGCTCCTGGTGGTCGTGGATCATGCCCCGATGAAGGCACCGCTGGATCGCGTGCGCAATTTTTCGGCTATGGTCCGGCGATGCGCCCCGCCTATCTCATCGACGGTATTCGGTCTCCGTTCGGTCGCTACGGCGGCGGCCTCGCCGGGGTCCGAGCCGATGATCTCGGAGCCCAGGTGATCGCCGCGCTGGTCGCGAGGACCGGCATCCCGGCGGATCGAGTCGATGACGTGATCTTCGGCTGCGCCAACCAGGCCGGCGAGGACAACCGCAACGTCGCCCGGATGTCGGCGCTGCTCGCCGGGCTCCCGATCTCGGTCCCCGGCGTTACCGTGAACCGGCTGTGCGGATCCGGGATGCAGGCGATCGCCGATGCAGCGCGCCTGATCGCGACCGGCGAGGCCGACCTCGTGATCGCTGGCGGTGTCGAGCAGATGTCGCGCGCGCCGCTCGTCATGGGCAAGGCGACCGAGGCATTCGGCCGTGGCCAGGCGCTGTACGACACGACGCTGGGCTGGCGGTTCGTCAATCCGAAGATGGAGGCGATGCACGGCACCCTCGCGATGGGCGAGACCGCCGAGAAGGTGGCCGAGCGCTGCAACGTCTCGCGCGAGGCGCAGGACCGGTTCGCGGTGACGTCGCAACAGCGAGCGGGCAAGGCGATCGCGTCGGGTCGGATCGCGAAGGAGCTGACCCCGATCGTCACCGGCAAGGACAAGAAGACCGGGGCCGAGATCCGCGTCACCGCCGACGAGCATCCCCGCCCGGAGACCACGCTCGAGCAGCTCGCCAAGCTGCGGCCGGCGTTCGTGGCCGGGGGTGCCAGCGGGACCGTCACTGCGGGCAACGCGTCGGGCCTCAATGATGGTTCGACCGCCGTCCTGCTCGCCAGCGAGCAGGCGATGAAGGAGCTCGGACTGACGCCCAAGGCCCGGTACGTGACCGGCGCCGCGGCTGGCGTCGAGCCGAGCTACATGGGTCTTGGCCCGATCCCGGCGTCGAAGAAGGCGCTGGCAAAGGCGGCGCTGACCGCGCAACATATTGATCTTGCTGAGCTCAACGAGGCGTTCGCGGCGCAGGCGATCCCGTGCGTCGAGCAGATCGGCCTCGACCCCGAGAAGGTCAACGTCAACGGCGGCGCGATCGCCTGGGGCCATCCGCTCGGCGCATCCGGAGCGCGGCTGATCTTGACCATGATGATCGAGATGCACGAGCGCTCGTCGCGTTACGGTCTGGCCTCGATGTGCATCGGTGTGGGCCAGGGGATCTCCGTGATCCTCGAACGGGCCTGACTCGAACTATCGGGACCTTTTGTCCGCGGAACCACATACTCTCAGACGTGCCCATCTCGGCAGCGGGGCTGCAGGGGGTGTGAGCGCGATGGGATCGGTTGTGGATGAGTAGCGTGCAGGATCAGGTCACGAAGTCGCTCAAGCTCGTCGGGCGGGTGCTCGGCGACAAGTTCAAGCTGACCGCCTGCATCGGCATCGGCGGGAGCGGTGCTGTCTACAAGGCAGACCAGATCGCGCTCGGCCGCACCGTGGCGGTCAAGATCCTGAACGAGGACCTGTCGGCCGACGGCAGGATGATCAAGCGATTCCGCGACGAGGCGATGAGCGCATCGCGGCTCAATCATCCCAACTGCGTCTCGATCATCGACTACGGCCAGGCCAACGACGGGCTGCTCTATCTCGCGATGGAGTACGTCAAGGGCCCGACCCTGACCCAGCTGCTCGTCAACGAGAACCCGCTGCCGGTCGAGCGCGTCGTCGACATCACGATGCAGTCGCTGCTCGGGATCGAGGAAGCGCACCTCGCGGGAGTCGTCCACGCGGACCTCAAGGCCGACAACATCATCCTCGACCAGCGCCGCGCCGGCATCGATGTCGTCAAGATCGTCGACTTCGGGATCGCGCGCCTCGTGACCGGAGCGAGAGAGAACGAGGATCGCTCGATCAGCGGTACGCCGGAGTACATGGCGCCCGAGGTGATCAGCGGGGCGCCGCCGAGCTTTGCCTCGGACGTCTACGCGGTCGGCATCATTCTCTACGAGCTGCTCGCGTACAAGACGCCGTTCTTCGCCGGCTCGACGACCGAGATCCTCGCGAATCACCTGAAGGCGATGATCCCGTCACTGAGCTCGCGCCGCGAGCAGGTGTCGAAGGAGCTCGACGCGATCGTCGCGAAGGCGCTCGCCAAGCATCCCGCGGATCGGTTCGCGTCGGCCGAGGAGATGCGGCAAGCGCTCGCGATGCTGCGGCTCCGGGTCAAGGTCCCCGCCACCGATGCGTGCGTGCAGTGCGGGACGTCGTGCCCGCCGAGCTTCAAGTTCTGCCCCGAGTGCGGTGCGACCCGCGCCCGGGTCTCCAAGGCGTTCGACATCCCGGTCCCGCAGACGCCGACCGATGTCCTGCCGCTGCCGTTCACCGGGCGCACCGAGGAGCTCGTGCCGCTGCTCGCGCACATGCGCAAGGGACCAGGCTCTGACGTGTGCCTGCTCCTCACCGGGTTCGAGGGAGCGGGACGCAGCGCGCTGATCCGCCACGCGTACGCCCAGCTCGCGAATGACGGCCGCACGATTTATCAGATCGGTCCCGATCCGAGCGGGCTCGCCGCCCCGTTCTATCCGATCCGGTCGCTGCTCGCCGCGGTGCTCCAGCTACCGCCGGTGTCGAGCGAGGTCGAGCTCCGCGACGCCGTGCTCGCGCTCGGTCTCAACGAGCGCGACATCCCCGGCATCGCCCAGCTGTTCGGTCACCCGACGTCGCTGCTCGAGCTCGAGCCGCCGGTCCGCCGCCGCGAGATGATCTGGTCCTCGCTGCGCGCGCTCGAGCGCGCGGCGCTCAGTGGTCCGGTCACGATCGTGTGCGAGGACATCGACCGGTTCGATCATCCGAGCCTCGAGATCCTGCGCCGCACGGGCGAGGTTCGAGAGCTGACACTGCCGCCGATCGTGATGACGGCGACCACCGCCTTCGGGGCGCAGTGGCCGGCTGCCGTGCCGCGCCTCGAGATCGGCGCGCTCGAAGCGACGGATCTGTCGTCCCTCGTGGGTCATCTCGAGTCCAAGGGTGTGCGCGGGATTCCGCCGGTGCAGAGCCTGTTCGAGACCACGCGCGCCTATCCGGGCCACGTCGAGCATGTCGTGCGCTACCTCCTCGAGGGCGGTCGCGCCGAGGACACCAACACCTCGCTGCCCGACTTGATCTCGGCGCGGTTGTCGATGCTCAAGCAATCGACGCGCGATGTCCTGCAGGCGGCGGCGGTGCTCGGTGTCGAGCCGCAGCTCGACCTCCTCCGCTCGATGCTGCCGAGCGATGCGCTCGAAGCGGCGATGGCAGATGCCGAGCGCAGCGGGCTGCTCGGCCACGATCCGTCGGGCGAGCTGACGTTCACGTCGCGGCTCGTTCGCGACATCGTCTACGACGCGACCCCGGCCGATGTTCGCCGCTCGCTGCACGGGATGGCTGCGGCGGCGGTCGAGGCGATGTCCCCCGATATCGCGCTGCTCGGCCACCATCACGACCTCGCGGGTCACGCGAAGGAAGCGATCACGCTGCTGCGCCGCGCCGGCGACCACGCGGCCGAGCAGCTCGACGATGTCGGCGCCGGCGAGTTCTTCCATCGCGCCCTCGTGGCCGTCCGTCAGGCCGTGCACGTCGGCGATGATGACGGGACGGCGGAGTCCCAGTTCGTGCTGCTCTCGGTGAAGCTCGCAGACGTCCTGCGGACCCGAGGAGAGACCGCGCTCGCGCGTGGTGTGCTGGCCGAGGCGCGTGACTGGTCGGGCGCCCCGATGCTGGTGGCGATGGTCGATCGCGCGGGTGCCTCGATCGCGCTCACCGAGGGCGATGTCGACGGTGCGATCGCGGCGCTGCGGCGCGGCGTCGGCCGGGCGATCGCGACCGGCGACATGAGCCTGGTCTGCGAGCTGTACCTCGACCTCTCGACCGCCCTGCTCCGCGCAGGCGAGGCCGCGACGGCGCTCCACGAGCTCGTCGAGTGCATCGACCTCGCGACGCTCGGCGAAGGGTTCACCGCGATCGATGGCCCCGAGCCGTTCTGGCGAATCCTCCGCGCGCAGGCGCAGATGATCGACAATCAGGGAGACTCGTACCGGGCGCTGCGCCTCGCAGAAGCCGCTCTGTTCCACGCGCAGCGCGTCCGCTCCCGGCTCGGCGCTGCACGCGTCCAGCAGCTGCTCGCCACGCTGTGCGACAAGGCAGGTCTCGGCGGCAAGGCGGAGCGCTATCGGGCCGCGGCGATCCAGGAGATGCGGACGCTCGGGGACCGTCGAGCCACGGCCGAGCTCCTGCTCAACGACACTCCCGCTCGCACCGCCGTGGTCGTCCCCGGGCGCATCAACGACGCGGTGCAGCTGACGAAGGAGATCGGCTGGACCGAAGGTCACGAGCGCGCGAAGCGGAAGTCGAACCCGCCGAACGTCAAGTCATAGACGCGTCGAACGGTGAGGGCAAAGCAAGGCGATTGCGCGCGCACGCCATCAGGGTGATCCGAGGTACGCTTGCAACGTGGGCAGTATCCTCCTCGTCGAAGCCGATCCCGTCACGTGTGATCAGTGGGCGACGGCGGTGAGTGCCGCGGGCCACGCGGTCCTGTCGGCGACGGCGCTGCGCGAGGCGCTTCCGTTGATCCGCGACGGCGGCATCGATGTCGTCGTGATCGATGCCTACGATCCGCGCCACGGCTTGATCGAGCTCGCGCGTAGCATCGAGGCGCTTCCCGATGCGCCGCCGATCATTCTCGTGTCGGGTTCGCCTGCGGCGCCCGAGATCTCCGTACGCATCGGCGTCGCCGCGTTCATTCCCAAGCCGTGCGAGCCCTCGGAGATCGTCACCGTCGTGAACCGGCTGATCGGTGCGCTGCGTCCCGTCCGTGCGTTCGAGGACGAGCCGACCGGCATGCGCCGCCCGCGGCTGTGACCGCGCCGATCGGATCTCAGGCAGTGCGATCGGGGAACAGCGTCGACCCCATCCCGCCGAGCACGCCGAGCAGTCCGCACACGAACAGCGCGTAGATCCCGAAGCCGAGCTGGCCCACGGTCTGCGCCGTCGGCGCGTCCTCGCGGAAGAAGAAGATCCACACGGCCACGCACGCGAGGCCCAGCACGATCGAGAGAACGCCCGCGAGCCGCCCCATCTTCTTGCGCGAGAACGACGCGAGCCCGATCAAGAAGATCAGCGCAGCAGGAACGAACACCGCGATCATTCCACCGCGGTACGCATAGATCCCGTTCTCGAGGATCTTCGTCGCGCGCTCCGCCTCCGCGTGCGTCACCATCCCGAGCTGCTCCGCCTTCTGCATCAGCGGCGAGACATCCACCTCGCCCCGCGCGATCTCGTACGCGCTCGCGCCCGTCAGCGTCCCGTCGGGCGCCTTGTACTCCATGAACGGGGCGAAGAACCCGGCCACGCCAAGGATGCCGCCGAGCAACACCACGTACTTCCAGAGCGACACCCGAACGTGTGTACCAGCCCGGAAGGGACGCTTTCCACTCTCTCAACTCTCGACGGCCAACACCGCGAATTCCCAGACACCGGAAGGGACGGTCTCCACTTTCTCGCGCGGACGAACCTTCCACACCGGACGAGGGCCGACATGATGCCTGTGCTGCGCGTTCCCCCGAAAGTGGAGACCGTCCCCGGAGCAGCTAGACGATCCGGCTAGTTACGCATCGAGAGTTGAGAGAGTGGAAAGCGTCCCTAGGTCAGGAGCATGCGGACGCCGCGCGCGGGGAGCGCGATCGAGGCCTTGCCGTTGGTGACGCGGAGGATCTCGTTGGTGAACGGATCGCGCAGCGTGGTGGTGGCGGCATCGGTGAGGAGGATCGCGGTGACGGGCCGGGGGGCATCACTGACGACGAACACGACCTTGGTGGTGCCCGAGGGGTCGGCGTAGGCGAAGGCGCGTACATCATCGGGGCGCTCGATCTGCCAGGCGTCGGGCAGGTCGCCGGCGAGGGCGGCGAGATCGGCGGCGAGGCCGGGGAGATCGTCGAGCGAGGCTGCGCGGATCTTGCCGATGCGGCGCGGGGGATCGTGGATGAGGGGCTGGCCGAGCTCGTCGAGGGTCGGGGAGCCGGGGCCGACGACGATGATCGCGCGCTTGTGCTCGGCGAGCGCGCGGATGCGTTGCCACAGGCCGTGGTCGATCCGGTCGAGGGTCGGGACGATGACGGCGCGGTAGCGCGCGAGCTCGTCCTCCGAAGCCGACTCGTCGACGATCGCGTACGGGACCTGCGCGAGCTCGAGGGCGGACGCGAGCGCGGTCTGCCAGCGGCGAGCGGTGATCGCGGACGCATCGGTGCCGAGCTCCGCGGCTCCACCGGCGCCCATGCCGAGGAGCTCCGCGAGCACAGGGGTCATCGGATCGGGGACGCAGGTCGCGAGCCCGAACCGGGCGTCTGCCTTGGCGTCGATCAGGGCGATCGGCGTGACCCGCCGCAGCGACGTCCAGTCGACCTCGTGGAGCGCGGCGACGAGCACGCGGATCCACGCTGCGTGGGACTCGACCTTGCCGTCCTTGGTGATCGCCGCGCCGTAGAACCGGTCACGCTCGACCGCCATGTACAGGTTGAAGCCGCGGGCTCCGGCGGACAGCAGCGTCAGCAGCTGATCGCGCTCGCGATCCTTGTCGTCACCGTGATCGAGCGGAGGGAACCACGGGAAGAACCCGACGCCGACCTCGAGCGCGAGGGGGACCGGGTCCGCATTGCCGACGAGCGCAGTCGCGCGCCGGCGCAGATCGCGAAGGTCGGCGCGCGTCGAGTACGCGTCGATGCCGACCGGACCGCCAATCGCGTGCTGGATCCGACGGAGATCGTAGTGGCCGTGATGGCCCGGAGGCAGGTTGTGAAAGCGCGCGATGTGACCGAGGCCGACGTCGTCGAGCATCTTCGCGAAGTCGCCGAGCGCCCGCGCGATGTATTGATCCTTGAACCGGACCCACGAGACGCAGCGCGCCGCCTCCGCCGGATCCCAGGCGCGTGGTGGAGCTCCTTCGAGCCCGCTCGCATCACGCCACCACGCCAGCGCATCCGGGTGGTAGTCGATGTCGTACGCGCCGAGCCGGAAGAACAGCTGGGCCTCGTTGTCGACGCCGAACGCAACGACCGGACCCTCGGGCGCGAGGTGCGGCGTGACGACGGCCGCGACCGCCGCGTACCACGCGTGGACGCGGCGCTGAAATGCCGCGCTCGCATACGACGGGATCGGCCAGGCCCGCGGCGGCGACGGCATCCACGCGGTCGTGCCGTGCGCGGTCCTCGCGAGGCTGGCGGCATCCGCGAGCACGTGATCCGGGATCCCGAAGCTCGTGAGCTCGGCGTTGACGTGCGGTCCAGGGCGCAGCACGACCGAGAGGCCCGCCGCCCGCGCTGCCTCGAGGAACGCGCCGAGGTCCTTCGCGCCGCGCCAGTCGAACGCACCGTCGGCGGTCTCGTGCTCGCGCCACGGCACGTAGGTCTCGACGATCGTCAGACCTTGCTCGTGGATCGCGCGGAGGCACGCGGTCCACCGCGTCGGCGCGACGCGCCAGTAATGCATCGCGCCGGCGTAGAACGGGAGCCGGCGCTCGCCGGTCCCACCCTCGATCGCGGCGACGGTCAGGCCGTGCGCGTCGAACCAGGTGCGGCGACGTGCTTCCACGTTCGGTCCTCCAGGACGAAGCGACTCGGTCCACGCGCCCACGCAGGCTGGTACGTCAGCGGTGCGCTGTCGCCCGATCCGGTGATCGTGTAGTCGGGATCCCACGGCAACAGCAGACACGGGCCGTCACCCGGCTCCATCGTCCGCAACCGGGGCAGGATCGGATGTGGTTCCTTCGCGCGCTCGTGACCTGCGGCGAGCACGGCGTCGATCGTCGAGTAGCTCAGGAGCTCGTGAAACGTGCGGAGCTGCGGCGGCGGCAGCGCGAGCTCCCCCGCGCGGGCGATCGCATCCTGCGGCGTGACCCACGCCTGATCCACGGTCTCGATGTCGTCGAAGCTCGGGTCCTGGCCGAACGGCAGCTCGCACACGAAGAACCGCGCGCTGAAGCGGCGGGGCTCGGCCGAGGGCGTGATCCAGTGCGACCACGGCACGAGCACGTCGGTCCACCACGCGAGGCCCGACGCGGCGAGCACCGCCGTCGCATCCATCTTCTCGACGAGGATCTTGCGACGGAGTGAGGCGATCGAGAACACCGAGCCTTCGGCGAGTGTCTCGTTCTCCCCTTCCCTCGCGTCCTTGGCGAGCAGCACGCCCGCTTCCTCGAACAGCTCGCGAGCAGCGCACGTGCGCGCGTCCTCGTCAGGCTCGGCTCCACCGCCGGGGAACACGAACGCCGATGCCATGAACGACGCGCCCTTGCGACGTCGCACCAGGAACACCTCGAACCCGGCCTGCGAGGTGGGCGCTCGTCGCAGGACGATCACCGAGGCCGCTTCGCGAAGCTGCGCACTCACGACTGCTGTCGTACCACGGCTCAGTCGATCTGGACTTCGCCGCGCACCGGTTCGTCGTCGAGACCGAGCCACTCCTCGATCTGGCGCTCGACGAACCGCGCGACGCGGCTCTCCGGCGTCTCGAGCACGAGGTGATCGGCGCGGCCCTTGCGGCGAGCGAACACACCGAACCAGGTCAGAAAGCCGGCGCGCGGTTGCCGCTCGACCACGAACAGCGCATCGATCGTTCCCGCGCCGAGCACGAAGCCACCATCGCCTTCGTGAACCTCGATCGCGAGATCATCGACATCGATCGTCACCTTGCACGGCGCACAGCCGCGCGCGGCGATATCGACCTTGATCCGCAGGGTCTGCTTGCCGGTCTCGACGCCGCGATACGGCGTGCGCAGCCGCAGCTCATTCCCGATCGTCTCGGTCGAGACGTTCCGGGGCGGCACGCGAGGGCGACATGCGCGCATGAGCTACTGTACCGCATGCGCAAGAGCCTGCTTGGACTCCTCATTGCGTGCGGCGGATCCAACCCGACGACTTCGACACGCCCCGTCATGACGGCGGCGCCTGTGGCCGCGGTCACGCCGACCGAGATCGACTGTGCGGATCTCTGCACGGACTACGCACTCTGCTGGGAAGAGCACCACCCAGGCGAGGACTTCCGCGGGGGCGGCGAATGCGTCGCCTCGTGCGAGGAAACGTCCCAGGCCGATCGCGCCGTGAGGAAGACCGAGCTGGGCAAGCCCAGCTGCGGCTCCACATTCAACCCGTAGCGCGGGCGCGCGGCTCGCGCGCGATCCAGTACGCCCATGCCACGAAGACGACCTGGAGCGGCAACCGTGCCCACAGCGCCCAGCTCGGGACCGGATCCGTACCGAGCGGAAGCTGGTTGACGGCCATGTTCAGGTTCGCCGGGAACACCGCGATCAGCAGCGCGATCAGCCCCCATGCCGCGGCGCGGCGGGTCGCCGGCAGGATCAGCCCGAGCCCGCCCGCGATCTCGGCGATCCCCGAGACGTAGACCAGCGCGAGGTGCCAGCTCGCCGGGATCTCGGCCGGCATCATGCCGAGGTACGGCGGCGGGTTGACGAAGTGGTTGATGCCGGCGCCGACCATGAACACGGTCAGCACCCAGCGCAGGATCGTCCGAGCTCGCTCGCTACGGGACGACAACGAACTCGCGCTTCATCAGCGAGATCACGTTGGTCGCGGCGTCGAGGTCGGTGCCCGGGAAGTTATCGAGCACCTTCTGCAGCTGACCGTGATCGAGCACGAGCTGGAAGGTGTCGAGCTCCGACGGCGTCAGGTCGCGTAGCTTGCCGGCGAGCGGCGTCGGCACCGCGAGCGGCGAGCCGAGCGGCGGCAGGTGCTTCTGCATGTTGCGGAACTCGTCGAGCTGCCGCACGCCTTCCATGAGCAGACCCTCGGTCGACTCCTGGATCTCCTCCATCACCTGCATCTCGACCTGCGGCTCGAGCTCGAACGTTCCGGTCAGCCACGTCAGCATCCGGTAGATCGATTTCTGCGGGCTGACGGCGAAGTCGTCGTTGATCGTCGCGAAGTAGATCGCTCCCTTGCGGAGGAAGATCTTGCCGATGCTGACGCCGTTGTTGACGGTGAGCACGCCGCTCTTGCGGCTGGTCGACAGCAGCTGCAGCAGATCGGGCAGCGGGATCTCTTCGATCACGCCCGACATCGGACGACCCTGCGTCGCCTGTCGCTGCTGTGCTCCGGCCTCGAGCTTTCGCCGTGCCTCGGCTTCCGTCGTCGACGCGAGCGCGCCTTCGACGCCGACGACCTTGATGATCGACGTGCCTACGAGGATGCGATCCCCTTCGTGGAGCAATGCGCGTCCGGCGATCTTCTCGCCGTTGACGAACGTGCCGTTGGTCGAGCCCATGTCCTGGATGTAGACCTCAGCGTCGGTCGAGCTGATCTTCGCGTGACGACGCGAGACCATGTCCTCGACCAGCACCATGTCCAGGTCACTGGAACGACCGATGATGATCTCCCGGTTCATACGCAAAGGGAACTCGCCCCCCTGGTACTTGCCGGAGATGAAACGCAGCGCGAAGCGTGGACGATCGTTCATGGAATCTGCAACGACTCGAAAATTCTAGTGCCCAATCGAGCACACAAGCAAGCAAACGCCCGTCATTCCCCGACCTGGTACTGGTAACAGGTTCAGTCCGTGGCCGGTGGCTCGTCGTCGTCCTGATCGAGCGGATCGTGCTGGGGAGGCCGCAGCGTGTTCACCACGCGCCGGTAGACCTCCTCGGAGACCACCAGGCTCGAGTGCCCCAGCGGGACGGTCATCGCGTTGGCCCCCGACAGGCGGGTGGTCCCCAGGGGCACGACCCAGTCGCGAGCCGCCGCGATCGTGTGGACCTCGACACCGGGCGGCATCGGGCCCTGTGCGAGCTCGTCGAGGAATCGGCTGCGCGGCAGGAGCTGCCAGGACGAGGTCGACCACAGCCCGAGGGTCATCACCCCGGCGAGCGCCGCCCACGTCCCCCGGATCGGGGTCCCCATCATGATCAGCTTCCGGACCCGGGTGTGCCCGCCGAGCTTCTTGACGTAATAGAGGCCGATCAGCCCCCCCATCGAGTGCCCGATGATGTCGATGCGCTGCGACGGGGTCTGCGCCAGGATCCGCTCGATCTTGCGGTGGATGAGGAACGCCGAGCGGCGGATATCGCCGACGTTGAACGTCCCGAGGTTGAACGAGACGCAGACAAAGCCGTCCTGCACGAGCCGACGCTCGAGCATGTACATCGAGCCACGCGTCCCGAGGAACCCATGGATGATCAGGACCGGCGGCGCCTCGGGCGTGACCTCGTCGAACGCGGCGCCTCGACGGATCCGGTTGCCGCGGACGAGATGACGCAGATACGACAGTCCGTCTGCACCACCGGCGACGTCCTGGCCGATCGTGCTGCGCTTGCCGAGCCACCGCTTCGGCGCCTCGAGCGCCCAGCGCAGCAGCCAGGACGAACGCGATTTCGAATCGGCCACGTCAGTCACGATAGTCCGAGAACCCTTCGGAGACGAATCGACTGACCTCCTTCGCATAGGCGTTGCTCGCCGACGACGAGGTAGGGTAGTCGACCACCCGCCACTGGCCGCGCTGGCCGAGGGTGCCGAACCGCGTGATCACGGCGGTCTGGACGCGATAGACCAGGACGAACTCGTCGCCCTTGCGGAGCGAACGAGAGTCACCGGCCGGGACGCGGCCCGGGGGCGATGCAGGGTCACTGGGATGGCCGTGGGGGATGTCCCGCGGTCCGGGCATGCTGGTCGGGTCCTCGACGATGTCAGGGTTCACGGCGGGGATCGCCGGCGGCTGACCGAGACCGCTCACGGCCTCGGGAGACATCTCGATCGTACCGACCCGGGCGCGCGCGGGCTCGACCGGGCGCATCGGCTGCGGCGTCGCGTCCGGCCACGGCTCGGCCTTCGGCGGCGGTGGTTCGATCGCGGGTTCAGCCTTCGCCTCGGCCTTGGCGTCGGGCTCGGCGGGCTTGTCAGGGGTGCTCGGCGTCGGGCCCTCGGGGATCGCGCGCTCGGGCGTCCCTGAGCCGGTCGTCGTGCCGGCATTGCCCGCCGCCTTGCTCGCATCGGACGCCGGCTTAATCTCCTCGGGATCGTCACCGCCACCTTCGCCGCCGCCGGACTTCTGCCGTCGCGAGTAGGCGACGGGACGCTCGCGCGCGATCTTCGATCTGTCGGGAGTCGGCTTGCCCTTGCCCATGTCTCGGTCGTGCCAGCCTTCGCCGTCGAGGGCAAGTTTGACGGGCGCAAACGCGTTTCGCGATCAGATCGATCGATCGTGCATGGCAACGCGTCGCGTCAACGCCCCGACTTCGGGTACATTCAATCTCCGGTGAACACGGCCACGGAGCGCGTCGGGCGCTACCAGCTCCTGGAACCGATCGGCACAGGGCCGTGCGGTTCGGTGTCACGCGCCAAGGTGTTTGGCGTGGCGGGCTTCGAACGTCAGTTCGCGGTCAAGCGCTTCCATCCCGAGCTCACGATCACGACCGCGCTCGCGCAGGGTCTGTCAGCAGCCGCGCGTTCGTACGGCAGCCTCGAGCATCCGCGGATCGCCCGGATGAGCGAGTTCGGGGTCGCGCAGGGTCAGACGTTCACCGCCGTCGAATTCGTCGTCGGTCTCGACGCTGCGCGGCTCGTTGCGGAAGCGCGGCTCGCCAACGTCACGCTCGCAGCGGGCGGTGCACTCGCTCTCATCTCGCAAGCTGCGCGCGCCGTCGGTTATGCACACGGTCGCGGGCTCACGCACCTCGGTCTCGCGCCGACCAACGTGATCGTCACCGCTGATGGCGACGTGAAGATCACCGACTTCGCGATCCTCGCTGCCGGGTTGCCGCAACGACCGATCGACGTCGCGCGCCTCCAGCATCGGATCCAGTACCTCGCACCCGAGCAGGTGGCGAACGAGGCAACGTCCGCCGCGACCGACGTGTTCGCGCTCGGCGTGATCGCGTACGAGCTCGTCACCGGTCAGCGCACGTTCCGCGGCGAGACCCCGCAGCAGGTCGCGCAGGCGATCATGGCGGGGCCACCGGCCGAACCGCCGCTACCGCGCCCGATCGTTCGCGTGCTGCAGCGCTGCCTCGCGCGCTCGCCGTTCGAGCGGTTCCCCGACGCGCGAGCGCTCGCGGATGCCCTCGATGCTGCGCTCCGTGTGGCGCCGGTACCGGGCACGCGCAAGGACATCGGCGCGCAGGTCAAATCGACCCAGGATCGGCTCGCCGCCCTCAACGACAGCGAGATGTCCGGCATGGTCGCGCTCAACGTCGGAACCGGTCCGATCCGCCGCGAGCCGGCGCAGGAGATCGCAACGCTTGGCCGCGAAGCGCAGCTCGACGTGCCGACGCGCGAGTTCGTCCGTCCCGATGTTCCGGTCCCGGGCCCCGCGCGCCTCGTCGGTCCGTCGACGAAGGCGCCCGAGCTGATCAAGCCGGCGAGCACGGTGCAGGGCGTTCCGCCGCCGCCGATCCCGATGCCTCCGGGTGTCGCGAGTGGCCTCGCCTCCGGCAAGCCCGGTGCTCCGGGCGGCGCGAGCACGCTGCTCGGGATCGCGACGGCGAAGGTCGCCGGTGCGATCCCGGCGTTCGGGCGCGCGCAAACCCCACCGCCCGTGCCCCCATCTCGAGTGTCGGAGCCGCGCGTCGCGCAACCGCGTCCCGGCACCGAGCCGGTCGACATGGACATGCTGATCGGTCCCGACTCCGCGGCGTTCGACGCCCCGACCGAGGCCGGTTACAGCGCGACGATGCCGGGGATGGGCGAGGCCGCGTCGAGTCGAAAGAAGGAGCCGACCGCACCGACGCCCTACCAGCGCGGGACCGAGACCAGCGAGATGTCGCCGCTGCTCGCCGACATGCTCAACACCGCGTCGACGCGCGAGACTCGCGAGGTCGAGCCCCTGGTCGCCGAGGCGTTCCACAAGGAAGCGCTCAACGAATTCCCCGACGAGCAGCACTCGTCGCCGAACCGACCGGCGCTCTCGTTGCCCACCGACGAGAGCCCGCCGCCAGCGGCGTCAGCGGCCGAGACCACGAGCCGGCGCAGCTCGCCGTCCGTCCGCTCCACGACGCCGCCGCCCCCGCCGCTCGACGAGACCGACTCCGAGCCCGGCAACCAGGACTACGCGATGCCTCCCGGGATCACCGATGAGTCGGTGCGCCCCGTCCCGCACCTGCCGGCGGCACCTGCGCGCTCGAGTAACCCCGCGGTGATCGTCGCGCTCGGCGTGCTCGGCCTCGGTGGTCTCGCGTTCGCGGGCTGGCAGGTCTACGACGCGATGAAGAAGGACGAGGCAACGACGCAGGTCGCCGCCGTTCCCACCCGCCCTGCGGTTCGCGCCGATGCCGGCGTGGTCGCGACGCCCGTCGATGCCGCCGCGGTGGCGACGCCCGTCGATGCCGTCGCCACCGCGATCTCGACCGACGCCGCCAAGGTCGCTGCCGTCGCCGATGCGGGCACGCTGCCCGCGGATGCGGCGCCCGTCACCAGGCCGGACCCGATGCCGACCGGTTCGAGCGATGCATTGACGATCACATCGACGCCCCCCGGTGCGCGCGTCTACCTCGACGGTGCCGAGACCGGCGTGACCCCACTCAAGCTGCCGGCGTCGGCGGATCGCCACACCGTCGCGCTGCTGCTCCCCGGTCACGAGCTCTACATCGCCGCCGTCGATGGCGCCGGCGCGTTTGCGATCCCGATGAAGGAGGTCACTCCGTCGGGCGGACCGGCCGGCATCAAGGTCCTCAAGTGCAAGGACAAGGACCGCTACTACGTGTTCGTCGACGGCAAGCCGACGGGACAGCTGTGTCCGACCGAGCGCATCGAGACCGACGTCGGTCCGCACACGGTCGAGATCTACGATGCGGTGACCGAGACGCGGAAGAAGTTCGACATCGTCGTCAAGGACACCCGGCTCTCCCACCGCGTGAAGGTCGAGTAGCTCGTACTCGTGCTCGTGCTCGTACTCGAGCCGAGCAGCGGTCGTCCTTTCGGGTTGGACCGAGCGCCCTCGCAAGGCGTTCGACCTCGCCGGCGAACCCTCATGCTCGACAGCGATGGTTCGTCCTCGTCGACGTCGGCATGAACGGAGCCATCGCTGGCGGGGCTCCCTCGTCGTAGCCGACGATGGGCGCATGGTCGGGCGGCGATCGACACTCGCATCCGAATGAACCCGAATGCCGAAGGCACGGCGTTCGATCTCGCCGGGCGAACCCTCATGCTCGAGTACGAGTACGAGTACAATTAATCTTCAGCCGGCTCTTCGTCGCCGTCGAGCTTCGCGCGCGGATCGAGGCCGTACTTCCGGATCAGCTCGCGCAGGTGCTTGCGATCGATCTGCGCTTCGCGCGCGGCGGCCGACAGGTTCATCTTGTGGCGGCGCATCAGATCTTCGATGTACTCGCGCTCGAACATCTCGACGAGCTGACCCTTGGCCTCCTTGAACGGGAGGTCGGTCCGGATCCCGAGGCTCGGAGCGGCTTCGCTGACGAGCGCGTCCTCGAGGTTGATCGTCTGGCCGCGCGCGAGCAGGCAGGCGCGCTCCATCACGTTGCGGAGCTCGCGCACGTTGCCCGGCCAGCTGTGGCGCACGAGGCGCGCCATGTCCTCGGGCGTGACATTGAGGTTGTGGCCGAAGTTGTTGACGAAGTGCTGGATCAACAGCGGGATGTCCGAGCCGCGCTCACGCAGCGGCGGCACGCCAACCCGGATCACCGCGAGCCGGTAATAGAGATCCTCGCGGAACGCCTTCTTCGCGACCTCCGCTCGCAGATCGCGGTTGGTCGCGGCAACGACGCGCACGTCGATCTTCTCGTAGGTGTTCGAGCCGACCTTGCGCACTGCGCGCTTGTCGAGCACGCGCAGCAGCGAGGGCTGGAGGTCGAGCGCCATCTCGCCGATCTCGTCGAGGAAGATCGTGCCGCCGTGGGCTTCGGCAAACGCACCGCGACGATCCGTGATCGCTCCGGTGAAGCTGCCCTTGACGTGGCCGAACAGCATCGACTCGATCAGCTCGCGCGGCACCGAGCCGCAGTCGAACACCACGAACGGTCCGTCGCGACGCGGCGAGTGACTGTGGATCTCCTCGGCGATCAGCTCCTTGCCGGTGCCGGTCTCGCCCTCGATCAGCACCGTCGCGGCGGTCGCGGCGACCTCCTCGAGCAGCGTGAACATCTGGCGCATCTTCGTGTCGCCACCGACGATCGTGCCGAACGCGGTCTGCGCGCTGGGCTCCGGATCGACGATCTCCTCGTCGGGGAGGAACTTGATCACGGTGCGGCCGAGCTTGACCTCGGCGCCGAAGCCGATCGCGATCTTCTCGAACCGCGAGCCCTGGATGAACGTGCCGTTGGTCGACCCGCAGTCGATCATCAGCACCTCGTCACCGACCAGCTGCGCCTCGACGTGCTTGCGCGAGACCGTCTTGTCGGTGAGCACCAGGCTGCACTGGGAGCCGGACCCGAACGAGACCGGTTCGCCGGTCAGCCGGACCGCTTCGCCGCGGTCGGGCCCCTTGATGACCACGAAGATCCCGCCCTGGTTCTGCCGCGAATAGGACGGCGCATCATCGAGTAACGCCGTGACATTGGAGCGATCTTTCGACATCTGACCCGGCGTGGCCATCGTAGCCCCGGGGGGTCGGAGTGTAAATAAGCGCCCGGCGTTGTTCCGCGGTTCAGCGCCCCGCCACGTCGGGGCCCGACATCGCCACGAGGATGGCGGCGATCGCGCCGGCGAGCAGGATCGCGGCGATCACCATCCACGGGATGACCGAGCGCTTGCCGCGCGGCACCGGCGTGCCCGCGCGCGGCAGCTGTGGCTGCCTGCCCGCAGGCTGCTGCTGCGGGCGAGCGCGAGGCGCCGTCGCCGCCTGCTCGTGGGGATTCATCGTGGGCTGACGCGGCGGCGGCAGGCTTGGGCGCTGCGCGGGCGGCGCCGCCGGGTGCGGCTGCTGATACGGCGACGGCATCATCGCCGGTCCCGAATCGAGGAGCCGTGGACCGGATTCGAGCGTCGGACCGACGTTCAGGTCGACCAGCGGATTCGCACCCTCCGCCTCGAGATCCATCATGTTGATGATCGACGTCAGCTCGACGCCCGCGAACTTTCCGACCTCGGTCTTGGGCCGCGAGACGCGATCCTTGCTCGAGGTCCGCGCAAGCGCGATCGAGTTGAGCGACACCGGACCGATCCCGAGATCGTCGTCCTGCGCGTCATCGTCGTCGTCGTCGGCACCGGCATCGTAGACCTCGGTCCCCGCCCGTTTGCCCTCGACGTACCCGAAGTCCTCGTCCTCGTTGTCATCGCGCCAGCCCTCGGTCGGGCCGCACGCCTCGAGCAGCTCGCGAGCAAGCTCGGGTGCCGCCATCAGCAAGCCATTGCGGTGCGCACACCGCGTCAGCGCCTCGTTGAGCTCGCCGGCAGTCTGGTACCGCGCATCGGGCGAGATCGAGAGCGCCCGCTGCATGATCGCATCGAGATCCGCCGGCAGTCCGGGCACCTTGCGCGAGAGCTGGGGCACGGGCTGCGAGTAGATCTCCTCGGCGGAGGTCGTCAGGCCCGCGTGCACGAACAGCCGCTCGCCGGTCAGCACCTCGTACATGCACACCGCGAGCGAGTAGAGGTCGCTGCGGTGATCCAGCGGCTCGCTCCTCGCCTGCTCGGGCGACATGTAGCCGATCTTTCCTTTGACCTTGTAGAACAGCGAATTGTGCGTCGCGGCCTTCGCGATGCCGAAGTCGGTCAGCTTGACCTCGCCCGTGTACGAGACGAGGACGTTCGACGGCGAGACATCGCGATGGATCAGCTTGAGCGGATTGCCGTCGAAGTCGCGCTTCGAGTGGGCGTACGCGAGCGCTGCGAGCACCTCGCGACAGATCCGGATCGCCGCCGCGGGCGAGAATCGCTTGCCGCGTCGCTTCGCCCGCTTGATCAGGGTCCGGAGATCCCCGCCAGGCAGGTACTCCATGACGATGAAGTACTCACCGCCGGCGGTCACCAGATCGATCGTGTGGACGATGTTGGCGTGGTCGAGGGTCGCCGACAGCTTCGCCTCGCGGAGGAACAGATCGATGAACTCTTCCTGCTGGGTGAACTCCGGGAGCAGCTGCTTGAGCACGACCTCCATCTCGAAGCCGCCCGCGCCGAGCTTCTTGCCGACGTAGATCGCCCCCATGCCACCCTCGGAGAGATGCTCCAGGACGACATAGCGATCGATCGGTGCGCCCCCGGCGTCGACCATGTGGCCGGCAGTGTAACATTGCAGCCCTGGTGAGCGAGGTCGACCGCTACCGGCTCGCACCTGTTCGCGACGCTCGTTCGCGAGAGGAGCGTCTCAGGCGCGGTGATCTGGCCGATGCAGCGTCGATTGCGCGCGCGTCGGAGGCGCAGGTCGCCGCCGCGGCGGGACGTGTCGCCGAGGCACGCGCAGCGCTCGAGGCCGCCCGCACGGCACAGCGCGAGCTCGTGACCTCCGGAACGACGAGCCTCGCGCTCTCGCGCACCGAGCAGTTCATCGTGCGCAGGCGCCGCGATCTCGACGCCGCGATCGACGCCCATGCGCGCGCCGAGGCCTCGCACCGCGGTCAGCTCGACCAGGTCGATGCCGCGCGCAATCAGCTCGCCCGCGCGCGTGCCGACAAGGAGATCATCGAGCGTCATTTCACGCGCTGGCGGACTGCCAAGGCCAGGCTCGCCGAGCGCCGGGAGGACTAGACTAGCCCGATGCCGTACTACCACCAGGTCCTCGGCGCTCACGTCGATCTCTCCGACGTCCCACCCGAGGTCCGCGAACGAGCGGAGAAGCTGTTTGGGGAGGCCGCCGCCAATGGCAATGACCTCTCCGCGAGCGACCGGGATCGGATCCTCGGCGAGCTCGCTGCCCTTCCGGGGGTGCGTGCGGAGATCGCGTGCGAAGGCGAGGATCTCGAGCGCTACATGATCGTGATCGAGCGCGGAACCCTGGATCAGGTCAGGATCAGAGATTCGCGGTTCTCGAGGCACATCGAGACGGCGAACGGAGCGCCGTACGCCGAGGTCCACGCAAAGACCGAAGGTGCCGTGGACGATCTGATCGAGCGACTTGCCGGCTCCGAGGACGAACCGGACCCGCTCGACGACGATGGCGTCCAGCTTCCGTATCGCTGGCCCGACCGCGACGTGATGCTGCGCGCGTTCGCATCCGTTGCAGCTCTGATCAAAGAACGCAGCGTCGCGGTGATGGTGACCGTGGACGACCAGCGCTATGACGTCGCGATCGATCGGAAGAGCGTTCGCTGCCGCGCTCTCCACGCGATCGCCGAACACGCGCCGTACACCGCACGGTTCTACGAGCTGCTCGGGATGCGCGTCCCGACCGAGGAGGATTCGACCGAGGTCGAGGCCGCGAAGCCGCCGGCTGCGAAGCGTCCACCGCGGTTCGATCCCAGCCGCCCGTTCACGACGGGGACCAAGGGCCAGCGCACCTCGGCCGTGTTCGACATCGCGCACGGGCGCGGGGATGACTACGCAAAGCAGCTGTCCCCCTCGGAGATCCTGCAACTCGTCGGTGCCGCGCAAGATCCGGCGAACGCGGACCCGCGGTACGCTGACGTCCGCCGCGAGATCTATCGTCACCTCGCGCGCCATCAGCACGACGCGGTGGTGCAGCTGTTCCTGTGGGCGCTGAAGGACGAGGCCGAGAACGTCGTCGATACGGCGATCTACTACGCGTGGCGCCAGGAGGCGCTGCTGGAAGCGCTCCCCACCCTCATCGCCGACGCGACCGCGCTTGGACACACCGCGCTCGCACGCCGGCTCAAGGCCGCCCTGGCGAACGGCGCCTGACCGCAACCGCCGCCGCCTCCTCGTGTCTCGTGGGCATGCGCAGCCTCTTCCTCATCATTCTCCTTGCTGGCCCCACCGTCGCCCTCGCCGATCCGACGCCGACCGCCGACGTCTCCAGGATGGCGAGCGATGACTGCGCCCGCGCTCGCAAGGCCGGCAAGATCTGCGTCCTCACGATCGAGGATCAGACGATCGAGGGTCAGGGTGGCGGAGGCGACGGAACCACCATCACCCCGATCACGTTCGGGGACATGGCGAGCCTGATCAGGATTCGCCGCGACTTCATCCCCGAGATCCTGAGGAGCGCCGAAGACATCGACTGAGAAACTGCGCAATACTGCGCGGGAGACGATGCCGCGCCGCCTGTTCGCCCTGCTGATGCTCACGGCCTTCGCCGGCTGTACCGAGCCGCGGAGCGCGGCCTGCAAGGAAGTCTGCAAGCGAGAGGCGGAGTGCGTCGATACGACCGGCAGCAAGATGCCGTTCGACGAGAAGGAGTGCATCGCGGCATGCGCCGCCCTCGAGAATGATGTCGCCGACAACGGTGCCAAGGTTCAGCGCCATCGCGACTGCGTGAACAAGCAGCAGTCGTGCGAGGCTGTCCTCGAGTGTAAGTAATGCTGTCCGCGACCAGCACCCGTACGTTCGGCGTCAGCACGCTGCAGACCACGATCTTCCTGGAGCGCAGGTTTCGTGGCCACCTGGTGACGCGTGATCGCCTGCTGTTCGACAGCAACTACGCGCCGCCTGCCCGCAAGGCGAGCCCGTTCGTTCATCTCTACGCGACGCTCCAGGGCTCGTTCGCGGTCAACGGCAAGCCCGCGGTCGTGGGACCGCAGGCCTACCTGCTCGCGGAGACCGAGTTCGATCGGGTGATGACGGACTCGTCGAAGTTCCGCTCGTGGGGCGCGCCCGGCGTGATCGCCGAGCTCCGGATTCCGGCGAGCGATGTGCGTCGTCCGATCGGGCTCGCGCACGGCCCGCTCGAGCTGCCGACCGCCGTCTGGGAGGCGTACGCCGTGCTCGAGCGCGAGCGTAGCGAACAGGCGCTGCATCAGCTGATGGTCCGGCTCGGTGAGGCCGGCGTCCTGTCGAGCGACCTGACCTCGAGCGTCGTCGCCCAGGAGCCCGACCGGTTCCTCCGGCTGTGGGACGTCCTGCGCCCGCTGTACGAGGACCTCGCGACGTCGGCATCGCTCAAGCAGATCGCGATCGTCGCGAAGCTCTCGCTCCGCCAGCTCGGCCGCGATCTCGGCGAGCTGACGCGGACGTTCGGGTTGTTCGGCGCCGGGTTTCGCGATGCGATGCGTGTGCTGCGCCTGCGCGCCGCGGTGCTGATGCTGTCGTCGCCGGGCGGAACGCCGAGTGATGTCGCGCGCACCGTCGGGTACGGCAGCCTCGATGCGATGGGCCGTGCGTTCCGCGATGCGCAGCTCCCTGCACCGAGCGTGGTGCAGGACGCCGTTCGCTACCCTGACTGATCGTCGCGCGCGAGTGTCCGTCGCGTCTGCTGCGGATCGATCAGCGGGAGGATCAGCGTGATCGCGATCTGCATGCCCGCCGCCGCGAGGTAGATGCCCTGGTAGTCCCACCACCCGTCCGCGTGACCTGCGAGCCGGAAGCCCTGGGTCGTCGAGAAGTTCCCGAGCGCCATGTAGGCGGTGAACTGGGTCGCAGCGATCCGTGGCCACGACACGTCCATGCACAGCGCGAACAGCGACACCGTCAGCACCGACTGACACAGCGGCTCGACCAGCGCGAGCGCGTAGACGAACGTCCGATCCGTCCACCACGCCTCACCGAGCGCGAACGTCAGCCACAGCAACGCGAGTACCGTCGACGCGATCGCAGCAAGCCGTCGATGGCCGACTCGATCGGCGAGGAAGCCACCGAGCACCGAGCCGCCGAGCCCCATCAGGAGACCTGGGCCACCGGTGAGCGTCGCGTACTCGGTATCGGTCCATCCGAGCTTCTGGGTGAACAACACGTTCGCGATCGCGTTGAGCATGCCGGTCGCCAGGTTCGAGCCGAGCATCAAAGCGCCACACAGGAGCGTCGACCGCAGGCTGAACGCCTGGACCAGCGAGCGCAGCACCGTGCCGAGCGCCGGAGGTTTCGGTGCGGGCGCACTGCGTTCCCGAACGAGCAGTGGCACGAGCATGATCGCGCCGAGCACGATCACCTGGAGCACCAGCGCCGCTCGCAGCCCGGACACCGCGATCAGCCACGACATCCCCGCTCCACCGATGATGCCGCCGCCGTACTTCGACGCGTACATCAATCCGTTCGCGCGCCCGCGCTCCGCTT
>JAQBQE010000012.1 GCA_028287135.1 Myxococcales bacterium
ACGCTCGGACTCGACTGCCAGACGAACGGCGTTGGCTCTAAACGGGCTGCTGTACTGCTTTGCCTTCTTGGGCACGGGACATTCTCCTTTGTGACGGGGGGATGTCCACGGAATCGGGGCCAGGCCACTACGCCCCAGGACGTGTGCTCCGACGGTTGAACCGCAGAGCCACAGAGTACGCGGAGCAGAACCTTTGGGGGCTCCCGGGGCGTGTGCCTCGATCGTTGAACCGCAGAGCCGCGGAGGACGCCGAGCAGAGCGGAGATCATGTCGGCTTCGCCCGCCATGGCCAGTGCGCTTGCTCGGAGCTCCGCCGCCATGACGGCGTGTGTCTCGAGAGTGAACCGCAGCGCCGCAGAACGAGAACCGCGCAGCGGCCAGGCCACATCGATCAGCTCTGCGTCCTCTGTGTCTCTGCGGTGATCTCTCCGAGCACACGTCCCCCGGGCGAAGCCCGAAGATTCTCCTGCTTTGCGCTCTTTGCGTCTTTGCGGCTCCCTCCGAGCACACGCCAGTCTCCGTCACACGCGCTGGCGGCTCCTTCTGGGCTCCTCCCGATCCAGCCCTCCTGTCAGGTAGGCATGCTACGCAGGTGCAGTGAGCACGCCACTCAACGAGGAGCAGCGCGCCGCCGTGGAGCACGGTGACGGGCCGATGATGGTGCTGGCAGGCGCCGGCACCGGCAAGACGCGCGTACTCGTGGCCCGGATCGCCCGGCTGGTCGAGACCGGCACGGAGCCGTGGTCGATCCTCGCGGTGACGTTCACGAACAAGGCTGCCGGCGAGATGCGGCACCGGCTGAGGGAGATGCTCGGTGAGGCCGCGGACGCGATGTGGATCGGCACGTTCCACTCCACGTGCGCGCGGCTACTGCGCAGGCATGGTGAAAAGGTCGGGCTGACCAAGAGCTTCGCGATCTTCGATGACGACGATCAGATGAAGCTGGTCGAGAAGCTGCTCAAGGAGACCGGGTTCGACGAGCAGTGCTCGCCGCGGACGATCCTGTCGCGGTTCGATCGCGCAAAGAACCGGGGCGTCGACCCGCGCAGCATCCAGACCGGGATGTTCGACGACGTGGTCGAGAAGATCTACCCGATGTACGAGGCGCAGCTCGCCAAGGAGAACGCGGTCGATTTCAACGATCTGCTGTTGAAGGTGCTCAAGCTGTTCTCGATCGAGGAGGCGCGGCGCCACCTCGCGGTCCGGTTCCGACACGTGCTGGTCGACGAGTTCCAGGACACCAACAAGGTCCAGTACGACCTGGTCCGGCAGTTCGCGGATGCGACGCGGAACCTGACCGTCGTCGGCGACGACGACCAGTCGATCTATGCGTGGCGCGGTGCGGAGCCGCGGAACCTGCTCGACTTCGATCGCGACTTCCCCGATGCGAAGGTGATCAAGCTCGAGCACAACTACCGCTCGACCCAGACGATCCTCGACGCGGCGAACGGCATCATCCGCAAGAATCGCGATCGCCATGAGAAGTCGCTGTGGACCGACAAGGGCGGCGGCGATCCGATCGAGGTCTACACGGCGGGCGACGAGCGGGGCGAGGCTTACTACATCGCGCAGTCGATCCGGCGCGCACTCGATGACGGGCCCACGTCACCGAGCGAGATCGCGATCCTCTATCGCACGAACGCCCAGTCGCGCGTTCTCGAGGAGCACCTGCGCGCGGCGCGCGTGCCGGCGAAGGTCGTCGGCGCGGTGTCGTTCTTCGAGCGCAAGGAGATCAAGGATGTGGTCGCGTACCTGCGTCTGCTCAACAACCCGGCCGCGGACTCCGCGTTCGAGCGGGTGGTCAACGTGCCGGCGCGCGGAGTCGGCGAGACCACGGTCGATCGGCTGCGGGCGGCGGCGCGGACCACCGGGCACGGACTGCTCGATGCAGCGCGGTTCGCGGCGCGCGGCGAGGTCGCCGGGCTCGGTGCGGCTGCACGCAAGAAGCTGCACGCGTTCGTCGAGCTCGTCGACGGGCTCGTCGATGTGATCGAGCAGGGTGCCTCGGTCGCCGAGACGATCATCCAGATCGTCGATCGCAGCGGTCTGCGGACCAAGCTCGAGACCGACGGCAGCAGCGAGTCGCGCGATCGGCTCGACAACCTCGCCGAGCTCGTGACCACAGCGTCGGACTTCGACGACGAGAGCACCGAGGCGTCGACCGACGAGGATCCATCGGGCCGAGGGCGCGCAGCGATCGACGGATTCCTCGAGAGGATCGCGCTGTCGTCCGCGGGCGATCAGACCGCGAGCGAGCAGGTCGTGCTGATGACGATCCACGTCGCCAAGGGGCTCGAGTGGCCGCTCGTCTTCATCTCCGGCCTCGAGGACGGCCTGTTCCCGTCGCTGCGCGAGCGCGAGGGCACGAGCGAGGATGCGGCGATGGAGGAGGAGCGCCGGCTTGCCTACGTCGCGATCACCCGCGCCCGCGAGAAGCTCGTTCTGACGCATGCGCGCACGCGGCGCGTGTGGGGCGAGATCCGGATGAATGGACCGTCGCGGTTCCTCGATGACCTGCCGCCGGGCTGCCTCGCAGCACCGCTCCGCTCGCGGGCGCAGACGCCGTCCGCACCGCGGATCGTCGATGGCAACTGGGCGGGTCGGGGGCGTGGACCGCGCGGCAGCATGGGCGGACGCGGCGGTGACGACATGGATCAGCGCGTCGAGTACGACGAGGAGCCGGTGTATCGTGTCGATGACGAGGCGGCGCGCGGGCAGGGCAAGGGCGCGTTCATGGTCGGCTCGACGGTGGTCCACGGAACGCTCGGCCCCGGCCGGGTCGTCGCACTGTCGGGCACCGGCAAGGATCTGAAGGTCGTGGTCGACTTCGGCGTGATCGGCCAGAAGACCGTACTCGCGCGCTTCCTGTCGGGCGGCGACGACGGCCTCAACTAGGGCTGGCGGCGGATCGTCTTCAGAAGCTCGGTGGCGCGCGCGCGATGGCCGGGCGAGGTTTCGATCAATCCCTCGAGCAACGGGACGGCAGCGGGCGCTCGCGATCCGCGGAGATAGGCTTCGGCGAGCTCGAGCGTGATATCGGTGAACGTCGGGTGCGCGGTGCCGAAGGCCTTCTGGTAGATCGCCCGCGCCCGTGTGAGGTCGGCGATCCCAGCGTCGATCTGCCCGCGCGCAAGCTGTGCTTTCCCACGACCGTCGATGATGCTCCCGACGCGGGCGTGATCGGGACCGATCACCTTTTCGACAATCGCCAGTGCGCGGTCGAACTCGGCGACGGCAGCCATCGGATCACCGCTCGCGGCGAGTACCTCGGCACGAATCTTACGAGCCGTCCCGACGTTCTGTCCGTCCGGGCCGTCGAGCTGTTCGAGATCGGCGATGGCGCGGTCGATCGTGCGAAGGGCCGCCGGGTGATCGCCCAGCGCCACGAGCACCCTCGCGAGGTCGGCGCGAGCGTGGGTAGCGGACGCCTTGTCGTTGCCTTCGCCGGTATCGAATCCCGCGGCGGCCAGCGTGAGCTCGTCTCGCGCCAGTGCGTGGTTGTTCGCGGCAGACGCGATCTGGCCTCGCGAGAGATGCAGTGCATTGACCTCGGGATGGGTCGCGCCCTCCTGGTGTTCCGCGACTGCGAGTGCCGCGGCCAGCAACCGATCGGCTTCGTCGAGTCGACCGAGCTCTGCGACGACGAGCGCGAGGTCGCTGTCGATGGCCAGGGTGTCGGGCGCGCTCGGATGGTTCAGGATCTGGAGCAGCCGGGCGGTGCGCAGCCAGTTCTCGGCTTGGACGTACGTTCCTTCGTCGATCCCGATCCGGCCACGCTGGTACGCGAGCTTCGCCACGAGATCGGTCGGTGCGCCGATCCGGGTCATGATCGCGTCGACGTCACCAAACAGCTTGGCGACTTCCTTGGTGTTTGTCTCCGCGTTCCACACCTGCACGAGCTGGAGCGCTACTTCGACGCGCGTGCGATCGTCACCGGCTGCTTCCGCGCGCCGGGCGGCATCCTCGAATAGGGTCTTGGCATCATCGCGATCCGAATGGACCGTTGCAAAGATCCTCGCCGCTCGCGCGCCGAGAGCCGGATGTCCGATCGCATCGGCCTCCCCTTTCACCCGTTGCGCGATCGCCGCGGCGTCACTCCTCTTGCCCGCCAGAAGAAGGGTGTCGGCACGATCGAGCTCGATCCGGGCCGCCGCGAACCGCGTAGCACGAGCAGGGTCGGAAGGCGGGCGCATCGGTGACAGCAAATCCCGCCCGCCGTCACACGCCGCCAAGCTGGTCGCAGCGAGCGTTGCATTCGCTGCGCGTTCGACGAGCGCACCATCGGCGATCTCGAACAATCCGGTCAGCGTGGCAACTCCACGCGCGCGCTGTTCAAGGCACGCGAGCCGTAGATCGAACAGCTCGTCGGATTGCACGCCCTGCACGCGTGTGGCGAGACATGCTGTACGCCGGGCCCCGGCCCACTCTCCCGGGAACGTGCGCAGCTCGCGGACGACTTGATCCGCGACGGCGGCCGCATACGGGCGCTTGGTGGCAGCAAACGCTGTTCGGACGCGCGTCTCCTGGTCCCCCGTCCAGGTAGGAGCCCCCGCTTGGTCGAGCGCGCATGGGTCTGCCGCGGGCGTCTCGCTGACGCGTGCCGCGACCACCGAAACGCCGGCGAGCACCGCAAGCCCAGCGAGTCCACCGGCGACGATCTTTCCCCGCGGCCACAGCGCCGCGCGCAGCGAGGGCACGAGCTCTCCGATGACGGCCGGTCGGGCGGCGGGATCCACCGCGAGTCCCTGCAGCACCATGCGGCGGAGGACCCGCGGAAGGCGCGGTGATCGCGGTACCTCGATGGGTTTGGTGATCCGGTCGCGGAGCTCGGCAAATGTGGTCGCCTCGTACGGTCGCCGTCCGTAGAGGGCCTCGTAGGCCATCACGCAGAAACTGAACACGTCGCTCCGGGCGTCGCCGAGCTGACCCGCGAGCACCTCCGGGGCGCTGTACAGCGGGGTGCCGATGAACGCGCCGGTGGCGGTGACCCGCTGGGAGATGTCGTTGGCATCGTCGATGTGGCCGACGTCGTCGGGCGCGGCATTCGCGCTGTAGGCAAGTCCGAAGTCGACGACCTTGGCCCGATCGTCCGTCGTCACCATCACGTTGTGGGGCTTGATATCGCGGTGCACCAGCCCCGCACCGTGGGCAGCAGCGAGCCCCTCGGCCGCCTCGAGCAGCACACGGGCGACGGAGCGCCATGCACGCGGCTGCTTCTCGAGCCAGGTTGCCAGCGACCCACCCTCGATCAGCTCCATGGCGAGGTAGATCTCGTCGTCGTGCGTGCCGACGTCATAGATCGAGACGACATTCGGGTGAGCCAGGCGCGCGAGGCCCTGCGCTTCCCGTCGCATCCGGATCGCATCCCCGGGGCCGACGGAGGCGGTCTGTCCGCGCAGCACCTTGAGTGCGATGTCGCGGCGCAGGGCGGGGTCGCGTGCCGCATAGACCACGCCCATCCCGCCTTCACCGAGCTTCCGGATCACGACATAACGCCCGATGCGTTGCGCACCGGAGGAAGGCTGCTGTTCGGGCGAGAGGAGGGCGACTTGACGGCGGCACTCGTTGCACGTGACGATGTGCGACTCGAGATCACCGAGCTCGTCGGGCCGCAGGGTACGGCTCAGCAGCGCGGCGAGGCGGCCGCGGTCGGGACAGCTCGTGGTCGCCGCCGTCTCGTCCATCGCTATTGCGGCATCTTCTCGGTGACGATCGCGATCGGCAGCTCGGCGCCATTGCGCCACAGCAGCACGGTCGTCGGTCGGCCCGCGGGCGTGCTCGCGACGGCCCACGGCAGCGTTCGATGATCGACGGGGTGATCGCCCCACTTCAGGATCACGTCACCAGCGCGCAGCGCGGAGCGGATCGCCGGCGAATTGGGCACGACCTCGGTGACGTAGGCGCCACCGGCGGACGGAAGGCCCAGGGTCTGCTGGAGGTCGGAGGTCACCGGCTTGACCTTCGCGCCGAGCCAGCTGCGCGCGACCTGGCCGTGATCGCGAAGGGCATCGATCACCTCGCGCACGCGATTGATCGGGATCACGAACGACAGCTCGCCCGGGCGATCGCCGGTCGCGACGGCGACGCCGACGACCTGACCCGAGGTGTCGAGGACGGGGCCGCCGGAGTTGCCGCGGTGGATGCGGGCGTCGGTCTGCATGAACATCCGGAACGTGCGGTAGCCCATGCCGCGATCCTGGAGCAACGAGCCCGCAGCTTCGCGCCCGGTCGACGAGACGAGACCCGCGGTGGCGGTCACCTCCTCGCCGAACGGATTGCCGAGGACCACGATCCACTCGCCGACCTTGAGATCGTTGGAGTCGCCCATCGGCAGGGCGTGGAGACGTGGCCGATCGACCGAGAGCAGGGCGAGATCGAGATCGACGTCGCGGCCGATCACCTTCGCGGGGACCTCGGTCGTGTCGTCGAGCACGATGCGCAGCTCCGTGGCGGCTGCCGCGATCGTGTCGGTGGTGACGACGTAGACGCCCTTGGCCTCGATCAGGAAGCCGGTGCCGAGCGAGACATCGGCGGTCGAGTCCGGCGCGCCGGGGAACATCGCGGCCGGGCCCGACTTCACCGGGGTCGCGGAGCGAATACCGACGACGCCCTGGCGCGTGCTCGCAACGAGATCGACGAACGATGACGGCGTGCTGCCGTACATGCGCGTGCTCTCGGTCGGGGCGGCGCTGACGCCAGCGAGCACAGAGGTCGGGGCGGCGTGAACGTCGGGCTCGATGCGCTCGCGACAGCCGGTGGCAGCCAGCGCGAGAAGCGCGCCTGCGAACCAGCGATTCACGCCGGCTTCGCCCCGTGCGCCTTCTGGGCGTCCACGAAGGCGACGCGCAGATCGTAGATCAGGCTGGCGAGCAGCTTGGCCTCGGCCTCGTCGAGGTTGCCCTTGGTCTTGGTCTCGAGCATCGCCAGCACGTCGATCAGGTGACGTGCGGTCTCGAGATCGACCTCGTGAGGCTGCCCATCCGGGGCAGGCATATTTCCGATCGAGATCAACGCGGTCGAAGCCAGCGACAGGACGTGAGTCGAGAAGTCGACGGCTGCGAGCGCGACGGGGTGGTCCGCCATGGCGTTCACGATATACCCGTGTGCGTGCACGGGCTCCGGCGTGGGCGCGGAATACGCAGGAGCACGCGAATGGTTGCGTCCCCGTGGGGACGAACGGCACGGGCACATCACCGCATTTCATGACATCGTCTGGGGTGTCCATGGACACCCTCCGCGATCCGTTGCCTACGGTCAGTCCTGCGGAACTGCCCACGAATCCGTCGGGCCCGCACCAGGTCCTCGACGGCGGGGCAACGATCCCGGCTCCCCCGGCACGGACCCAGGACGACATCGCTCGCCTGACCGAGGAGGTCAAGCAGTCGAGCGCGTTCCTCGATGACGTGTTCGCCCAGGTCGGGCGCGTCGTGGTCGGGCAGCGCGAGATGGTCGAGCGCGTGATGATTGGCCTCCTGACCGGTGGCCACTGCCTGATCGAGGGGGTCCCGGGCCTGGCGAAGACGCTGACGGTGAAGACGCTGTCGCAGACGATCAACGCGTCGTTCCAGCGGATCCAGTTCACGCCCGATCTGCTCCCGGCCGACATCACCGGGACGATCATCTACAACATGCACACCGCGGAGTTCACGCAAAAGCGTGGTCCGCTGTTCGCAAACCTCGTGCTCGCGGACGAGGTCAATCGCGCGCCGGCAAAGGTCCAGTCCGCGCTGCTCGAGGCCATGCAGGAGCGCCAGGTCACGATCGGTGACACGACGCACAAGCTGCCCGATCCGTTCCTCGTGCTCGCGACGCAGAATCCGATCGAGCAGGAGGGTACGTTCCCGCTGCCCGAGGCACAGCTCGATCGGTTCATGCTGCTGATCAAGGTCAGCTATCCGACTGCGAATGACGAGCGCGCGATGCTCGATCGCATGAGCATGGGAGATACGCCCGGTGCGAGCGAGGTCACCACGATCGAGCACGTGCGCGCCGCGCGCCGGGTCGTCAGCTCGATCTACATCGACGATCGCGTCCGCGATTACATCGTGCACATCGTCCAGGCGACGCGGCGTCCGCGCGACTACGGGCTCGGCGAGCTGGCACCGCTGATCGAGTACGGCGGATCGCCGCGCGCGACCCTGAACCTCGCGACCGCGGCCCGCGCCCACGCGTTCATCCGCCATCGCGCGTACGTCACCCCCGACGACATCAAGGCGATCTCGATGGACGTGATGCGCCATCGCGTGATGCTCACGTACGAGGCCGAGGCCGAGGACGTCAGCTCCGAGGACGTGGTCCGCAGGATCTTCGAGTACCTCCCGGTGCCGTGAAATGGGTCTGACGACCGCCGAGCTGTTCAAGAAGGCGCGGAAGATCGAGGTCGCGTCGCGGCGGCTCGTCGAGGACGTGCTCGCCGGCCAGTACCACTCGGTGTTCAAGGGCCGCGGCCTGATCTTCAGCGACGTTCGCCCGTACTACCCGGGCGACGATGTTCGTGCGATCGACTGGAACATCACGGCGCGGATGAACGCACCGCACGTCAAGCAGTTCGTCGAAGAGCGCGACCGCACGGTCAATCTCGTGATCGACATGAGCGCCTCGGGGTTCTTCGGCACGCGTGGCGCGGCCAAGCGCGAGCTCGCCGCGGAGCTCGCAGCGGTGGTCGCGTTCTCCGCGATCAAGAACAACGATCGAGTCGGCCTCTACATCGTGACCGACAAGGTCGAGAAGTTCGTGCCGCCCAAGAAGGGCCGGCGCCACGTGCTGCGCGTGATCGGCGAGATCCTCGCGTTCCAGCCGGAGTCACGCGGCACCAACCTCGCCGCCGGCCTCGACTTCCTCGGCAAGGTCGCGCGGCGTCGCTCGGTCGTGTTCCTGGTGTCGGACTTCCTGGCGGATGGCTGGGAGCGGTCGATGCAGATCACGCGGCAGCGGCACGAGATCGTGCCGGTCGTCGTCAATGATCCGATGGAGGAGCAGCTCCCCGACGTGGGCCTGCTCCTGCTCGAGGATCTGGAGAGTGGTCTCGTCGTCGAGGTCGACACGAGCAGTCATGCGGCGAAGGACTATGCGCGGCGCGCCAAGGCGGCAGCGGCGATCCGCGACCTCGCGCTGCGGAGGTTGAACCTCGATATCGTGAACGTGCGGACCGATC
Source organism: Myxococcales bacterium (assembly GCA_028287135.1). Taxonomy (GTDB): domain Bacteria; phylum Myxococcota_A; class Polyangia; order Haliangiales; family Haliangiaceae; genus JABFXX01. Next base: position 9,155 of record JAQBQE010000012.1, read on the forward strand.
GGCCGTACGTCGATGCGCTGATCGCGTTCTTCAAGGCGCGGGCGAAGCGGATGGCGCACGCATGAGGGCGGCGGGGGACCGGGGGGCGGAGGCGGAGATGCAGATGGAGATGGAGAGGGAGACGGAGCCGCAAAGACGCAAAGGACGCAAAGCAGAGGATCTGGCGGGCTTCGCCCGATGGGGGCGTGTGCCCGTCGTCCAGGCAGGGCGTGTGCCCGGAGGATCTACCGCAGAGGCACAGAGGTCGCAGAGCAGAGAGGATTCTGGGCTTCGCCCGGCGGGCCGTGTGCCCGAGGATCGACCGCCAAGACGCCGAGGCCGCCGAGCGGAGATCTTTATGGCGATCGCGGCGGTGCTGTTCTCGGCCGGCTCGGCGATCGCGCAGCCGGTGGATCCGGGCGCGGGTTCGGGTCCGGCCGCGGATCCGGGTTCGGGATCGGGCTGGGTCACGGGGTCGGGTTCGGGTTCGGGGTCGGCGACGGATCCGGGATCGGGTTCGGGTTCGGGTTCGGCAACGGGCTCGGGTTCGGCATCGGGTTCGGCGACGGGTTCGGGTTCGGTGACGGATCCGGGGTCGGCACCGGGTTCGGGTTCGGCATCGGGTTCGGGGTCGGCAACCGATCCGGGCTCGGGCTCGGGCTCGGGCTCGGGCTCGGGACGGGTGATCCAGTTGCCGACTGACATCAACGCGCCGGAGGTCAGCGCATCGGCGAGCCCGTCGGTCGTGCGGCTCGGCGGGCGGTTCACCGTGTTCGTCACGGCAACGTTCGGCGATGGTGTCGAGGTCAACCTGCGTGAGCCGCTCGAGCTCGGCTCCGCGTTCGAGATTCGCAGGAAGGACTCCGAGGATCGTGCGCGGGCCGATGGCAAGCGAACGCGCGAGTGGCAGATCGATGTCCTCGCGTGGGAGCTCGGCGAGCTGCGTATCCCGCCGATCGCGGTCACGTACACCGTCGGTGGGCGTGCGGGGCAGGTCGAGACCAACATCATTCCGCTGCGGGTCGAGGGCGTGCTCGGCGATGTCGTCGACGATCCGAAGGCCGTGCGCGACATGCACCCGCCGCGGCAGCTCGTCGCGCGCGACTGGTTCTGGCTGTGGGTCGGCTCCGCCGCGGGCGGTGTCCTGATCGTGGGCCTCGGCACGCTGTGGTGGTTGCGGCGCCGGCGAAGGCACACGGTCGAGCTCACAGGCGGCGTCGTCGCTTCGCCGCGCCGGATCGACATGACCGGCAAGCGCGCACTCGAGGCGCTGCTCGCGATCCATGGCTCGGGCGTGCTCGATCGCGAGGATGATCGGAAGAGCGGCTACGCGGAGATGGTCGACGTGATCCGCGACTACATCGGTGCGCGCTATCACGTCGCCACCCGTGACCTCACGACGAGCGAGCTGCTCCGCCGGCTCCGGGCGGCACCGGCCGAGGAGCGCGCGATGATCGGCACCTGGCTCGAGCGCTGCGATGTCGTCAAGTACGGCGGGCTGCGCGCCACCGCGGGCGAGGCGCACGGCGTGCTCGATGATGCGCGGGCGCTGGTCGTCACGACGACCCAGATCCACGATGGTGCGGCCAAGGGCGGCGCGACGCCCACGACGCCCGGGGAAGCGGTCCCGTGACGATCGCGGATTCCGCCAGCGTGCTCGGGATTGCACCCGTGCGGCTCGCCACCACGATCGGCCTGTCGGTCGCGATCCTCGTCGGCGTCGTCGGTGCGGCGTGGATCCTGGCCGCGGATCACGACGAACGCCAGCGCAGGACCTTCGTGGTCATGCGGGCGCTGGTGCCGTGGGCGCTGGTCGCCGGGATCGGTGGGCTGCTCGCCTGGCGCATGTACCACCACGTCAACACCGTGCGGGCCGGCGAGAAGATCGAATGGCGCACGCCGCACGCGCTGTGGCTCGTCGCGGGAGCGGTGCTCGTCGGTGTGATCTCGTTCCACCTGCAGCGCCGGCGGGCGGCTGCTCTCGGCTTCTCGCAGACGTCGCTCGTGCACGCGCGCGGCATCGCGGCATGGCTCTCGGATCTCCCCGCCGTGTTCCGGGTGCTCGCGATCGCGGCGCTCGCGGTCGGCCTGATGCGGCCGGAGACCTATCGCACGGTCAAGCACGAGGAAGACACGGTCGACATCATGATCGTGTTCGACATGTCGAAGTCGATGGAGGAGACCGATCTGCCGCGCGATCGCATGGATGCGGCGCAGCGCGTGGTGCGCCGGTTCCTGCGCCGTACGAAGCACGATCGCGTCGGCCTCGTCGTGTTCGGTCAGCAGGCGATGTTGCAGTGCCCGCTGACGCAGGACACCAAGCTCGTCGAGCAGATCGTGCGCGACCTCGTGATCGGCGATGTGCCGGCGCTCGGCACCGCGATCGGTGACGGGCTCGCACTCGCGCTCGCGCAGCTACGGCGCTCTGACGGTACGTGCGATCCGACCCCGGGTGCGGAGAACCGTTGTGGCAAGGACTTCACGTGCTCGGCCGAGGGCTACTGCAAAGGCAAGAAGAACAAGGTCGTGATCCTGCTCTCGGACGGTGATTCGAACTGGGTCACCCGGTTCGAGCCCGACGAGGCCGCGCGCACGGCGCAGGACATGGGCGTCAAGGTCTACACCGTGCTCGTCGGTCGCGAGGAGAACAGCTTCTTCGGGGGGATGTCGGTCAACCCGGATACGTTGCGCAGCATCGCGGCGCTGACCGGTGGCGAGTTCTTCCGCGCGACCGACTACGAGACGTTCGATCGTGGGTTCCAGGCCGTGCGTAACAAGCTCGACAAGATCAAGCGCGTCCGCGAGGAGCGGATTCCCGACAAGCAGCTGTTCCTGCCGTTCGCGGTGCTCGCGGCGATCCTGTTCGGGCTCGACCTGCTGCTCTCGCACACACGGCTCCGGAGGCTGCCGTGAGCAAGCTGTGGAGCACGCTGACGTCGGTGACGTTCCACGACAGGTGGCTGTTCTGGGTCGCGCTCGCGTCACCGCTCGTGGTGATCGCCCTGCATCTCTACGATCGCGCGCGGCGTCGACAGCTCACGCAAAGGCTCGGGGAGCTGCCGATCGTCAGCCGGGTGATGGCGACGATGTCGCCGGGCCGGCGTGTGCTCAAGGACGGCGTCGCGGCGGCGGCGCTGATGCTGCTGTTGATCGCGGCGGCGGGTCCGCAGATCGAAGGCAGGCGCCGGGTCGAGATCCGCGGGCTCGATCTGGTGGTCGCTGTCGATGTCTCGAAGTCGATGCTCGTCGACGACGTCGGGCCGACCGCCACGATGACCGAGAAGAAGCTGCCGACGAACCGGCTCGAGCGCGCTCGCGAGCTCGCGACGGCAGTCATCGACGAGCTCCACGGTGATCGAATCGGGCCGGTGGTGTTCGCCGGCGCGGCGTCGCACTTCCCGCTGACCGAAGACCACGAGGTCGCGATCCGGTTTCTCAACGACCTCGGTCCCGGCGATCTTCCGCAGGGCTCGAACCTCGGGGAGGTCCTCCGGGTGTCGCGGTGTCTGCTGCGGCCCGATCTGTACGATGACCTCGGCTGCGCCCGGATCGGCCGGCGCGGCCACGGCGGAGATCCGCTGCGTGGTGAGAGTCTCGATCCCAAGGAGCTCGCCGATGACGAGGAGACCCTCGAGCAGAAGAGCGAGCGCGGCAAGGCGATCCTGATCCTGACCGATGGCGGCGACCCCGATCCGGAGACCCTGCGCGAGGTGACCAACGCACGCGAGCTCGGGATCGCGGTATTCTTCGTCGGCATCGGTACCGAGCAGGGCGGCATCGTCTACGAGATCGATCCGTACAATGGCAACCGGCGCACCACCCAGCCCAAGCGCATGCCCGATGGTTCGAGCGTGGTCTCGAAGCGCGAGGACGCCGGCATGCAGGCGCTCGCGGAGGCCGGCGGTGATCCGAAGCGATTCATGCTCGCCACCGAGCGCGGGGAGGTCGATCCGAAGCCGATCGTCGACGCGCTGCGCGCGATCAATCGCGGGCTCGCGACCCGGAAGGTGAAGGAGATGAAGGACGTCTTCGAGCCGTTCCTGTTCGCGGGGTTGATGCTGCTCGTGATCGAGGCGGCGATCGGCACGCGCCGACGCCGGCGATATCCGGAGGCAGCGTGACGGTGCCATGTCATGATCGAGCGGTGCGTCGCTTCGCCGCGCTGGCCCTGCTGCTCGCCCTCGGGGCATGGGAGCCGTTCCGCTCGCCCGATCCGGACGTGCAGGAAGGCAATCGCGCCTACGCGGAGGGCCGCTACGACGATGCGCTCGCGGCCTACGATCGCGCGGCGCGCCGCGGTGAGGTCGATGCGGACGGGCTCGCGTACGATCGCGGCACCGCGCAGCTCAAGAAGGCCGAGGGCACCAAGGATGCGGCCGAGAAGCAGCGGCTGACCGAGCGTGCGCTCGAGGATCTGAAGCAAGCCGCGCGCGCCAAGGACAGGAAGCTACGTGGCTCGGCGCAGTTCAATCGTGGCAACGCGCTGATGGGGCAGGACAAGCTCGAGGACGCGATCGAGGCCTACAAGCAGGCGCTGCGCGAGGACCCCTCGCTCGAGGATGCGCGGCTGAACCTCGAGCTCGCGTTGCGCCGGCGCGAGAAGAAGCAGCAGCAGCAACAACGGCAGCAGCAGGGCCAGCAGGGGCAACAAGGTCAGCAGGGGCAGCAAGGCCAGCAGGGGCAACAAGGTCAGCAAGGGCAACAAGGTCAGCAGGGTCAGCAAGGTCAGCAGCAGGGCCAGCAAGGTCAGCAGGGTCAGCAGGGCCAGCAAGGTCAGCAGGGCCAGCAAGGACAACAAGGTCAGCAGGGCCAGCAGGGTCAGCAGGGTCAGCAAGGTCAGGGCTCGAACCAGCAAGGTCAGGGCTCGAACCAGCAAGGTCAGGGCTCGAACCAGCAAGGTCAGGGCTCGAACCAGCAAGGTCAGGGCTCGAACCAGCAAG
>JAQBQE010000020.1 GCA_028287135.1 Myxococcales bacterium
GTCGGCGGGCAAGCAGCTCTTGGTCCGCGTGGTCGGAATGCTGAGCAAGCTCTGCCGATGATCGTGGACGTGAACGAGCACGTGGCACGTGCACGTGCACGAACGACCTTAACCGAGTGGCATTGGCACTAAAGGAGGACGCCGCCGGTCGGCAGACCCGCATCTGCCGGCGGAGCAGGGGGCGGCTCGCTCGCACCTCCGGTGTCGCCGCTGCCGGCGCCCGGCTCGACCGGCAGCGCGACCCCGGGCGGCGCCGTGGGCTTCTCGCCAGGAGGCAGCGGAGGAAACGTCGACTGCAGCGCGCCGGCGGGCCCCGCGCGGAGCTGCTCGACGAGCTTGCGAACGTGGAGCGCCCACGCCGACGCATCGGTCACGTGGCGGGGCCGCGAGGCGGCGGCGAGCTCGAACTCCTTGGCCGCGGCATCGAGCGACTCGGATGCGGTGCGCAGCTTCGCCGAGGCGCGCCAGTACACGACGTCGCCGAGCAACCGCTCGATCTCGTTGCGCGCGTTGACGCGATCATCGTCGCTGGGCAGCGAGCGTGCGACGAGCAGCGCCTGCTTGAGGTCGGCCTCCGCCTCGTCGATGTTCGTGACCTCGCGCGCCGTCAGTAACGTCGTCGCCTGGTCCTGGAGGATCTTCAGGTACCGGCCCGCGACCTCGGCCTTGTTCTCCGTCTCGAACGGCTGACACGGCGCCTCGGGCGGGATCTTGAGCGGCTTCCACTCGGCGCCCGACATCGGCGACTCGCCCCACGGCGGGAACGACCGTCCCTGCTGGACGACGACGCGATCGGCCTCGCAGGTCACGAGGTAGCGCTCGCTGTTGATCTTGCCGACGATCACCGCGGCCGCGATTCCGCCGCCGACCACGAGCGTGAGCGCGGCGACCAGCATGGTCTTCCAGCTGCGCCGCGTCGGGCCGCCACGGTCGTCCTCGTCCTCGTCCTCGTCATCGTCGTCGTCGGTCGTGGTCGGTGCGCGGCGGCGTTTCGGCTCGGGCCGTACCGGTGCGCCGACGGCTGCGCGCAGCTCGTCCTCGCTCGACGTGCCGGACGCCGGCGGAGCCGGGAGATCGGTCCACGACGTCGCGTCGTCGGTCGACGGTGTGCCGGACGTCCCGGTACCGGACGGCGGGACGCCCGGCGCAGGGACGTCCGTCCAGGACGTGGCGGTGTCCGGGGTGACGACGTCGGAGGCTGCAGCGCCGGACGTTCCGGTGCCGGACGACGTCGTGCCGGACGTCGGCACCGGCGCAGCGGGGACGCGGCCGCGAGCCTCCTCGGGGGTCTCGAGCGGACTGCGGCGCCGGACCGGCGGCAACTCCGCCATCGGCAGGGGCGCGAACGGATCGGGGCGTTCGGGCTTGTCGTCGGTCACGGAGCGACCTCGACGCGATTGCGCCCACGCTCCTTTGCGCCGTAGAGCGCCACATCCGCACGGTCGATCAGATCGGGCATCGGCTCACCCATCCGCCACTGCGCGATCCCGACGGAGATCCGCAGGATCAGGGCGACACCATCGCCGACATCGAACGCGCGCTCGCATACGCGCTGCCGCATGCGCTCGCCGACTTCCCACGCCCGGCCCGCATCCGCCTTCGGCAACACGACGAGGAACTCCTCGCCGCCATAGCGCACGAGCACGTCGCCGGTGCGGATCGCGCTGCGCAGCCGGCGCGCGACCTCGGCGAGCACGACATCACCGACGCCGTGGCCGTGCTGATCGTTGACCGCCTTGAAATGATCGACGTCGACCATCGCGACCGACAGCGACCGGTCGCGTTCGATCGCGGCCTCGATCTCCTGCGGGAGGCGCTGCATCAAGAACTCGCGGTTGTAGGCACCGGTCAGCGGATCAGTGACCGCCACGCGATGGAGCCGGACGTTCTCGATATCGAGCGCGATCGTCATCGAGATGAACCGGATCAGCTCGAGGTGGTTGGTGTCGAACGCGTTGATCCGCTCGCTCGTCGCGGTCACCACGCCGACGCGCTCGCCGCGTGCGAGCAGCGGGACGCAGATCATCGACGCGATCGGCGTCTGGTTCGCGGGCAGCACCTGGAACCGTGCATCCTGCGAGACATCCGCGATCAGCGCGGGCGTGCCGCGCTCGACGACCCAGCCTGCGACGCCCTCACCGACGGCAAACGACAGCGTGTGCATCCGCTCGGTGCGCAGCCCGTACGCCGCCTTGGCGAGCAGGCGCTTGCGATCGGCGTCGAGCAGCATGACCGAGCACGCCTTGGCATCGATCAGATCGCAGATCAGCTCGGCGATCCGGGACAGCAGGATGCCGGGGTCGAGGTCGGAGCCGATCAGCTTGCCGATCTCGAACAGAGCCGCCGGCAGTTTCTGCAGCCCTTCGGAGTTCATGCGTCAGACGCCCTGCACGTAGCCGATGAACGGCAGATTCCGATACTGCTGCGAGACATCGAGGCCGTAGCCGACGACGAACTTGTTGGGGATCGTGAAGCCGAGATAGTCGATCTTGACCTCGCGCTCCGAGCGTTCCGGCTTGTGGAGCAGCGAGCACAGCTTGATGCTCGCGGGACGGCGGGTGGCGAGGTTATCGAGCAAGTAGTGGACGGTGTGCCCGGTGTCCACGATGTCCTCGATTACGATCACGTGTTTGCCCTCGATCGAGCGCGAGAGATCCTGCGTGATCCTGACGACGCCGGAGGACGTGGTCGCGTCGCCGTACGAGGAGATGCCGATGAAGTCCATGTGGACCGGAACGGCGATGTGGCGCACGAGGTCGGCCAAGAAGATCACCGAGCCCTTGAGCACGCCGACCACCACGACGTCCGCGGCCGCTGCGAGGGGTGCGTAGTCCGCCGTGATCTGGCCGCCGAGCTCCGCGACCCGGGTCGCGATGGCTTCCGCGGAGATCAGCTCGGCAAAGGGGTCGGTAGGACGGTTCCAGGCGGGCGGCGACGCAGCCATATCCTCAATGTATCCCAGTCGCGCGCGCAACGAGCGCACCCGGATGGATGATCACGCTACACTCAGGCGAATGGTCGCAGCGACCCCGGACCTCGACTCACAGCTCGGAGCGCTGCTGGGAGAGACCACGACGGAGATCGATGTTCCGCGGAAGAACCGCGTGTTCTGCAATCGAAACCTCCGGATGGACACGATCGAGATGATCGGGTTCGACATGGACTACACCCTGGCGCTCTATCACCAGGACAAGCTCGAGCAGCTCTCGATCGAGCTGACGCTGACCAAGCTGATCGAGAAGCACGGCTATCCAAACGAGATTCGCCAGCTCCAGTACGATCCGCGCTGGGCGATCCGCGGCGTGATGGTCGATCGCCACCTCGGCAACGTGTTCAAGCTCGACCGCCACAGCCACATCGGTCGCTGCTTCCATGGCTTTCGTGAGCTGAATCACGACGAGCGCAAGGCGACCTACCGCAACGACAAGATCAACCTGTCGAACGACCGCTGGGAGTGGATCGACACGCTGTTCGGTCTGCCCGAAGCGGTGATGTACACGACGATGGTCAACTGGGCTGACAAGCAGACCGGGACCGTCGACTACGACAAGCTGTTCGGCGACATCCGCACCGCGATCGACGAGGCGCACCGCGACGACACGCTGAAGAGCGTGATCAAGGCGAACCTGTCGTCGTTCATCGTCAAGGACCCGCTGCTCGGCGAGACGCTGCACAAGTTCCGCAGCTCCGGCAAGAAGCTCTTCCTGCTGACGAACTCGCTCTACGACTACACCACGGTCGTGATGAGCTACCTGCTCGACGGAGAGCGCAAGGCGTACCCGTCGTGGCGCAACTACTTCGACATCGTGATCGTCGGTGGCGCGAAGCCCGCGTTCTTCAACGAGCTGCGACCGTTCGTGCAGATCGATCCGGTGACGTTCCAGCCGGTCGCGAACGGGGAGATCAAGCACCTCACGCGCGACAAGGTCTACCAGGGCGGCAACGTCGTCGCGTTCGAGCAGATGACCGGCGTCAAGGGCGAGCAGGTCCTCTACATCGGCGACCACATCTACGGCGACATCCTGCGGCTGCGCAAACAGCACATGTGGCGCACCGCGATGGTCCTCCAGGAGCTCGAGCGCGAGATCTCGGTCAGCGATCGCCTCGAGGCACAGATCGAGGATCTCGAGCTGCTCGATCGGCGCCACCGCAACCTCGAGTCCGAGATCGACTATCAGTCGCTCCGGCTGAAGAAGATCCAGCGGCTGCTCGATGACGAGGCCACAGCACCTGCGCTGCGTGCCCGCCTCGAGGAAGAGCGCAAGAACACGCGCGCGAGCGTCGACTCGCTGCGTGACCGCGCCGGCCTGATGGATGCGGAGGTCGATTCGCTCGAGGCGCGGATCGATCGCGCCTACAACTCGCACTGGGGCTCGTGCCTTCGCGAGGGTAACGAGAACTCGCGGTTCGGCGAGCAGGTCAACGACTACGCCGACCTCTACACGTCACGCGTCTCGAACTTCGGGCCGTACTCGCCGCTGCGCTACTTCCGGGCGCCGCGCCGACCGATGCCGCACGAGGTCTAGCCGGTCACTGCAGCGTGGATTCCCACAGGCCGGCCACGCCGTTGCGATTGCTGTAGAACACCAGATGGCGGCCATCGGGTGACAGCCACGGATCTTCTTCGACCTCGGTCGTCGTGATCCCCGGGATGGTCTGCGGAGCTGGAAACGTCGAGCTCGGCGTCGACCTCGTCGAGCAATAGAGATCGGAGTTGCCACTGCGGGTGCTGTCGAAGCAGATCATGCGCTTGTCGGCGCTGATCACCGCGCTGCCGTCATGGCCGTCGGTATTGAGCTCCGGGACCTCGACCGGCACGCCCCACGGTCCACTGACGTCCGTGCGCGTGCTGAGGTAGATGTCGGGCGAGACGTTCGCCTTGCGAAACGACGTGAACACGATCGTCGTACGATCCGGGGTCATCACCGGGCCGGCCTCCGACGTCACCGACCCGAGCTCCACCTCGACGACGGGGATTCCCCACGCCGCCGCCCGCGAGCCACGGGTCGAGATCCACAGGTCCGTGCTGCCGAGCGTTCCTGGCCGATCGCTCGCGAGCATCAAGGTGAGCCCATCGGCAGAGACCTCGGGCGTGGTGTCGTTGCCGCCCGACAGCTGGGTGACCAGGGTCGGCGTGCTCCACGGGTCACTGACCGTGGCGCGCGTCGCCAGATAGATGTCGCCGTTGAGGTTGAAGTAGAGCTCGAGCAGGTCGGCCGTCAGCGTCGGGTCATCGGCGCCGGCGGTGACGGCCACCGGCGTCGGCGTGCTCCACACCCCGACCGACGCGCCATCGATGCTGCCATCGCCGCCCGCCGGATCACGATCTCCATCCGGGCCGGCGGCATCGAGGTCCGTGCCACCGGAGACCTGAAAGCCGCAGCCCGCGGTCACCAGTACGAGCGCAAACCGCAGCACTCGAGGAGGGTACTCCGGTCAGGCCAGCGTCGCGCGGAGGAACCAGTTGTTCTTCTCGAACTCGTTGAGCACGGCGCTCAGCAGGTCGAAGGTCCCGACATCCCCTTCCTGCTCGGCGAGTCCGCGAGATTCGCGAACACCCTGGAGGTAGGTGTCGATGCGCTCCGCCAGTGCCTTCACGTGCTCGAGGTCACGCGTCGTCTCGGCGGGATATTCGGGCAGGCGAGAGCCCTTGGCGACCTGACGTGCCGTGCCGATCGCGTGCCCGCCGAGGGTGACCGCGCGCTCGGCGATCGCGTCGTTGTGGACCGCGAGCTGGATCGCGAACTGCTCGAACAACGGGTGCAAGGCGGGGAACTGCGGGCCGCGGATGTTCCAGTGCGCGACCTTGATGTGGCTGTGGAGATCCAGGCCATCCGCGAGGCGCTCGTTCAGCGTGCGCGCGACCTTGGCTCGGACCGCTTCGGAGAGGTTGCTGGGTGTCTTGTACATGCCCTCAACCTACGACCGGCCAGGTGATAACCGAAGTCGTACCATGTGATGGCTCTGATAGGTTCGACCTATCAGCGCCACAACGCGAACAGCAGCTCGACGAACGCACCTCCGGCAGACGCGTGCTCGAAGCTGTCCGCCCGGGTCGACGACCGCGCCGACATCATGGTCGCGAACTGGGCATTCTGCTGTTCTCGCCGGGCGTCCTGCTTGGCGCGCTCGAGCTCCTTCTTTCGAGCCTGCTCGAGCCCGCCCTTCATCACGAACTCGATGATCTTCGGCAGCTCGCCGACATCGAAGAACGCACCGTGCGCACGGCAGACGTCGATGATCACGCCCGAGCCGCCGGCGAACAGCTTGCGGTTCATCACGGTCGTACACACCGGGCACTTCACGTACATCCGGGCGCCGACAGGCATCGTCTGCGGAGAGTCAGTGGCCGGTAACGTCCCGAGGATCGAGTCCGCGCGCGCCTGCTGGCGGTCGGTGACGACCCGCTGGATCGCGACATGGTCGAGGAAGATGCCGTGACACGTCGCGCACTCGTCGATCACGAGATCGTCGACGCGGCGTGCATGGAGCGGGTTCGGGCATCGCGGGCACAGCCGTTCCGGGTTGACGGCGCTGATCGCGGCGAGGCCGAGCTCGGCTCCGCAGTCCGGGCAGTGCTTGTGGCCATGGAACACGCGCGACAGGCAGCGCGGGCACGCCTTGAGCAGCAGCTGCGACGAACAGTGTTCACACGCCTTCGCGGTCGGGGCGACACCAGCGCCGCACTGGGGACACGCGAGCAGGCCTGCCTGCACGTTCGCCTGCAGGGTGAGGACCTCGCCGCATCGGCAGCGGAACTGCTGACCGACCTGATGGCCCGTGACGTCGTAGCGGCTGTCGCACGCGGTGCACGCGAGGATCATCTGCGTTCATCCTAGCGGATCTCGACGATCCGTTGCTCGGAGATGTAGTGCGTGCTCCTCGCGCGAGCGAGCGCGGTCTTGTACAGCGCGCGTGCCTCCGCGGCGAGCTTGCCGCGCATCCGGGTCTGGTAGAGACCCTCGTAGTAATCGTCGGGGTGGACCTCGACGGTGACGCGCACGCCGGTCGCGGATGCGACGCGGCCGCCCGACCACGCCCGTGCCATCACCGCACGTTCGCCGGGCGGGATCCGGGTGTCGGCGCGCTCGTGCCAGCTACCGTCGAAGTAGATGTCGCGTCCGATCCGCAGTGAGGCGGTGGCGCCCTCGATGACAGCACCTCGGCCATCGACGAGCTCGAGGCGTAGCCACGCGGCAGGCGTCGGCGTGGTCGGCAGGAAGTGACCGGCGCCGACGTTGATCATCTCGGCGACGACCGAGACCTTGCCGTCGCGGCGATGCGCCTCGGCGGTCAGCGTGTAGCCCTGGCGAAACGTGCCCGGATCGTGGACGCCGAGGAACGTGTGCTCGCGATTCGGCATGTGGCAGTGCTGGCACTGGACACCGCGTCGCATGTACGGACCCTCGAGCCACTCCTTGTACGTGTTGAGCAGCGGCTTGCCGTTGACCGCGGAGCGAGGAGGGAGCTGGTGACAGCCCATGCAGAAGTCGCCGCGCTCGTAGATCGCGAGCGTCGTCAGCGGATACCCCGGTAGCGAGAGCAGCGAGGGCGCGACATCGGGCGGTCCGTGTCGTGTCCATGCGCGGACGTGACAGCCCGCGCACGAGATGCCCTCGTGGCGAAGCTGGCGATCGGTACGTTGCTCGGCGAGTGGGTTGTGACAGCGCTGGCACGACTCGGCTTCCGTCGCCGGTAGTGCGTGATCGATCTGGGCGATCAGGCCGGGCGAGGCCGCGCGTGCGTGGAGCGAGCTCTCCCACTCGCGATGCTGCTTGGCGTGACAGCGCGCGCACTGGCGCGCCGACAGCGACGCTTGTGCCGGAGCGAGTCCCGCGGGCGGTGGCCCTTGCGGTGCGACCGCAGAACCGAAGATCGCGGCCTCGTCGTCGTCGCCTTGGCCCGGCCACGTGCCGACCGTGATCTTCGCGGTGCGATCCGCCGCGATCTCCTCCGGATCGAGCTGGCTGCGATCGGTGCGTCCGACGCGGGGTGCCAGCGACAACACGTGATCCGCGAGTGCCCACAGCTCCGCCTTCGGCACGCTGTCGGCGTAGCCAGGCATCGCCGTACCGGTGAGCCCGGTGGCGATCGACATCGCGATCGCCGCGCGTCGTGTGTCGCGATCGTCGGTCGCGCGTGGGCGGCGGATGACGAACGCGCGCAGATCGTACGGTGCGCGCGCCATCGCCTTGGCGCTCGGGCCGTCGCCCGCGCCGGTCGCGCCGTGACACGACGCGCACCCGAGGCGCGTCCACGCGACCGCGCCGCGCTCTGGATCCGGGGCGGGCGGCGTACCGATCGCGATCGCCGTGCCGGGAGCCGCGAACGACGCGGGCGAGAACGCCTTGATGATCGCGATCAGCTCGTCGATCTCGGCCTCCGTGAGTGCCCCCGCGAACCCGGGCATCGAGGTTCCCCCCGCGCCGTGACGCAGCGTCGCTCGCAGATCGTCATCGGTGGGTGGATTGCCGATCGGAGTCGAGCGCCAGCGGTACTCACCTGCGCTGAGCGACCGCGGCCGTCCCCAGGTGAACGGGGCTGCGGGGCCCAGGCCGTCCCCCGCAGCGCCATGACATGCAATGCAGTAACGGTCATAGCTCTGCCATCCCGGCAGCGAACGCGGCTCGATCCGTGAGGGCCGCCCCCACGCAGCGAGGCAGACCGCAATCGCCACCACCGCGAGAGGACGCAGACGCACCGATACAACCTGCCGCATCGCAGCATCCAACGCCAGACCTGGTACAAATCGTCGAGATGATCCGCACGAAGATCCTGGGGCTCGGCAGCTACGTTCCGGACCGCGTCGTGACGAACGAAGAGCTGGCGTACCTCGACGACCAGCACGTACGGCAGGAGACGCTTCAGACCGAGACCAGCGACGAGTGGATCCAGAAGCGCACCGGGATCCGGGAACGCCGCTACGTGCCGAATGATGGAACGTGGTCGACCAGCGACCTCGCGCTCCACGCGGCCAAGCGCGCGCTGACCGACGCGAACATCGACGCCAGCGAGATCGACTGCATCATCTTCGGCACGCTGTCGCCCGACATGCACTTCCCGGGGACCGCGGTGATCCTCCAGAAGAAGCTCGGCATCGACAAGACCGGCTGCGCTTGCTTCGACATCCGCCAGCAGTGCTCGAGCTTCGTCTACGCCCTGCAGATGGCGGACGCGTTCGTTCGCACCGGCATGTACAAGCGCATCCTGCTGATCGGCGCGGAGCTCCACAGCCACTCGCTCGACTACACGACGCGCGGTCGCGACGTCATGGTGCTGTTCGGTGATGGCGCTGGCGCGATGCTGCTCGGACCGGTGGAGTCCGAGGATCCGCGCGATGGCGTGATGTACACCTCCGCGCATGCCGACGGCAGCGGCGCGATGGACCTCTACCTCGGCCTGTTCGACATTGCGCACCGTCCCTACCTGTTCATCGATCCGAAGGACCGCGAGACCAACCGCGGCATGTATCCGCAGATGGACGGCAAGCGGGTGTTCCTGAACGCGGTGCGTGCGATGGTGATGTCGACGCAGGCCGCGCTCGCGAACACCGGGATGTCGTGGGACGACATCCAGTGGTTCGTGCCGCACCAGGCGAACCTGCGGATCAACGAGAAGGTCGTCGAGGTCGCGAAGATCCCGCCCGAGAAGGTCCTCAACACGATCCAGTTCTACGGGAACACCACCGCCGCGACCGTCCCGCTGACGATCGACCACTGGCGGCGCGAGGGGAAGGTCAAGAAGGGCGACCGGATCCTGTCGAGCGTGTTCGGCTCCGGGTTCACCTGGGGCGCCGCGATCTTCACGATCTGACGATCGTTCGTCCGTAGCGCTGTTGTGACGTGCCACGTGCCACGTGCCACGTGCACCTGCACCTATGGGATCACGGATGCGCGCGATGCCCTGCGCCGCGCGGTGGCGATGCAGCCGCTGCCCGATGGATCGCCGCTGATGTGGGACGCCGCTCTCGGTGCGCAGATCGCGACCGCTCGACGTGACGTGGCTCGCTGACGGCGGCGGATGTAGGCGTGGCTCTCACGCGCGCTGAGAATGGACGCCGACCAGGGCCGCGGGGATCCTGGGCCGTGCGCAAGAAGAACAGGCTGGCGGGCGTGGTGTCGTCGCGGTCGGAGTCGTGATCGACTACGAGGGCGGCTCGCTGGTCGCGGCACTCGATGGCAACGGCTTCGGTGGCGATGACGGCAACGTCGAGGAGCGCGGCACCTACTACGCGTGCAGCACGGGTTCCGGTGCCGGGTGCGTACCGCTCGCGCTCGCGCTCCTGGTCCTGCGCCGCCGCCGCCGGGCGTAGCCGATGACGACGATCATCGCGAACGCGACCGGGCTCGCATCGGCCGCGCCGGTCTGGCAGCAGCCGGACCGCGGTGGGAGATCGCAGCGCTGCGCGGCAGGCACCCGCCGCTCGCTCGGCGTCGTCCGCAGCCCACGCACGGTTCCGTCGTAGGACGCGATCACGAGCCAGTCCCCGGAGGTCGCGAGCCCGGCGAGCACCGGCGTGCGCAGATCCGTGTGCCACAGCGAAGCGCCGGTCTCGAGCGCGAGCGCGGTCAGCCGCCCACTGGTGTCGGCCGTCCACACGATGTCACCGGTGATCACCGGCGAGGCCTCGAAGCCGGCCTCGCCACGTCCGCGATAGTGCGTGGTCCGCACCGCCGCCGGGCGCGCGGCGACCTGCCACAGGGGCATGCCGCTGGTCGCATCGAGCGCGACGAGCTGCTGCCACAGGGTGGGGACCACGAGGATGCCACGCGCGATCGCCGGCGTGCCGACCGTCGCGATCGCCCAGTCAAACCCCGTCGGATCGAGCTTGGTCTTCCACCGCCGGACCCCGGTGTGGAGGTCGAGTGCGAACACCTCGGTCGCGCCGTTGACGATGTAGACGAGCCCGTTCGCGATCACCGGCGACGCGTTGACCGAGAACGTCAACCCGCCGTCGGCGACGTGCCACAGCAACCTCCCGGTCAGGCGTTCCCACGCGAAGATGCCGCCGATCTCGCGGTTGAGCACACCGACCGCGACGCCCTCGCTGACCGCGAGCGCAGCGAGCGAGTTGAAGTCCTCGCTGCGCCGGACCGGATCCTGGAGCCACATCGCCGCGCCGGTGCTCGCATCGATCGCGGCGAGCCGGCGCTGATTTCCGATCAGGACATCGCCTGCATCGGCGACCGGCGCAGCGAACGTTGCCGCACCGCGCGGCTCGACGCCGATGCCGAGCTCGTAGCGCCAGCGGATCGCTCCATCGCGGGTGTCGAGGCCGAGCACGGTGCCGTCGATCTGGGTGGCGATCACGGTATCGCCGACGACCGCGGGCCCTGCGCGCGTCGGGATCGGGGTTGCGGTTCGCCAGCGCACGGCACCGGTCGCGAGATCGAACGCGATCACGCCACCTCCGATTCCCGCGCCGAGATCCGACGCCGTGACGAACACGCTGCCACCGGCGATCACCGGCGCCGACGTCACGACGTGCCCACCGACACTCGCGGTCCACTGTGCGACCAGCGGTGGCCGCAGCTCGTGCGCGGTTGCTCCGGCGTGATCCGCGGCTCCGCCGACCTGCGCCCAGTCCGCTCCCTGCGGCGGCGCCGGGGGGACCGGGCAGACCTCGAACCCGACGGTGCGACGCGCCCGGATCCCCGATGGCGTTCGCGCCTCGACGGTGACGGTGTGAGGGCCGACGGTCAGCGCCGGTAGCTGCGTGCGCCAGCTCCAGCCGCCGGCGTAGCGAAGGCTCAGCTCCGAGCCGCAATCGACGTGCGCGGCGACCCGCGCGGTCCCAGCATCGAGCTCGGCGGCGATCACGAGCTCACCGCCGAGGGCGGGCGTGCACTGCCCGCGTGCCGGCGCGATCACCTCGAGCACCGGCGCATCGACGACGGTGCGGTGGTAGGACGTCAGCGCTCCGCCGTCGAGCGTCATCACGCGGTAGCCCGCGGGTGCGTAGTCGAGACCGCCCATCATCAGCGGCTCGGTGGTGATCTCGATCAGGCCGCCGTGATCGATCACTCGGTTCGAGTGAGTGTGGCCGGTCAGCAGGTAGTCGACGCCGAGCGTGTCGAGCACGTGCAGCACCTGCGGGGTCGGCGGCGCGTGGGTCATCGCGACGACAGTCATCCCGTCGGCCACCCTCTCGAGCTCGGCGCCGAGGTAGCGCGCGGTATCGGCTTCGCTCATCGCCATGTTCCACACGACGAAGTGCACGTCCCCGACATCGAAGCTGTAGTTGTCGGGGCCGTAGCGCCGCTTCCAGGTCGCGCCGCCGTCGTACCAGTCGTGATTGCCGGGGACGGGGATGTACGGGATCCCGAGCTCGTTCAGCGATCGGTCGACGAGATCGAACTCGGCGTCCTGGTTGCCTTGCGTGATGTCACCGAGGATCGTGAAGAACGCGGGTGGCGGATCGAGCGCCGTGGCGTCGGCCGCGACCTGCGCGAGATCGCCGAAGAACGGCTGGCCTCCGGCGACGTGCGAGTCGGCGGCGACCACGAACGTCAGCGGGCCGCGGTGCGGTGTGGCGAGCGGTCGCACGGGGAGGTCGATCGTGTCGGTGGCCCCCACCGGCGCCCAGACCGGGCCCGGGGCGTAGCCGTCGGGAACGCGGACCCACAGGTTGCCACGCGCATCGTCGGGGACCTCGAGCTGGAACGCTCCTGCGTCGTTGGTCACGACGAACCGGGACACCTCGTAGGCGACCACCGCGCTCGCGATCGTGCGCTCCCCGGGGGAGGGCAGGCGGTCGTGGTTGTCATCGATGAAGACGAGACCCGAGATCGTGCGTGCGTCCGCGATCGCCGAGCTGCTCAGCGCGATCAGGGCCATCGCCAGCAGGCGCACGGCGCGATGATTCCACAGGTCGGAGCGCGGCGAGCCGGCGACTGGTCGGGAACCTGCGGCTCGACTAGGATCAATCCAGGATGGAAGCACGACCCAGCGGGCGCCTGCTTGCGACCGCGCGCTGGTGCGCCGCGAGCTGGCCCGCGGCATGCGCTGGTGCGCTGGCAGCGGGAATCTCGGAGGCGCTCTCGATGGGCACGCCGTACGAGGTCGGCGCCGGGGTCGGGTTCATCGTGATGTTCACGCTGCCTGCGCTGTTCCTGGTCTCGCTGGCGGTTCGCGCGATCTGGCTCGCCTGGCGGCCCGCCGAGCTCCGCGCGCAGCTGGTGGATCCCGAGCTGGGCGCGCCGATGCTCGCGGGCTGGTTACTGACGCTGTGGCTCGGCGCGATCGTGCTCGGCGCGGCAGCGTTCGGGGCAACGCACCTGCTCGCATCGATCACCGAGTTCCGGCCGATGGTGATCGGCTTCGTGCAACCCGTGTTCAGCGTCGCGGCAGCGCTGTTCGTGATCGCGTGCTCGCGCCCGGCGGCGCTCGGCGTCGCTCGGATCGCCTCGGCCATCGACCGGTCGTGGCGGGCGCGTGGTCACACCACGCTGCTGCGGCCGACGGTCGTGATCGCAACGGTCGGCGTGCTCGCGGCCGGGACCCTGTGGCTCGTCTGGTCGTGGGTCAATCCGCAGCTCGGTCATCTCGACATCAGTGCCGCGCGTGGACCCGTGATCGGCGTGCTCGCCGCGCTCGCGACGCATCGCTTCGCGCGCGATCGGAGATGGATCGCGCGGACGCTGACGGTGGTTGCTGCGGCGGCGATCGTCCTCGCACTCGTCACCTGGCGCACGCGCCCGACGGTGACGCTCGCGATCTGGGGCGAGATGCCGGTCGCAGGGCTCCTGATCGACGGTGCGTTCGATCTCGACGCGATCCGGGATGACGTCTCGCTCGATGTGTTCCGACCGACGAGCCAGCCCGGCGCGAGCCATCCCGACCTCGTGCTGATCACGATCGACACGGTGCGTGCCGATCACACGCCGCCGTACGGGGGCAGGGCGGACATGCCGTTCCTCGCGAAGCTCGCGGATCGCGGCGCGGTGTTCCAGTGGGCGTTCTCGCCGAGCAACGTCACACGCCGATCGATCCCTTCGATGATGACCGGGATCCAGCCGAACCGCGTACGCGGGCGCGTCGTCGGATGGGCGCTGCGGATCGATCCCAGGCACGTGATGGTGGCGGAGCGCTTGCGCGCCGCGGGGTACGAGACCGCCGGGTTCATGTGCTGCGACGGGTTCTGGGGCGAGAAGGCGCGGACCGGGCTGTCGCGCGGGCTCGAGCACCTCGAGATCGAGCGCAGCGGGACCAAGCTCGCCGGGCTCGCGCGCGCGTGGATCGAGAAGCGCGAGAAGCAGCCAGACCGGCGCCCGCTGTTCCTGTGGATGCACGTGCTCGAGCCCCACAACTGGAGCAACGGCGGCTCCGAGCCCGCGGATCTCGAGACCCGGCGGCGGATGTACGATCGGTCGCTGACGGCATCTGACAAGATGCTGGCCGAGGTGGTCTCCGCGTTCGCGAAGCGCCCACCCGAGAGTGCACCGATCGTGATCATGACCGCCGATCATGGCGAGGCGCTCGGCGATCACGGCGAGCCCAATCACTCGACCGATCTCTACAACTCCCAGATCCGCGTGCCGTTCGTCGTCGTTGGCCCGGGGATCCGGACCGGCCACCTGGTCGAGACCGTCAGCCTGACCGACCTCAGCCCGACGCTGGTCGAGCTCGCGGGATTCGCTCCACCCGTGAGCGACGGTAGGTCGCTCGCGCCGCTGCTCACGAGCAAGCGCGACGCGGACGATCGGCTCGGCGTGGCGTTCTCCGCGATGATCAAGGACCGCTCGAATCCTGGTGGAGTGACCTCGCTGGTCGTCGGCGCGTGGAAGCTGATCGCGAACCGCGGAAAGCTCGAGCTCTACAACATCAAGGAAGATCCGGGGGAGAACCGCGACCTTGCGAGCAAGCTCCCCGCCAAGCTCGCCGAGCTGCGCGAGATGCTCGACGCGCGCGAGAACCTGACGCGCTCCCCGTTCGCGGACTGAGATACCGGCGATCCCGGTGCTGCGGTCGAGTGAGGGCGTCCCGACGGGGAGATGACCGTGGTTCCCTGCGCTTGCATCCCCGCCCCGGTTCGCGGCATCCAAGGAGCATGGAACGCCGGCTGCACGTGGTGATCATCGGCGGCGGATTCGGAGGCCTCGAGGCAGCGCGCAGGCTGGCGAAGGCCCCGGTCAACATCACGCTGGTCGACCGCCGCAATCACCACCTGTTCCAGCCGCTCCTGTATCAGGTCGCGACGGCCGCGCTCAACGCGAGTGACGTCGCCTACCCGATCCGGGCGGTGCTGTCGAAGCAGAAGAACGCACGCGTCCTGCTCGGCGAAGCTCTCGCGATCAATGTCGCGTCGCGCCGGGTGGTCCTCGACGACGGCGCCGTCGACTACGACTATTTGATCGTGGCGACCGGTGCCACGCACTCGTACTTCGGCAAGGACTGGGGTCACCTCGCGCCCGGCCTCAAGTCGATCGAGGATGCGCTCGAGATCCGGCGCCGGGTGTTCCTCGCGTACGAGGCGGCCGAGCGCGAGTCCGATCCGGCGGCGCAGCGCGCGTGGCTCACGTTCGCAGTGGTCGGAGGTGGGCCCACGGGCGTCGAGCTTGCGGGAGCGCTCGGCGAGATCGGGCTGACCACGCTCGCGCACGACTTCCGCAGCATCGATCCGACCCAGGTCCGCGTGCTGCTGTTCGAGGGCCAGGACCGCGTGCTCGGCGCGTATCCGCCCAAGCTCTCCGAGGCAGCGAAACGCTCGCTCGAGAAGCGTCACGTCGAGGTCCGCCTGAACACGATGGTCACCGCGATCGACGACCGAGGCGTCAGCGTGAAGGCGGGTGATCGCGAGGAGCGGATCGACGCGCGCACCGTGCTGTGGGCCGCCGGCGTCCAGGCCTCGCCGCTCGCGGTCAGCCTCGGGACCGCACGCGATCGCGCCGGTCGCGTCGAGGTCAATCCCGACCTCTCGCTCCCCGGTCACCCCGAGGTCTTCGTGATCGGCGATCTCGCGAAGATGCAGAATGCTGATGGCTCGCCGGTTCCCGGTGTCGCGCAGGGTGCGCTGCAAGGTGGCCGCCATGTCGCGAAGCTGATCACGGCCGAGGTCAAGGGTCGCGCGGCGTCCCCCCGGCCGGCGTTCCGCTATCACGACAAGGGCAACATGGCGACGATCGGTCGTGCCTCCGCGGTCGTGTCCACCAAGCGCTTCGCCCTGCACGGCCTCGTCGCGTGGCTGATGTGGTGGGCCGTCCACATCATGTTCCTTGTCGGGTTCCGGAACCGGGTGTTCGTGATGCTGTCCTGGGCCTGGTCGTGGCTGACGTTCACGCGCGGAGCGCGGTTGATCACCGGCTCCGTCGGCGAGCTGCCCGCGGTCAAGACGATCGGATCCGATGGTGCGGTGTCGATGCCGGTGAGCACGCCGGCCCTGTCGCTCGGCGGCGACGGCAAGCCGACCGCTCCGCCACCGATGTAGCTACGGGCCGAGCCGCTCGACGTACGTCAGATCCCGCTCGCTCGGAACCTCGACGGTGACGGTCCGCTCGACGGACAGCACCGGGTTCGTGAAGTGGATCGTGTGCTTGCCCGGTGCGAGCTGCAACGTCTTCACGGTCTCGTGCTGCGTCGGGTCGTCGTCGATGGTGAAGTAGGCCCACGGCGTCGCGTTGATCGTGACCTTGCGCAGGGTGATGAGGGGTGCGGGCTCGGCAGCGAGCGCACTGCCGCTGCCCGATCCTGCGTCGCGGCGGACGGTCATGGGACGGACGGGCTTGGTCGTGGCGGTCGTCGTCGGGCGCACGCCGGAGCCAACCATCCCGGATCCGGAACCGGAAGCGGGAACGGAAGCCGTTCCGGGATCGGACCCGGATCCGGAACCGGAATCGGGAACGGTATCGGATCCGGAACCGGAAGCGGACCCGGAACCGCTGGCCGATCCGCCGGCGAGGGTGCCGGTCCATACCCGGTTCTCCGACGACCCTGTCACCTCGACGGGACGCTTGCTGACGTCGTCCCCACCGGTCAGCTTCGCGACCGCCGCCGCTCCGAGCCCCGCGACGGCAACAACGACCGCCGCGATCCACGTGGTCTTGCTGCCGGCCTTCGGCGCCACCGCTGCGCGCTCGGGGGCGGTCGTCACCGGCGGCGCGGTCGTCGTCTTCGCTGCGTCGAGCGTGGGCGCCGCGTCGTGCGTGGGGGCCGCGGGCCCGTCATCGGCCGCGGTGGCGAGCAGGGAGCGCTGGGTTCCGGTGCCGAGCACATCGAGTGCGCCGTCGTCGAGGAAGCTGACCAGGTGATCGCCTTCGACGTTGCCGTCGAGCGCGGGCTCGTCGCGCTCGCCCTCCCAGACCTCGGCGATCCATGCGGCGAGCCCACGTGCGGGAGCCTCGCTCTTGTTCGCGGCGCGCTCGGCGACCATGAAGTCGTCGAGCTCGGCGAGCATCGAGCGCGCATCGGGGAATCGGTCGCCTGGATCCGGGGCGGTCGCACGATCTGCGATCGCGACGATCCCGGCGGGGATCCCGACCGCCCATGGCACCAGCGCTCCGGTCCGCGCCGACGCGAGGATCGAGTCGCGATCCGTCCCGGGCCGCGCGCGCTCGCCGGTCAGCATCTCGCGCAGCACGAGGCCAACGGCGTAGAGATCCGCGCGCGCATCGAGCGCCTCGCCGCGAGCCTGCTCCGGCGCCATGTACGCCGGGGTGCCGAGCAGCTTCGAGGTTGCGTCGCCGGCGAGCGCGGCGATGCCGAAGTCGGTCAGCTTGACCTCGCCCGACCACGACAGCAGCACGTTGCGGGGCGTGACATCGCGATGGACGATGCCGAGCGCGGCGCCTTCCGGGCTCTTGCGATGGTGCGCGTAGTCGAGCGCCTGGCAGCACTCCGAGGCGATGAAGGCGGCGAGCAGGGGCGCGAGCCGGTTGCCCTTGGCCTGCGCGAGCGACGACCCGAGGTCCTTGCCCTCGACGCGCTCCATCGCGAGAAAGACCTGGTCGTCGATCCGACCGAAGTCGAACACCGGCACGATGTTCTGGTGGGCGAGGCTCATCGACAGCCGCGCTTCGCGTACGAACAGATCGAGGAACCGGACGTCCTTGGTGTGCTCGGCGCGTATCCGCTTCACCACCAGCCACTTCTCGACCCCAGCGGCTCGACGGCGCGCGAGGTACACCTCCGCCATCCCGCCCCGGGCAAGCGGGCGAAGGAGCTCGTAGCGGCCGAGCGCACGGCTCATCCACCCGAGTATACTCGTCCCTGGTGCGTGCGCTGGCCCCTCTGCTCGTCGCCGTGGCCCTGGCCGCGACACCGGCCGAGGCACGCCCGAACGCAGACATCGTGATCGTCTGGGCGCCGGGTGCGCCGCTCGAGCCGGTCCGGACCGCCGCACGCGAGGCCGGCGCGGCGGTGATCGATCGCTCGCCCGCACCACCGGCAGGGACCGACACCGCGAGCGTGCTCCGGCGCGGGATCAGCGCGTACGACGCCCTCCAGATCGCGGACGCGGTGAAGTTCCTCGATGACGCGCGCGCTGCCGCCGATCGCACGGGTGGTGCCGGGCTGTCGCAGACCGAGCTCTCGGATCTGTTCCTCTATCGCGGCCTCGTCAAGGCGCAGCAAGGCGACGCGACGGGCGCGTGGGACGAGCTGACGACGTCGGTGATCGTGGCCCCGACCCGCGTCCTCGACCCGGCGCGGTTTCCGCCGCGGGTCGCCGCCGAGCTCGAGCGCGCGCGGATCGCGGTCGCCGGGCGCGGCACCGCGAGCGTTGCTGTCGATGCACCGACCGGGTGTGCGACCACGATCGACGGCATCGACGCCGGTCGCGCGGCGGCGACCCGGATCATCGGACCGCACTGGCTCCACGTCACCTGCGTCGATCGTTCGCCGTGGGGCGTGCGCGTCGAGATCACGGGCGACACCGTGATCGCCGCCCGCAACCCGCCGATCGCGCCGCCGAGCGATGACGAGATGTTGATCCAGGCTCGCACCGCAGGCGCGCAGGCGTTCGTCACGGTCGCCCTCAAGGACCGGATCGCGACGGTGCGGCTGGTCGGCAGCGACGGTCGCGAGCGCGACCGCAGGACCGTGACCGTGACCACCGGCCTCGGTCCCGTGGCCACCGTGGTCCGCGATCTGCTCGTGCCGGTGAGCACGGGGCAGACCCGCTGGTATCAGTCGAAGTGGGCGTGGGCCGC
>JAQBQE010000003.1 GCA_028287135.1 Myxococcales bacterium
TCGTGCTCATCATGAGCACGCGCGCCTCCATCTGCGCCTCGATCGACAGCGGCACGTGGACGGCCATCTGATCGCCGTCGAAGTCGGCGTTGAACGCCGCGCAGACGAGGGGGTGCAGCTGGATCGCCTTGCCTTCGATCAGGATCGGCTCGAACGCCTGGATGCCCAGGCGGTGCAGCGTCGGAGCGCGATTCAAAAGAATCGGATGCTCCTTGATCACCTCTTCGAGGATGTCCCACACCACCGGCGTGCCGGATTCGACTTCCTTCTTCGCCGCCTTGATGGTGGTGGCGATGCCCATCGCCTCGGCATTCAGGCCTTCGAGCCCATGCTGATCGATGGCAAGGCCATTCGCCTGCATCCGCTGGTTTGCGCCGCCTTCAACGCCGACTTCGACGGCGATCAGATGGCCGTCCACGTGCCGCTGTCGATCGAGGCGCAGATGGAGGCGCGCGTGCTCATGATGAGCACGAACAACATCCTCTCGCCCGCGAACGGCAAGCCGATCATCGTGCCGTCGCAGGACATCGTGCTCGGCCTCTACAACCTCACCCGCGAGCGTCCGTACGCCAAGGGCGAGTTCCGCGAGGGCAAGAAGGGCAAGATGGATCGCGGCGTGTTCGCCTCGATCCCCGAGGTCCGCATGGCGTTCGATCACGGCGAGGTTCACCTCCAGGCCGCGATCAAGCTCCGCATGCCGAAGGTCGATGGCACGGGCACCGAGCTCGTGGCGACCACCGTCGGTCGCGCGCTCCTCAAGGACATCTGCCCCGCGCAGGTTCCGTTCGAGGCGATCAACAAGGTGATGGGCAAGAAGCAGCTCGGTGAGCTGATCGATCTCGTCTATCGCGAGGCTGGCCAGAAGGCCACGGTGCTCCTCGCGGATGCACTGCGGACCACCGGCTACACGTACGCGACCAAGGCCGGCATCTCCGTCTGTCTCGATGACATGGTCATCCCGCCGTCGAAGGAAGTCCTTCTCGGCGAGGCGCAGAAGGAAGTCGCCGAGATCGAGGAGCAGTACACCGAGGGTTTGATCACCGACGGTGAGCGCTACAACAAGGTCGTCGACATCTGGGCGCAGGTCGCAGAGTCGATCGCCAAGGACATGATGAAGGAGATCTCGACCGAGATCTTCAAGGATCCGGAGAGCAGCGCGGAGAAGAAGGCGCCGTCCTTCAACTCGATCTTCATCATGGCGGACTCCGGTGCTCGTGGCTCGCAGCAGCAGATGCGGCAGCTGGCCGGTATGCGCGGCCTGATGGCCAAGCCGTCCGGCGAGATCATCGAGACGCCGATCACCACGAACTTCCGTGAGGGTCTCTCGGTCCACCAGTACTTCATCTCGACGCACGGCGCTCGCAAGGGTCTCGCCGATACGGCGCTCAAGACCGCGAACTCCGGGTACCTGACGCGTCGCCTCGTCGACGTCTCGCAGGACACGATCATCAGCGAGTTCGACTGTGGAACGCGCCAGGGCATGGAGATGATGCCGCTCATCGAGGGCGGCGAGATCATCGAGCGCCTCGGTGACCGTATCCTCGGCCGCGTCGTCCTCGAGGACGTCGTGGATCCGTACACGGGCGAAGTGCTCGTGCCGTCGAACGCCGAGATCAACGAGGATCACGTCAAGATCATCGACGGTGCCGGTATCGACCGCGTGAAGATCCGCTCGGTGCTCGCGTGCGAGACCCGCCGTGGAATCTGCTCGCTGTGCTACGGCCGTGATCTCGCTCGTGGACACATGGTCAACATCGGTGAGGCGGTCGGCGTCATTGCCGCCCAGTCGATCGGTGAGCCAGGTACCCAGCTGACGATGCGTACGTTCCACATCGGTGGCGTCGGTCAGATTCGTACCGAGCAGAGCTCGCTCGAGGCTCGTAACGAGGGCACCGTCAAGCTCAACACCATCCAGCTGGTCAAGAAGAAGGACCACTGGGTCGTCATGAACCGCCAGGGCGAGCTCGTCCTGGTCGACGACATCGGTCGCGAGCGCGAGCGTTATGGTCTGCAGTACGGCGCGAAGCTCAACGTCCAGGACGGGACCAAGGTCAAGGCCGGTCAGGTCATGGCCGAGTGGGATCCCTTCGCGATGCCGATCGTGACCGAGGTGTCGGGCTACGTGAAGTACGGCGACATCATCGACGGCGTCACCATGACGGAGACGCTCGACGAGATCACTGGCCTCTCGCGTAAGACCATCACCGAGTCGAAGGACGCTGACAGCCGCCCCCGCATCACGCTCAAGGATGCAGACGGCAACACGGTCAAGCTTCCGCACTCCACGACGGGCAACCTGCACGAGCTCGGCGAGGCGCGGTACTTCCTCCCGGTCGGGTCGAACATCTACGTCAACGACGGCGACTTCATCGAGGCCGGCGACGTGATCGCCAAGGTCTCGCGCGAGACCACGAAGACCAAGGACATCACGGGCGGTCTGCCCCGCGTGGCCGAGCTGTTCGAGGCACGCAAGCCGAAGGATCACGCAGTCATCTGCGAGATCGACGGCACCGTGCACTTCGGCAAGGACACCAAGGGCAAGCGCAAGGTGCTCGTGGTTCCCGAGGTCGGCGATCCGAGCGAGTACCTGATCCCGAAGGGCAAGCACCTGTCGGTCCGCGAGGGCGATCGCGTCCGCGCTGGCGAGGCGCTGATGGATGGTCCGGCGAACCCGCACGACATCCTCAAGGTCCTCGGCGAGCGCGCGCTCGCCAAGTACCTGGTCGACGAGATCCAGGAGGTCTATCGCCTCCAGGGTGTCCGCATCAACGACAAGCACATCGAGTCGATCGTTCGGCAGATGCTGCGTCGCGTGTCGGTCACCGATCCGGGCGATACGAACTTCCTGGTCGACGAGCACGTCGAGAAGCACATCTTCGAGGAAGAGAACGAGCGCGTGATCGTCGCTGGCGGACAGCCGGCGAAGGGTGATGCACTCCTGCTCGGCATCACGAAGGCGTCGCTGTCGACCGAGTCGTTCATCTCGGCGTCGTCGTTCCAGGAGACCACGAAGGTGCTGACCGAGGCGTCGATCAACGGACGCGTCGATTACCTCCGCGGCCTCAAGGAGAACGTCATCATGGGTCGCCTGATCCCCGCCGGCACCGGCCTCGGGGCGTACAAGCGCCTCACGGTCGATGTCGCCAGCGAGGACGACGAGGGCTACGGCATGGGCGTCGAGCGTGACGATCTGCCGGGCGAGGGCCTGGCGACGTCGGTCGACTGATCGACACACAGACGTCCGGCACCTACGGGTGACAACGGCTCGGGATATCCTCCCGGGCCGTTTTGTTTTTTGCCTACACCGGGGGCGTCACACCCCGAACCGGCCAGGTC
Organism: Myxococcales bacterium; assembly: GCA_028287135.1. Classification (GTDB taxonomy): domain Bacteria; phylum Myxococcota_A; class Polyangia; order Haliangiales; family Haliangiaceae; genus JABFXX01. The sequence continues at coordinate 3,337 of JAQBQE010000003.1, forward strand.
ACGAGATCTCCACGGACTGTGGCGAACCACCACGGTCGGTCCGGGGCGCCGTGGTGTTGCTCCACAGCCCGGCTGGGGCGACGCTTGCACATCCGGGAGACGTGTCTGAACCGACCACGGAGCTACCGGTGACCGTCGATCCGGACCTCGAGTCCGGCGCGCGCGTCGGCGAGTACGAGGTCGAGGCCAGGATCGGGCAGGGTGCGTTCGGCACCGTGTTCAAGGCGGTGCATCCGCTGATCGGAAAGGTCGTCGCGATCAAGGTGCTGGCGCGGCGGTTCTCGGTGGATCCCGAGATGGTGTCGCGGTTCGCGGCCGAGGCGCGCGCGGTCAATCAGATCCGCAACCGGCACATCATCGACATCTTCTCGTTCGGTCAGCTCGAGGACGGTCGCCAGTACTACGTGATGGAGTACCTCGACGGCGAGCCGCTCGACGCGCTGATCGAGCGCGCCGGCACGATCTCGATCGTCGATGCCCTGCCGATCCTGCGCGGAATCGCGAAGGCACTCGACGCCGCACACGCGAAGGGCATCGCTCATCGCGATCTCAAGGCGGAGAACGTGTTCCTCGCGTCGGATCCGGACGGCGGCAGCGCAGGCGTGTGGCCCAAGCTCCTCGATTTCGGGATCGCGAAGCTGATGTCTCCCGAGGACGGGCTCAAGCACAAGACGCGGACCGGCTCGCCGATCGGCACGCCGTATTACATGTCGCCCGAGCAGTGCCGTGGCCGCGATGTCGATCACCGCACCGATCACTACGCGTTCGGCGTGCTGACCTACGTGATGTTGACCGGCGTGTATCCGTTCGATGCGGACGACTACATGTCGATCCTGGTCAAGCAGCTCAACGATCAGCCGGCGCCGGCATCGACGCTGGTTCCGGAGCTGCCGCCGGCAGTGGACGACGTGATCGCGTGGCTGATGCAGAAGGATCCCGCGCAGCGTCCCTCGGATCTTCGCAGTGCGGTGCGGGCTCTCGAGGAAGCCGCGGCGACCGCCGGTCTCGCACCACCATCGACGACGGTCTGGGACGCGCAGACCGGGCCGATCGCGAGGGCGCAGGTGAGCCGGCCACCGAACGTCGGGAACGCGCTGCCGTCAGAGCTCGACGTCGCGCCGGCGCGTGCGGGCGGGTCGAAGACGCGCCTCCTCATCGCGCTCGCCGTCGCCCTCGCGCTGTGCGGCGGGATCGCGATGGTGGTGACGCGGCGATCCGCCCGCGAGCCCGCGAGCACGGGCTCGAACCGCGGCACGGACCAAGGAGTCGTCCCGGCGCGGCCGGCGGAGCCTGCGAAGCTCGCTCCGGCGGTGGTCGCCCCCGACGAGCCGGTGGTGCCGCAGTTCGTGATCCTCAACATCACCGGCGCACCCGAGGGGACCGAGGTGTTCGCCGGCGGGATGACCGTCGGCGTCGCGCCGGGTCCCGTGCAGCTGCCGCGCGATCCGGGCCCGCTCGTCCTGACGTTCAAGGCCGACGGCTTCGTGATCACCTCGAAGGAGGTCGTCCCGGATCGCGATCAAGACCTCGCGGTGACGATGAAGAAGCGCGCCGGAGCGGCGACGAAGAAGCGCACGCGGGATGACCTGCTCGACCCGTTTGGAGGCAAGAACTGATGTACCGACTCGTGATCATGTTCGTGAGCGTCGTTGGCCTCGTGGTCGGCGGGTGCACCAGCTTCGACTCCCTCGACCGCGGTGTGTGCGGCAACGGCCTTCTCGAGGCCGGCGAGGACTGCGATTCGGATGACGCGAGCTGCGTGCGGTGCGCGGTGGTGTGTACCGGGGCGACCGATTGCCCGACCACCGACTACACGTGCGGTGTCGATGGCCTGTGTCACGCACCCGGCGGCGCGCTCGGCGGTCCGGTTGCGGGCGGGCCCTTTCAGGTCAACGACCTCGCGATCACCGATATCGATGACGATGACATCGGCGACGTCGTCGGCGTCTCCAGGACGTCGATCGCCGTGCACTACGGCGAGCCAACCGCGCGTCTGACTCGCGTCGACTCGCTGATCACGCCGTCGCAGACGGGCAGGGCCGCGTTCGGCGATCTCGACAACGACGCAGCGCTCGACGTCACCATCGTGACGGCCGACGGGATGGTGGCGTACGGATCCCGGTACGGTGCGCTCGCGCCGATCGCCGTGCGCAGCGCGATCGTCGAAGGGGCCGCCCGTGCCGACATCGACATCCGCCACCTGTTCCACATCGGGGCCCTCACGCTCGGCGCATTCCTGTCCGATGACATGGGCAAGGTGCGGATCGCGATCGTCGATTTCCTCGGCACCAGCGCGTTCGAGGCACCGTGCGAGGCGCGCCTCGGCCTCATCGATGCGAGCACGTTCGCGACCGCGTCGATCGATGTCTACGAGGTGACGCCCGACAACCTGGTCGTGTCGATGGTGACGACCACGACGCCGAAGAACCTGTGCGTGCTCGCTCTCCACAGGCCGTTCCTCGCGGCGTGGACCATCACCGACATCACCCCCGCGAATGCCGGCGTGCTGAGCCGGCGCCCCGTGCTCGCGGATCTCGAGGGCGATGCCGATCGCTGCCCCGGCGTGGTCAACAACGACGGCGGCGCACCCTCACTTCGGTACTGGGACGGCGCACTGTCGACGGTGACCGGCGCGTGCACGCTGCAGGCGGTCGCGTCGCCCCTCGGCGCAGCACTGCTCCCCGCCTCGGGTCAGGCGTCGGCGGTGGCGATCGGTCGCGTCCCGCTCGTACCTGCGATCGCCACGATCGCATCCGACCTGCTGGTGCTCAGCGATGGCGTCTACGCGTTCAAGCCGGGCGCGAACGGCGGGTTCGGTCAGCTCTACGCGTCGCAACGTCGGCTCGCGAGTGTCGACCATGCGGATCTCGACGGTGACGGGATGATCGACGGCGTCCTCGTCCCCGAGAGTGAGGACGATATCGATGTGTTCTATCGCCGGCCGAATGCGATCGTCTCGCTGTTCCCGGGCTACCTCGTGTACCGGATCGACACCGCGAGTCGCGTGCTCGCGACCGAGATCGCCGACTACGACGGCAACGATCACCTCGACATCGCGTACCTCGAGCAGCTGACCGGCTACCAGCGGCTCTCGATCGCCTACGGGACGCCCGATCTGCTGCTGCCGCCGCGACCGATCAGTGCGTTCTCCAGCGTGTATTCGTTCACGAGCCTCGGGCTCGCCGACAGCGACGATGTGGCCGGCGTCACCGACGATCTCGCCGTGCTGCAGCCGCCGAGCCCGGGAGGCGTGGGCTCGACGCTGACGATCCTGAGCGGTGGCGTGCTGCGCTCGATGACTCCGTACTTCGATCCGCGCTCCGACGAGGATCCGGACGCGGGCGGGCCGCTCGAGGCACCGACGGCGATCACGCATCTCCGCGGCGTCGTCGTCGGTCGGTTCGTCGACGGTACCGTGGCCGGTAACGACCGTGACCCGATCGCGATCGCGGTCGACAACCGCGATCCGGCAACCACCGCGCCGCAGCTCTGGCGCGTGATCGGTACGTCCGCAGGCCCCGACGCGACCACCACCCCGGGGCTCGCGACGACCGGACTCGCGGACTGCGGACACGGTGTCGGCAGTGGGCTGTGCGTTCGCGATGCGATGTATGTCGCGTTCCCGGTATCGCCCACCAAGGATGTCGCCATTGCGATCGACAGCGCCTCCATGCCCCACGCCGTCTCGTTCGACCCGGGTGCGTCCGGGACGATCGCTGCGACGGATCTGCCAGCGCTGTCGTCGAAGCTGCCGGCGGGCTCGTCGGTGCGCTCGATCCACGCCGCGGATCTCGATGGCGATGGCGCTGCCGAGCTCGTGGTCGCGGCGGCACCCGCAGGAACGGGGACCGGCGCGATCCTCGTGTGCACGATGCAGAACGGGCTCGCGCAGGGCTGCGAAGATGTGGTTCCCGCGATCCTCGAGGCCACGCGCGACAGCGAGCAACCTGCCACCGCGTGTGTCGACGCTGCACCCGCGCACGTCTCGCTCCGCGATCCGATGAGCGCCGTCGGGGGCACCGATCTCGTCGTGGTGTGCCGCGATGCGGGCTCGTCGATCTATCGCGTGCACCGCGGCGACACCGGCACCGAGGTCACCGTGCTGGCTCGAACACGCAGCCAGATCGGTGCGCTGCGGGTCGGCGATGTCACCGGCGATGGCGTCGACGATGTCGTCGGGATCGAGGGTGACAGCGGAGCGCAGTCGCTCGTCGTGTTTCCGCAGTGCTCGTCACGCACGCTCTCCACGTGCGTTCGCGGCCAGGGAGGTGGATCGTGAACCGCTTCGTGATCGTCGGTGTGCTGCTCCTCACGACGGCGACGTCGTTCGCCGAGCGCGCGACCGCCGAGCGCTACTTCCGCGCGGGTGCGAAGGCGTACGCGTCGCAGAACTTCGTCGCGGCGGCCGCGAACTTCGACGAGGCGTACCGATCCGAGCCGATGCCGGAGATTGCGTTCTCCGGCGCGCAGGCGTATCGCCGCCTCTATCACATCGATCCGAAGATCGATCACGTCAAGCGCGCGATCGAGCTGTACCGGGCCTACCTCGACAAGGTGAAGACCGGCGGTCGCGTCGGTGATGCGGCCGACAACCTCGCCGAGATGCAGCGCGAGCTCGACAAGCTCAAGGCCGCAGGCGTCACCAGCTCCGGCTCGGCCACCGCGCGCACGCGGCTCGGCATCAGCGTCACGCTCGCGGATCAGCGCACGGGCGAATCGGCCGCGCTCACGGAGGTCGGGGATGCGACCGGCGACGTGACGCGCGGGCTGGCCGCCACCATCGACGGCACGGCGGTCGAGCCGTTCGCGCTCGTCGAGGTCGAGGCCAAGGAGCACGTCATCAAGGTCGTCGCCGAGGGCTACTTCCCGGTCGAGAAGCGGACCGTGGCCGTCGAGAACCAGAGCGCGCTCGTCGAGATCGAGCTCGCGCCGAGGCCCGCGATCGTCAAGGTCATGACCGAGGGCGGCGCCCGGATCTCCGTCGATGGGCGGCCGGTCGCGACGTCGCCGTCGGCGCCGCTCGAGCTCGCCGCGGGCAAGCACCTCCTGACCGTTCTGCATCGCGGCCGCGAGCCGTTCGGCCGCGAGATCACGGTCGGGCGCGGCGAGCAGGTCACGGTCGCAGCGCCCCTCGTCAACACGGGCCGCCGCCGCGCGGTGCCGTGGCTGCTCGGCGGGGCAGGGCTGCTCGCGGCCGGTGCGGTGACCACGGGCATCCTCGCGACGGTTCACGACGGCGACGCGACCACGCTGCGCGACCAGCTCGATGCCGGCAATCGCCCGCCGAGCGACGGCGACCGCTACGAGGCGGAGGTTCGCACGCGTGATCGCTACGTGACGGCGACCTGGGTCATCGGCGGTGCGGCGGTGACTGTTGGAGCGGTGGGCGTCCTGCTGTTCCTGTTCGATCACCCGTCGACGGAGGGCGTGCAGCTCACGCCGATGGTCGGCACCTCCACCGGCCTCAGCCTCGGCGGATCGTTCTAGGCCTACCCAGGCCTACACGTGGACGGCTTGACCCGCCCGCAAGCGCACGAAACAATCGGAGTGCTTCGTGAGCACGCAGCACACATCAGGGGAGCCGTCGGCGATCGGGTGGGGTGACCGCGAGCTCGTCGACGGCGATGTCGTCGGCGAGTACGTGATCCGTGACCAGCTCGGCAAGGGTGGGTTCGGCACGGTCTATCGCGCGCAGCACCCGGTGATCGGGAAGCAGGTCGCGATCAAGGTGCTGTCGCGGCGGTACTCCGCGGACGAAGCGATCGTCGCGCGGTTCGTCGACGAGGCGCGCGCGGTCAACCAGATCCGCCACCGCAACATCATCGACATCTTCTCGTTCGGTCAGCTCGCGGACGGTCGGCACTACTACGTGATGGAGTACCTCGACGGCATGCCGCTCGATCGCTACCTCCAGGAGCACGGCGTGCTCACGCTCGAGGCTGCGATGCCGATCCTGCGCGCGATCGGACGCGCGCTCGACGCCGCCCACGCCAAGGGCATCGCTCACCGCGACCTCAAGCCCGAGAACATCGTGCTGTCGTTCGACGACGAGGGGCAGATCTTCCCCAAGCTCCTCGACTTCGGCATCGCGAAGCTGACCAACCCCGATGCCGAGCGCGCGCACCGCACCGGGACCGGGGTGCCGCTCGGAACGCCGTATTACATGTCGCCCGAGCAGTGCCGTGGCCGCGATGTCGATCAGCGCACCGATATCTACTCGTTCGGCGTCCTGACATTCCGCCTGTTGACCGGCGACTACCCGTTCCACGGCGAGCTGATCGAGATCCTCCACAAGCACATGCACGAGGATCCGCCGCTGCCGTCGTCGATCAACGGGCAGCTGACGCCGGACATCGATCGCGCGATCCTCGCGATGCTGAGCAAGGATCCCGCGCGTCGTCCACCGACGGTGATCTCGGCAGTGGTCGCGCTGCAGGGCGACGTCACGGCGCCGACGCCGCTGATCACGGGCCCGCTCCGGACGGCGACGCCCGGTGTCCTTCGCCGCGGCGGCGTCCAGACCGCCGACACGCTCGCCGCATCGACGGGCGACACGATGGCGGCGGCGACGGGCGACACGATGGCCGCGGCGACCGGTGCTCCGAGCGCCGCGCGCACCGGGACCTCGCCCAGACCGCGCACGCTCGGCGCGATCGCGCGACCGCGGTCGCGCGCGCCGCTGTTCGCTGGAATCGCGGTCGTCATCGCCGGCGCGACGGGCATGTTCGTGTGGCTGCAATCGCGCGCCCCGAGCGCGCCGATCACCACCGCTGCGTCCGGTCGCGAGGCCGCGCCGGCACCGACGCCGACCCCGGCGGTGACCCCGGCGCCCGTCGTGACGCCGACGCCAGCGCCGACCACGGTCACCCCGCGCACGGTGATCGTCACGATCACCGGGGCCCCCGACGGTGCCGAGGTCAAGGTCAACGGCGCGTCGCGCGGCGTGGTCCCGACCGTCCAGCTCGAGCATGCGACGAGCCCGACCGTGCTCAACCTGTATGCGGATGGCTACGTCCCGACCTCCAAGGCGATCACGCCGGATCGCGATCAGGACATCGCGATCCCGATGAAGAAGAAGCCGCGCGGTGCTCCGCAGCCGAAGCGTCCGAGCAAGGACGACATTCCCCACGAGATCAAAGGCCTCACCGATCAATGAAGCTCCTCTGCGCCTGGCTCCTCGTCCTCACGGCGTGCACGGATCTCCCCAGCTTCGACCAGACCTGCGGCAACTTCGTGATCGATCCCGGCGAGGATTGCGACGAGGATCCGAGCTCCGGCACGTGCGACAGCCAGTGCCGGATCATGTGCGATCTCGACACCCGCTCGTGCGGTGGCGTCGCGGGCTACGTGTGCGGTGTCGACGGGTTCTGCCACGCACCGAGCGGCATGCTGTCCGTGCATCGTCCCGGCGAGGTCCCGTTTCCGGGCAAGGTGTTCACGGTCACCGACGTCGATCGCGACTTCCTCAACGATGTCGTCACCGTCTCCGACACGTCGCTGACCGTCAACTACGGCGATCCGACGGGCGAGCTGCTGGTCCAGACCTCGACCTTGATCCCGGGTGCGCGCGGCGAGCCCGCCTTCACCGATCTCGACAGTGACGGCTCGATGGACGTCGTGATCCCGACGACCGACGGTCTGGTCGCGTACTCCTCACCGCTCGACGTCGTGGCACCGCATCCGTTCGTGCTCGATATCGGCAACCCGGCCGACTGCACACCGACGTTTGCCGGCGCGCCGTTCAACGTGTTCGCCCTCGACGACGAGACGCTCGGCCTGTTGATCGCCCGTCCCGACGGAAAGCTCGGGATCGCCACGATCCGCGTCGACAGCCAGTCGACCTGTCCCAACCTGCAGCAGAAGGTGTGTGACGTCCGCGTCGGCGACTTCTTCATCGCGAACGAGAGCGTGTCGATGGCGGTCTATGAGACGTCGACCGCCGGGCAGACCGGCAAGCTGGTGGCCGCGACGTCGGCCCTCGTGGGCGGCGGCACCTGCGTCGTCAACTTCACGCGGCCCGCCGGAGCGCCGGCGTCGGTGCTGTACACGGTGACCGAGGCGCTCGCGACTCCGATGAAGGCGCGCCCGGCGCTCGCAGACTTCGTGGGCGGCGGCTGCCCGTCCCTGATCGACTCGACCACGCCGCTGGCGATCAAGGAGCACAAGGGCAGCGGGACGCCGGGCGCGTGCGTGCTCGCGACGGCGACCACGACGATCCCGTTCGGAGGTGCGTTCCCGGGTCCGGTCGTCGGGTCCACGCCGCTGTCGCCACCCCTCAGCGGCGCGATCCAGTATGGCAAGGATGCGCTCGTCACCGAGCGCGGCGTGTTCGCGATCCCGCGGATCGCGGGCCCGGCGCGCGAGCTGTACCGCGCGGATCGGACGCTGACCTCGGTGCAGGCCGGCGACATCGATGATGACGGCGACCTCGACATCGTCGCGACCTCGCAGGGGTCCGATGACATCGACGTGATCCAGCGCTCGTACCAGGACAGCTTCCTGCTCCTCCGGCTCGATACGATCGGACCCGTCGGGGCCTTCGTGGTCGGTGACTTCGACGGCAACGAGAGCGCCGACATCGCGTACAACGAGCTCTCGGCGACCAGCCAGCGGCTGATGATCGCGTTCGGGACGCGCGATCGCCCGCTCGACCCGATCGTCGCCGGCACGTTCCGCCAGATCGTCGAGCTGCTACCGATCCAGCTCAAGGACTCGACCGACCGGATGGGATGGATCGACGACCTTGTCGTGCTCGATCTCCCCGAAGGCGAGACCAATCCGGTGCTGACGATGCTGCACGGCAGCCCACAGCGCACGATGCAGTCGTTCTTCGATCCCCGGATCGCGAGCCTCTCGGGGCCGAGCACCGCGGGCGATCGGTTCTTCGCGGGCGTCGCGGGCGGGCAGTTCTTTCCGTCCCCGCCGGTTAGCCCGGGCGAGCCCGCACCTCGCTACACGGATCTGCTGTCGATGGACTACTCGATCGGTGAGCAACCCGAGCTGTGGCCGGTCCAGGGCATCAGCTACGGCGTCCTCGAGTTCTCGCAGAACACGCAGCGGCCCGCGATCGTCAACTGCGCGCTGACCCCGCCGGCGCCAGGTGACCGGTTCTGCCTCGAGACCGGGCGCTACGTGACCTGGCCGCGTGCGACGGACGACGTCGTGATCGGCATCGATAGCCCGCTCACCGGTCCGCGCCACCTGATCGTGCTCGATCCCCTGACATTCGGGTCCAAGACGGCAGGGGACAAGCCGACGATACAGGCGAGCTACCCGACGGTGACGCAGCTGACGTCGGCGAGTGTCGAAGGTCTCTCGGTGCGCTCGCTGCGGGTCGCCAACGTGGACGCGGACGCAGAGCCCGAGCTGATCGTCTCGCTCGGCGATCGAGCTGCGATCCGGCCGACGGTCGGCGCGATCCTCGTGTGCGACGTCGATGCGAACGGGATCCCGACGGGCTGTACCGATCTGGCGAGCCAGATCACGGAGCTCGCGGGCCTCGGCTGCGTCGATGCCGTCCCCACGGCGATCACCCCGAGCGGCCGCGGCGACGCGGTCGCGATGACGACCACGACCGACCTCGTGGTGTCGTGCCGGCGCGTCGTCCAGGTGTTCGATCCGATGCCGCTGCCGGGCAGGGATCCCGGCCTCGTCGACGCCCCCGAGACCGAGCTGTTCCGCGTCAGCCACGACGAGAACGGCTATCGGGCGACCTCGCTGCGCATCGTCGCCGGGTCGCTCGAGATGCTCGAGAAGGGCGATGTCACCGGTGACGGGATCGAGGACATCCTCGGGATCCGGATCGACGGCACCACGCTGCCGACCCTGCTCGTGATCCCGCAGTGCGCGGCGAGTGACGAGGCCTGCAAGTCACCGGCGTTCGCCGTCTCCGAGGAGGCGCCATGAAGGCCGCAGTCGCGGTCCTGCTGTGCGCGCTGATCGGCGTCGCGCACGCCGACCGCAAGGTCGCGCTCAAGTTCTTCCGGGCGGGCGAGAAGGCCTACCAGGCGCAGAACTTCGAGGCCGCCGCCCACAACTTCTACGCCGCGTACGAGGCGCTGCCCCTCCCGGAGATCGCGTTCTCCGCCGCCCAGGCGTTCCGCCGCCAGTACCGCGTCGAGGCGAAGCAGGAGTACGTCCAGCGCAGCGTCGAGCTCTACAAGTTCTACCTGTCCAAGGTGAAGACCGGCGGTCGGGTCGCGGATGCTGCCGACAGCCTCGGCGAGATGGAGCGCGAGCTCGACAAGCTCGGTGGGATGAAGACGATGGCCCCGCCGCCCGAGCAGCCCACGCAGCTCGGGGTCACCGTGCGGTTGATCGGTGTCGTCGAGGACAGCTCGATGCGCGAGGTGTCGGAGACCGAGATGGGCAAGCCGGCGATCGCGGTACGGACCTTCATCGATGGCAAGCCCGTGCAGCCCGACAACATGGTCGACGTCGAGCCTGCCGATCACGTGGTGCGCGCAGAGGCGGATGGCTTCGCGCCCATCGAGAAGAAGGAGAAGATGCCGAAGGGCCGCAGCGAGCTGGTCGAGCTCGAGCTGCAACCCCTGCCGGCGCGGGTGACGATCGCCACCGAGTCGGATGCCAGCGTCAGCATCGATGGCCGCGGGGTCGGGACCACGCCCCTCGCGGAGCTCGAGGTCCCGGCCGGGCGTCACGTGCTCACGATCGTGCGTCGCGGGCGCGAGCCGGTCTCTCGTGAGCTCGTCGTCGAGCGCGGTCAGGTCGTCCGGATCGCGCAGCCGCTCGAGGCAACGCGGCGCCGCGCGTCCGTGAAGTTCGTCGCCGGTGGGGCGATCGGATTCGGCACGCTCGCGCTCGTCGCGGCGGGCGCCGCGATCGTTCAGGACGGCCGCGCGAGCGACCGGCTCGAGCACCTCCGCACGGGCAACCAGAGCGATGACGGCGGCTACGCGGACGCGCGCGATCGGCGCGACCGACTCGTGATGGGGACCTGGATCTTCGGCGCGACCGCGGTCGGCCTGGGGATCGCGGCGGGCGTTCTCTATTATTTCGACACTCCGACCGGAGAGGGCCTTCGCGTCAACCCGATCGCTGGCAGTGGCGTCGGTGGGGCTGCCGTGATCGGACGGTTCTGAGCGCTTGCACAAAGGTGGCCCATGGCTATGCTCCGCCGCGATGGGTCCGACGGGTAAGAGACTGGCAGCAGTGGCCACGACGCTGAGCTTCGAGAAGTTCTGGAAGTGGCTCGCAGGCCATGCGAACTGCATCCTGCGGGCCGGCACTCCCGAGGTCGTCCTGATCGACCACGACGACTTCCACTGGACCCTGATCACCGAGGACGACCACACCCACGTCGTCCAGCTCGCGCGGGCCAAGGAGCTCGTCGGGGAGCTCCTGGTGTTCCCGACCGAGATCGCCTACGTGCAAGTCGAGCCCACCGAGACCGACGGCGAATGGCTGTTCGAGTGCATCATCGAGAACGAAAAGGCACGCGAGGTCGCGTACCATTTCGTCATGGCGCACGAGTACGAGGACGGCGAGCACCGGCGCGAAGAGAAGTGGACGCACTAGACGATCAAGACACGGAAGCTGATGCGCGGATCGGTGCCCTCGTCGATGGGCGCTACAAGATCCTCGAGGCGATGGCTTCAGGCTCGATGGGCGCCGTCTACAAGGGCGAGCGCGTCCCGGTTGGCAAGCTCGTCGCAATCAAGTTCCTCCACGCCTCGTTCGCCAAGGACTCCGAGTTCCTGAGCCGCTTCGAGCGCGAGACGCGGGTGATGAGCAAGCTGTCTCATCCCAACTGCGTCTCCGTCGTCGACTTCGGCGTGTGGGATGGCGCGCCGTACCTCGTCATGGAGTACGTCGGTGGCACGACGCTGCGCGCGCTGATCGACATCGACGCGATTCCGCCCCAGCGCGCGCTGCTACTGACCCGCCAGATCGTGTCGGGCCTCGCGCACGCGCACGCGCAGGGCGTCGTGCATCGCGACATCAAGCCCGCGAACATCATGATCAGCGACGAGGTCGGCACCGGCGATCACGTCCGGATCCTCGACTTCGGCCTCGCCCGGCTGCGCGGCAACGTCGGCCGCGATGCGACGCAGACCAACGTCGTCGTCGGCACGCCCAACTACATGGCACCGGAGCAGACGATCGGCGGCGGTACGGTCGACGCGCGCACCGATGTCTATGCCGTCGGCATCGTGCTGTTCGAGATGATCTGCGGGGAGCGGCCGTTCAACTCCGACGACACGCTCGCGCTCCTCGGCATGCATCGCGCCGCGCCGATCCCGCGGCTCGCCGACCGGATCGATCACACGGTCGCGCTGCCCCTCGGTGTGCAGGCGATCATCGACAAGGCGATGGCGAAGTCGCCCGACGACCGGTTTCAGACCGCGATCGAGTTCGCGAACGCGATCGACGCGATCATCGGACCGCGCGTGAGTGGCGAGCACGAGGTCGTGTCGCCGCGCGGCATCAAGGGGCGCACCGAGCCTGCGCTCGCCGTCGCGCCGACGATGGTCGACCTCGACAGTGGCAATCACAGCGGCAAGGTCGCGACGACGATCAAGGAACGGACCGAGCCGGTCCGCGTCACGCCGAAGGGCTCCTCGGGCCCGGGCCTGATCCTGGTCCTGCTGCTCCTCGTCGGAGCCGCGGGCGCGGCCGTCTGGTACACGAAGCTGCGGCCGCGCGCGAACGGGCAGGGCAGTGCGGTGGGCTCGGTGTCGGGCAGCGACAGTGCCGGCGCGCTCCCTCCGAACGTCACCGTCGGCACCGGCAGCGGCGAGGGCGCGCTGCCTGGTTCGAACGCAGCCGGCAGCGATGGCTCGGCGGTCAGCGCGGTGGCCGCCGGCTCGGGCAGCGCAGGCTCCGCTGACGTCGCTGGCCTGGGCTCAGGCGAAGGATCGGGCTCGGCGGGCTCCGGCAGTGCGATGACCGTCGCCGCAGGCTCCGGCACCGAGGCGGCCTCTGGCAGCGCGGCGGGCTCGGGCAGCGCGATCGACGTCGGCTCTACGGGGGATCTGGGCTCCGGCGCGGGCTCCGCGGACGTCGGCACCGCCGGTGACGAGATCGAGATGGATCCGGTCGCTGCGACCAATCCTGACCCGAGCGCGGACAAGACCACGGCGGAGGACGAGGCCCCCGACGCACCGACGACCGTCGAGGACGTCGAGAAGAAGCTTCCTGTCACGCCGGTGCGCGCGAAGTCGGTCGCCGAGGCGGTGCAGATGATCAAGGACGGCAAGCGCGACCTCGCGCTGTCGAGCCTGCTCTCGCTCCAGAAGAAGTCTCCGAAGAGCGCGTACATCTCGTTCCTCCTCGGAAACCTCTATTACGACAAGCTCTGGTGGGGCGTGGCGCTCGACAACTACAAGGCCGCGATCGCGCGGAATGCCGGCTACAAGCGCAACGACGTCCTGACCAAGAACGTCATCCGCATGCTCGCGAGCGACAAGACCCGGCGCAACGCGAGCACGTTCCTGCGCTGGACCCTCGCCCGAAATGCCGTTTCCCAGCTCCGTACCGCAGCAAAGAATGATCCGAACGGCAACGTCCGGAAGCACGCTGCAGCGCTCGCCAAGGCCATTCGCTGACTTAGCGGATCGTCTCGGTGGGTCACTTGCGACGGAAGGCCTTGACAGGACGGGGCGAATCCGTAAAGTCACGCGCTCTCCGACCGCCCAGGAACCATCTAGATGCCGACCATCAATCAGCTCGTCCGTAAGGGTCGCGAGAAAATGCGCACGAAGAGCGCATCTCCGGCCCTCAAGCAGTGCCCGCAAAAGCGTGGCGTCTGCACCCGCGTGTACACGACGACCCCGAAGAAGCCGAACTCGGCGCTTCGCAAGGTCGCGCGCGTTCGCCTCACGAACGCCATGGAAGTGACGTCGTACATCCCGGGCGAGGGCCACAACCTTCAGGAGCACTCGGTCGTGTTGATCCGCGGCGGTCGCGTCAAGGATCTCCCGGGCGTTCGCTATCACATCATCCGCGGCACGCTCGACACCACCGGTGTCCAGAACCGTAAGCAGAGCCGGTCGAAGTACGGCGCCAAGCGCCCGAAGTAAGGATTGAGCCATGCCACGTAAAGGTGAAGTACCCAAGCGCAAGGTCCTCCCGGACCCGAAGTACACCGACGCTCCTGGCGACGTTCGTCGTCGGCTGACCAAGTTCGTCAACGTCGTCATGCGCGACGGCAAGAAGGCGGTTGCCGAGGGCATCGTCTACAAGGCGTTCGACATGGTCGCGGAGCGCGCCAAGGACGATCCGTTGAAGGTCTGGGAGCGCGCACTGGCGAACGTTCGCCCGCGCGTCGAGGTCAAGAGCCGCCGCGTCGGTGGTTCGACCTACCAGGTTCCCGTCGACGTTCGCCCGGACCGCTCGCTCGCGCTCGGTATGCGCTGGCTCGTCGAGTACGCGCGCGCACGCAACGAGAAGACGATGATGGATCGCCTCGCGAACGAGATCGTCGACGCCGCGCAGAACCGTGGCAACGCGGTCAAGAAGCGGGAAGACGTCCACAAGATGGCTGACGCAAACAAGGCGTTCGCTCACTACCGCTGGTAGCAATCGATAGCGGTTTGGAAGGTGGCGGCCGTTTGCTCGGTCGCCAAACCACCAGAACGACATGACGACCAAAGTCGACATACGATCGGTCCCCCTGGACCGCACCCGAAACATCGGGATCATGGCGCATGTCGACGCCGGCAAGACGACCACGACCGAGCGGATCCTGTTCTACACGGGTTCGACGTCGCGGATCGGAGAGGTCGATGACGGCTCCACCGTCACCGACTGGATGGCGCAGGAGCAGGAGCGCGGGATCTCGATCACCGCTGCTGCCACCACGTTCAACTGGCGCGATCACGTCGTCAACCTGATCGACACGCCTGGCCACGTCGACTTCACGATGGAGGTCGAGCGCTCGCTGCGCGTCCTCGACGGTGCGATCGCCGTGTTCGATGCGGTCGCCGGTGTCGAGTCGCAGAGCGAGACGGTGTGGCGCCAGGCGGACCGCTATGGCGTTCCGCGGCTCGCCTTCATCAACAAGTGCGACCGCGAGGGCGCGGATCCCGAGCGCGTCGTCGAGATGATCAAGACGCGCCTCGGCGCGCACCCGATCGTGGTCCAGCTACCGCTCGGGATTTCCTCCACGTTTCACGGCGTGATCGATCTGATCGCGATGCGCGCGCGCACGTGGGATGCAGCCACGTTCGGCGCGACGTTCACCGAGGGTCCGATCCCGCACGGCCAGGTTCCCGAGGCCAGCATCGCGCGCGAGTCGATGATCGAAGCGATCGCCGAGCACGACGACGAGCTGATGGCTGCGTGGGTGTCCGGTCGCGAGCTCGCCGCGGATGCGATCCGCGCCGCACTGCGCCGGGTGACGCTCGCCAACCGTGGCGTGCCGACCCTCGTCGGTGCCGCGTTCCGCAACCAGGGCATCCACAACCTGCTCGACGCCGTGATCGACTACCTGCCGTCACCGTCGGACTTCCCCGTGGTCCGCGGTCGCGATCCCGTCGATCTCAGCCTTGGGCCCACGGCAGCACCCACGATCGTTCGCACGATCGGTGACGAGCAGCCGCTGGCCGCGCTCGCGTTCAAGGTCCAGATCGACGAGGCCGGTGGGACCCTGACGTTCGTCCGCGTCTACGCGGGATCGCTGCGCGCCGGCGATGCCGTGCTCAACGCGACCAAGGGCAACCTCGAGCAGATCGGTCGCCTCGTGCGGATGTTCGCGAACCACCGCGAAGAGATCCGCCAGATCGACGCCGGCATGATCGGCGCCGTCCACAATCCGGTGCCGGTCACCGCCCAGCGCGGCACCCGGCTCTCGACCGGCGACACGCTCTGCGATCCCCGGTTCCCGATCCTGCTCGACGCGCTCCGCGTCCCGAGCCCGGTCATGGGGATCGTCCTCGAGCCCGACACCGACGAGGACGCCGCCAAGCTCGGCCAGGCGCTCGAGCGGCTTGCGATCGAGGACCCGTCGTTCCGCGTCGCCACCGATGCGAGCTCGGGCCAGATCGTGATCTCGGGAATGGGCGAGCTCCACCTCGAGATCATCGTCGAGCGCCTCCGTCGCGAGCACGGCGTCAACGCCCGCGTCGGTAACCCACGCGTCGCCTACCGCGAGACCGTGACTCGCCGCGCCGAGGGCGAGAACAAGTTCGTCCGCGTCGTGGGCACCTCGGGGGCCCATCGCGGCGAGTTCGGCCACGTGAAGGTCGTCGTCGAGCCGACCGACCGTGGCGGCGGCTATGTCTACGAGAACCGCGCACCGAGCACGGACATCCCGCAGGAACACGCTCCCGCCGTCGAGGCCGGGATCGCCGAGGCCGTCGAGCGTGGCGTCCTGAGTGGCCACCCCATGACGGACCTTCGCGTCCAGGTCATCGGCGGCAGCTATCACCCTGTAGATTCAAACAATTACGCCTTCAAAGTCGCTGGTTCCAAGGCCTTCGTGGCGGCTGCTACCAAGGCGGGTCCGACGATCCTCGAGCCCGTCATGTCCCTCGAGGTCGTGACTCCAGACGAACACGTCGGTGAAGTCCTCGGCGATTTGCATGCCAGACGTGGAAAAGTCGCTGGAATTTCCGCACGGCCCGGTGTACAGACCGTCGCCTGTTTCGTTCCGATGGCTTCCATGTTCGGGTATGCGACCGACCTTCGGTCGAGAACTAAAGGCCGCGCGACGTACGCCATGGAGCTCGACCACTACGACGAAGTCCCGACCCAGCTCCGCGATGATGTGATCTCCGGGCTTCGCGCCTGACCCTTCCGACCGATTGAACCAGCCAGACCTCTAGGAGAACGTTCGTGTCCAAAGAGAAATTCGTCCGCAACAAGCCCCACGTCAACATCGGCACGATCGGTCACGTCGATCACGGCAAGACCACGTTGACCGCTGCGATCACGAAGGTTCAGTCCGCAAAGGGCTTCGCGAAGTTCACGGCGT
>JAQBQE010000030.1 GCA_028287135.1 Myxococcales bacterium
ACGTTCCACGAGGTGATCATGACCCATCCGCAGGTGCTCGCCTATCTCGGCGAGCTCGCCGATCGGCGCGCGCCACGTGACGATCGTGCGCAAGCGTTCGTCGATCTCCACGTCGACCTGCTGTGACTCACTCCTCGCAGTAGCGGACGTCGAGGTGATCGCTGTCGGTCGATCCGTCCGCGTTCTGCCAGGTCACGTCGACAACGGCTTGTTCATCATGTCTGTCAGCTTGTGCGAGCTGCGTACCGGTGCAGAGGTCGAACAAGCGATGTGCGGCGGCCGCACCATCCGCCGTCGACGGATGTACCTGTGCAGGCGATCGTCCAGTGACCGATCGCGGTAGGCTGCCCGGCGTGCGTAGCGTCCTCGTCTTCGTCCTCATCTTCTTCGCCGCGTGCGGGGATGACGCCAGCAGCGGAGAGGTCGTGTCGGTCGCGGTCGGGGGATGCGATGGCCTCCTGACCACGGTGCCAGCGGAGACCGGATCGCACGTCCCGGTCGGAACGCCGATCGAGTGGTCGACCGACCCACCGGCGACCGGGACCCATTTCGGGGCGTGGGCGGGCTGGAACCGTCACTACCCGCGGCTCGACCGCGGTTACTACGTCCACAACGCGGAGCACGGCGGGATCGTGCTGCTCTACAACTGCCCGACCGGCTGTCAGGACGTGGTGGATTCGCTGCTCGACGTTGCCCGCAACGCGGAACCGGATCCGCAATGCACCGGTGTGGTTCGCAATCGGATCATCGTGGCCGCCGACCCGCTGCTTCCCCCGGATGTCCAGGTCGCCGCGGTGTCGTGGACCACGCTGTACACCGCGAGCTGCTTTGACCCATACGTCACGACCTTCACCCGCAACCGGTACCGGCGTGGGCCGGAGGACACCTGCGCGGATGGGACGCCGCTGAACGGCTCGCTGATCGCGCCGTGACTCAGCCGCAGCTGCCGGTCGGGAGGCCGACCAGCTCGCGCACATCGCCGCACTCGAGCTCGGTCTCCCGGTACAGCATGCGCGCGGCCTGCTGGAGGAGCTCGGCCCGCATGTCGGGCTGTGAGTCGCTCGCGGCGCGCAGGGCATCGCGAACATCGGCGGACAGGTCGACGCTGTGGATCAGGAGGGACGTCATCGAGAGGCTCATCGGGTGATCACTTTCAGCCGGGGAGTGACGTTCCCCTGGAACGTAAGATGACTCATCACTGGCAACTGTCAAGCTACTTTCTTTTGGATAGCGAAGGCGCTACGGTGACGGTGTGACCAAGCCGGTCGATTCCCAGTGCCGCGCCTTCCAGCTCGCGATCGACGTGCTGGGACGGCCGTGGACGGCGTTGATCCTGAACGTGCTGCAGCGTGGGCCGCTCAGGTTCGGCGAGCTCGCCGATGCGGCCAAGGGCCCGGGTGACAAGGTGCTGTCGGCTCGGCTCAAGGACCTCGAGGCCCGGGGGCTGATCCGGCGCAGCGTGGAGCCAGGTCCACCGGTCCGCGTCAGCTACGAGCTGACCAGCAGCGGGAAAGCGTTCGAACAGGTGGCGGTCGCGATCGAGCGCTGGGGGCGCGATCTGCTCGACGAAAAACCGCGCCGCCGCCGCGCCTGAAGCTACGGCACCGGCGCGACGTTCAGGGTGCGACGGCGAGCGCCGAACGCGTGACGCTCCTCGCACCGTACCGCTCGGGGAAGTCGTCGTAGCGCGAGCGGGGCTTCGCGGTCGCAGCGAGCTCGAGAGACAGGGTCGCGCCCCAGCCATCGCCGGTGCGGACGGTCGCGATCCGGAACGCCGGCTGCAGCCTGCTTCCCGAGCCGTCGAGTCGAGCGAGTGACGTGGTCATGCCCGCACTCCAGCGTAGCTCCGAGTCACCGTCGGGATCCGGGATCGAGAGCGCAGTGTCGAGGCTGATCGTGAACACCCTGCGCGTGAACAGCGCGCCGCCGGCGATCCGCGGGATCGCGTGGAGTCCCTCGCCGAGGATCTGCACGGTGTCGAACCCGAGGTCGTACCGGAACGCGACGTCGATGCCGGGCCCGAGCCAGCGTGTGGGCACGTTCATCCACGACGTGATCTCGGACATGCTGATCCGGACGCCGGCGCTGCGCGGTAGCTCGAGCACGGCATCGCCGACGCGCGCGCTCGCGAACCTCGGCTCGATCTCGCGCGCCGCGGTGGGGAGCAATGCGCCGATGCGATAGATGCTCTGGCTGCCGTTGAACTTCTCGCCGCCCGCGAACATCCCGAGCTCGGTCGTGCCGAACGCCGACTCGCGTGGCGCACGCGGCGAGGGCCCGCCGGCGGCGACGAACGGCAGCGGGCGATCGTCGAGCACCAGCGACAGCGGGAACGTGCCGTAGAACCCGAGTTGACAGTCACAGCTCAGCGAGGCCTGCGCATGCACGATCAGCCCGAGCGTTCCCCAGCCGTCGCTGCTGCCGACCTCGCTGGCAACGCTCAGCCGAGGTGCTGCGTACTGCATCCGATCCATCAGCCCGAACGGCAGCCATACGCGCGACGACGCGGCCTGCGGTGGCTCGGAGTAGGTCGGCTGGATCAGCGCGAGCTCGGTCATCGACAGGCCCGAGGACTGCTGCCAGGCGACGAGCTCGGGATCGCGGATCTCTGCGACGAACGCGTACTTGGCGTCGGCCGCGATCCGCTCGGCGGCGGACCGACCTTGATCGGCCGCGAACAGCGCACCGACCGCGCAGATCGTGCCGTCGCTATCGACGAACGTCGGGCGTTACCGATCGGGATGGTCGTCGTCGTGCGGGAACTCCCCACGCTCGGCATAGCTCGCAAGCCGCCGGAGGTTCCGCGCCCGCGCCTCGCGCAGGTGAACCGGCCAGGTCGAAGTGTCGACGGTCGCCAGCATGTCGTGGGTGAACGACAGGTGGCCACGGACCCGAGCCTGCTCCGCCTCGGCGGGCGACATGCCGTCGAGCGAGGGGACGTAGCCCCCTACGATCGCACTGAGATCACCGATGTAGAGGTTGACGCCGGCTGCGTGAAGCTCGGGAGCCGGGGTGGATGTGGCGAGGGCGATCGCGACGAGGGAGCACAGCATGCCGGTACCACGCACGAGCGCGGCATTCGGGGAACAATTCTTCTGGAGCCAGCACCACGACGTGGTGCTCGGTTATGTGGGCCATGCCGAGCGCTTCGATCCGCCGGAGATCACGGTGGAGTAGGGTACGTCGGTGCAACAGCGCGCGCGATGACTTGTTCGGCATGCGTTCGCTGTCTACCGTGCGAGCGACCGTGTCAGACGCCTCCACCTCCGTATCCGCGATCTCGATCGCATCGCGACCCCGCACGCTGGTCCTCGCGGTGTCGACGGCCGGGATCGAGGCAGCGATGCTCGGACCGACGAGCGCGGAGCTTGGCCCACGGGTACGGGTGCCGCGCACCGCCGAGCTCGATGTCGGCGGGGAGGTCGCGGCGCTGTGGTCCCACCTCGAGTCCCTCGGCGAGTTCGACCGGATCACCGTGACGCTCCCCTCGAGCGCGGCGAGTGGGTCGCTGGCCGCGACGATGGTGCGCGAGCTCGAGCGCCAGGGCCTCCGGCCGGTTCGTGGCATTGCGGCGGCCGAGCTGTGCTGGAGCCATGTGATCCGACGGGTCGGGGTGGAGCTCGTGCTGGCCCCCGGCGTCGAGCTCGAGAGCTCGCTGTTCCTCGACGGAGCTCACGTGCCCGGACTGGCACTCGGGCGGCATCGGTTCCGCAAGGGACGGACGTACAGCGAGTACGTGGCGCAGCGGGTACTCGACCGCAAGGGACCGCGAGGGTGGAACCGACGGCTCGCGCGGGTCGTCACCGAGGTCCTTGGCGTGTGGAATCCTTCCACGCTGTACCTCGCCTGCGCGGACGTCAGCGTCGTCGATCTCGACCCGGTCCGGTTCCCGAACGTGGTCGTCGTGCCGCAGCCCCCCGACCTCCATGGCGCCGTCGCGCTGTGGCAGCGCTGAGCGCTCAGTTCTGCGCTGCGACCTCGAGCGCCTTCGGGATGACCGGTCCCTTCGACGGAACGCGGGGGCCGGCCGGCAGCGCCGCTGCCGCGACCTTCAGGCTCCGCTTGGTCTGCTTGCGCAGCAGGGCCTCGGCCGTGCGGATGCGGTTCTTCACCTCGCCACGCGCGACGGCGATCATCATCGGACTCCCGGGGGGGAGCTCGAGCTGGAACGTGCCGTAGTCGATGTCGAGAGCGCCCTGGACCATCACGATCTCGTCGCGGGTCAGCCCCGACGCCAGCATCCAGTCCAGCAGCGGCCCCTCGTGGACATCCGCGAGCTTCAGCCGGTTGTTCTTCTGCACGACCGCCGCGACGAGATCGCCGTGGCCCGATAGCGTGATCATCCGGGCCATCGGGCATTCGTGGCCGGCCTGGTCGCGGAACACGCTCGCGGGTTGCCCCAGCTCGTCGACGGGGAGCTCGCCGGCTGTCCAGTAGTCATGGAGCCGATCGAGCAGCACCGCGCGCTTCGCCGCGAGCTCCGCCCGGGGATCCGGCGTGGCTGGATTCGTGGAGCCTGACGACCTGACGGTGGTGCTGCAGGCGGTGACGAGAACGAGGACACAGAGCCATGTGTGTTGCATGGAAACCACCATGGCCGGTTCGAGGCCTTCGCAGTGCAAGGCCTGTGTAAGCCCGCGCCTCAGGACTTCAGCTTGTAGCCGGTCTTGAAGATCCACCAGATCGCCGTCACGCACGCGACGAGGACCCCGAGGATGATGCCGAAGCTGATCGCGACGTTGACGTCGGAGCTGCCGTAGAACGCCCAGCGCATCCCGCTGATCAGGTAGACCACCGGGTTGAACAGCGTCACCTTCTGCCACAGCGGCGGCAGCATGTTGATCGAGTAGAACGCTCCGCCGAGGAACGTCAGCGGCGTGACGACCATCAGCGGGATCGCCTGCAGCTTCTGGAAGCTATCGGCCCACAGCCCGATGATGAAACCGAACATGCTGAACGTGACCGCGGTCAGCACGAGGAACACGACCATCCACACCGGATGCACGATCTCGTAGGGAACGAAGATCCGTGCGGTGACGAGGATCAACACGCCGAGCATGATCGACTTGCTGGCCGCAGCTCCGACGTAGCCGATCACGACCTCGACGAAGGACACCGGCGACGACAGCAGCTCGTAGATCGTGCCGGACCACTTCGGCAGGTAGATGCCGAACGAGGCGTTGGAGATGCTCTCGCCGAGCAGTGACAACATGACGAGTCCCGGGACGATGAACGAGCCGTAGTTGACGCCGCCGACCTCACCCATCCGCGAGCCGATCGCCGAGCCGAACACGACGAAGTACAGCGAGGTCGAGAGCACGGGCGACACGATGCTCTGCACGATCGTGCGGAACGTGCGCGCCATCTCGAACTTGTAGATGGCGCGGATCGCATGGACGTTCATGACTTCTCCTTCACGAGATTGACGAAGATGTCCTCGAGCGAGCTCTCGCTGGAGTGCAGATCCTTGAGCTCGATCCCGAGCTGCTCGAGTTGCTTGAGGAACTGCGCGATGCCGGTCTGCTCGCCCTGGACATCGAAGCTGTAGGTCAGCGTGGTGCCATCGGCCGAGCGCTCGAGGGCGAGCCCGGCCAGCGACTCGGGAATCTTGTCGATCGGTTGCTGGAGCTGGACGATGAGCTGGCGCTTGCCGAGCCGGCGCATCAGCACGTCCTTGTCCTCGACGACGATCAGCTCGCCCTTGTGGATGACGCCGATCCGATCGGCCATCTCCTGAGCTTCCTCGATGTAGTGCGTCGTCAGGATGATCGTGACCCCGTTGTCGCGGAGCTCGCGGACCATCTGCCACATGTCGTGGCGCAGCTCGACGTCGACACCGGCGGTCGGTTCGTCGAGGAACAGGATCGTTGGATCGTGCGACAGCGCCTTGGCGATCAGCACGCGGCGCTTCATGCCGCCCGACAGCGTCATGATCTTCGCGTCCTTCTTCTCCCACAGCGACAGCTCGCGCAGCACCTTCTCGATGTGCGCGGGATCCGGGCTCTTGCCGAACAGGCCGCGGCTGAAGGTCACGGTCGACCACACGGTCTCGAACGCGTCGGTCGACAGCTCCTGGGGGACAAGCCCGATCTTGGAACGCGCCGCGCGGAAGTCCTTGACGATGTCGTGGCCGTCCGCGACGACGGTGCCCGCGCTCGCGTTGACGATGCCGCAGACGATGCTGATCAGCGTGGTCTTGCCCGCACCGTTAGGACCGAGCAGCGCGAAGATCTCGCCGCGCCGGATCGTCAGGTCGACGCGCTTGAGGGCCTGGAACCCGCTCTTGTAGGTCTTCTCGAGACCGGTGATGGTGACGATCGGCGGCTGCGGTTCCGGCATTTCCGTCTCCCGTTGTGCAACGGACGCAACGGCCAGCGAAAGGGCCGACAGCCCGTAGTTTTCACGTGGTACGCGTGGTGCACAGGGCTGCGCCGATGAGCTACCTGTGATTGTGATGAGGCTAGACGGCCCGGTCGGGGAGGTGCGACCCGTGCGGGTTCGCGCGCGTGGGCGATGGCGGTGGGTCGTTGCCGCGGCCGCGTTCGTGCTCGCAGTCCACCCGAGGCCCGCGGACGCCGAGGAGGCGGTCAAGGAGGATCGCGAGATCAGCGTGGTTCCGCTGGTCGGTGGCGACACCGATCACGGCTTCGGTGCCGGTGCCCTGGGCAGCGTGGCGATGTTCGATCCCGATCACACGCCCTGGAAGTGGAAGGTCGAGTTCGGTGGGTTCTATGCGGTCAAGGGCAACTTCCCGCGCCCGAGCTTCGTCGACGCTTATGCCCTGATCACGTTCCCGCAGCTCCTCGACAAGCGCCTGCGGCTCGAGATCCGGCCGTCCTTCACCAAGGACACCGCGCTCGAGTACTACGGCCTCGGCAATCGCCCTCCGCAGCCGGCCGATTATGACGAGAAGCGCGACACCTACGAGCGGCTTCACCCCGCGCTCTCGGTGATGACGCTGTGGAAGGGCCCTCGCAAGCTCTCGCTGCTGGTCGGCGCCCGCTACATCTACAACCGCGTCACGTTCGATCCCAGCAGCACCCTCGCGCGGGACACGATGACGTTTCCACATGACCACGACGCGCCCCACAGCGTGGTCACGGTCGAGGCCGGCATCGTCTACGACTCGCGAGACAGCGAGCTCGCGCCGACGAGGGGCCACTATCATGCGGTGAAGCTGCGGGTCAGCCCCGGCGTTGGCGACGGTCTGCCGTACGGCTACCAGCAGATCAACGCGACGGTTCGGTTCTATCAGACGCTCGTGCCGCGCTACCTCGTGTTCGCGGCGCGCGCGGTGTTCGACCTCCAGCTCGGCGACGTGCCGTTCTACGAGATGTCACGGTTCGAGGACGCGTCCGCGATCGGCGGGAGCCAGGGCGTGCGTGGCGTGCCGGCGTACCGCTTCTACGGCCGGGTCAAGGCGTTCGGCAACCTCGAGCTCCGCACGGAGGTCACCCGCTTCCGCTGGCTCGATCGTCCGTTCATCCTCGGGTTCGCCGGGTTCTTCGATGGGGGCCGGTTGTGGACAGACATCCACCACGCGCGGCCGGATCTCGACGGCGCGGGCACGGGCCTGCACTACGGGGTCGGTGGCGGCGTCCGGATCCAGAAGGGGCGGTCATTCCTGCTGCGCGTCGATGTCGCGTGGTCGCCCGATGCGGAGCCGATCGGCATCTACGTGCTCGCGAACCATGCGTTCTGAGGTGCTACGCTGTGCCGTGGAATTACGGCCGAGACGAGTCCTGCTGATCGACGACAGCGAGGCAACGCTTCGGATGGTCGCCACGGTCCTGAATCGGTCCGGCTTCGAGGTGCGCACGTCGAACAACGTCGACGAGCTGACCACCGCGCTCGGCGAGTGGCGCCCCGATCTGATCCTCACGGACGTCAACATGCCCGGAACGTCGGGCGTGGAGCTGTGCCGCCGGCTCAAGGCGGCGTACGACACCGCGCACGTGCCCGTGGTCCTGTTCTCGGCGCTGCCGCACGAGGAGCTCGAGGTCCTCGCGCAGACCTGCGAGGCAGATGGCTTCCTGACCAAGAGCCACCTCGAGCAGCTGCCGCACGAGCTGTCGCTGCTGATCGACACGCTCGCGTTCTGATCGTCACGCCGGCAGCTGCCAGGTCACGCGGAATCTGCACGCGCCGTGGCCGAGGGATTCGCACTCATCGTGCTCCACCTTCGGGTCGCGACCGCCCGAGAGCTCGACGGCCTGCTCGATCATGCCCCCGGTCCACGCGCACAGCTGCGCATCGCGTAGCGTCCTCGTCATGCGGACCATCGACTCCGTGGCCGAGATGGGAAGCGACGAGATCAGCCCCCAGCTCTGGTAGCGGCCCCACACGTTGCGGATCGCCGAGAGCGTTCGCTCCGGCATCAGGGTGGCGGCGCTCGATGGGAAGAAGTTGCGGAACGATGTTCGGACGCTCGCTCGCGCGAGATCCCGCGCGAGCTTGGTCGGGTCGAGCTCGAGGATGCCCGGAGCGACCCTCAGCAGGCGCCCGAACATCACCGTCGGTAACCACGCGAGCGGAGCCGTATCGATCAACGCCTGTGCAAGCTCCTGATCCTGTCCGCCGATCGCATCGCGAAACCGTGCGGACTTGTGAACTCCGAGGACCCGGGTGACCGAGCGGAACACGATGCCGCGCGTCTGCGGCTGCCCGGCATGGTCGAGGCGGGCTGCGCGGGCGTCGCCGACCCGCGAGCGCGTCTGTCGCTGGGAAGGCGCCGCGACCGAGAGCGCGGCCGTCAGTGCGCGCGAGAACTCGCCTGCGGACGCCGGGCGCCGGGCCGGATCACGATGGAGGGCAGCGAGGATGATGGCGTCGGCGGGCGCGAGCTCGGGGACAAAGCTCGATGGGAGGGCAGGTGGCTGGTCGAGCGTCTGCCTGGCGAGGATGTGCAGCGCTGCGCCTTCACCGAACGGCTCCACGAGGGTCAGGATCGCGTACGCCGTCGCGGCAAGGCCGTAGACATCGGAGCGGGCCGTTGCCTCGCCACCGTTGAACACCTCGGGTGCGATGTAGCCAGGTGTTCCTGCCGCATCCGCGAGGTGCCCCGTGCGGTGCGCGATGCCGACATCCACGAGCACACCGCGGCCACGAAACGGATCGCGGATGATGTTCGCCGGCTTCACGTCGCGATGGATGATGCCGCGCTCGTGAAGCGCATCGAGCGCCGACGCGACTTCCTCGATCACCGCGATGTTCGCCGCGAGGGCGGGCGGCGTTCCCTCGCTGACGTGACGCGCGATCGCTTCCTGCAGGCCCTCGCCCTCGACGAGCTCCATGACGAAGTACGAGTCGCCGCCGACCTGACCGAAGTTGTAGATCTGGACGAGGTTCGGATGCTGGATACGCGCGAGCAGCGCCGCTTCCGCACGGAGCCGCTCGATGAACACGCGATCCTCGGCGAGATCGGGACGCAGCATCTTGATCGCGACCGGCCGCTCGAGCGCGAGATCGTCGGCGCGATAGACCACGCCCATCGACCCGCGGCTGATCTCGTGACGGATTCGATACGTTCCGGCCAGCGTGACCGGAGCCTCCTCGAGGACCTCGATCTGGAGTGGCACCGCTGCCAGTGCGCCCGAGGACGATGCACCGGAGATGACCAGTCCCTGGGCCGGCGCGAGCTTGGCCGCTGCCGCAGCGCGCGCCACCATGTGGCTCGGGTCCTCGTGGTGCTCCATCGTTGCGATGCCGATGGTCACCGGGATCGCGATCTGCTCGCCCGTGGGGAGCACGATCGGTCGCGAGGCGAGCGCGGCGTGCAGTCCCTCCGCGACCTCCTGGGCATGCTCGAACGTGACGTCCTGGAGGATCATCAGCGTCTTGTCTCCCGACCACCGTCCGACCAGGTGCTCGAGCTCCTGCGCCCGCACCGCGTCGGCGATCCGCCGCAGCATCAGATCGCCGACCTCGAGGCCGTAGCTGGTGTTGATGCCGCGAAGCCCGATCACGTCGAGCACGAGAGCGTGCAGCGGCTGCTTCGAGCGTGCGGCGGTGACCGCGAGCGAAGCCATCAGCTGCAGCATCGCGGCGTGGTTCCAGATCCCGAGCAGCGGATCGAGACCGGGACCGCTCGCGAGGCGGGCGAGCTCGTCCGTGGTGCGTTCGTGGACGCCGCGCCAGCCTAGCTCCGTGCCGAGCCTCGACGCCACAGCCTGCAGCATGGTGCGCTCGTCAGGTCCGTAGATCCGCGGGGTCGGCGCGACGAGACCGAGGAAGCCATGCGTGCCGAGCGGCGTCTCGAGCGGGACGGCGAGGTAGCTCTCGCAGTGTTCGAAGCTCCCGACGGTCAACGCCAGCAGCGTGGCCTCGGCGGCGAGTGCCGTCCGACCTCGCTCGAGGTGGTTCCAGATGCTCGGGTCCGACGTTCGGCCTCCGCCCGCGTCACCCCGGATCGAGATCACGCAGCGCTCGACGCCGAACGCGCTGGCGATGTGTGCGGCGGCCGTCTCGAGAGCTGCCTCGAGGGTGCCGGACAGCAGTGACACGGCGACCAGCTCGTCGAGCAACGGCGGTCGGCGCTCGTCGAGCGCTCGTGGTCGCACCGCGAGCTCGAGCGCATGCCCCAGCGAGGCCTCGAACACCACGATCTGCGCCCCCGAGGGCGGAACCTCGGTGGTCTCGGGGACCAGCAGGATCGAGCAGATCCCCGGATCCCGGGCGAGCTGCCCGAGCACGATGTCGGCATCGATGTGCTCGCGATCGATGACGACGGCGGACGGACGACAGCTCTCGATCACCGTCGCAAGCTGGTCGGCGTGGTCGACGACCACGGAGTCCAGCCCCGCGCGAACACTCGCCGCGGCGACCATGGTCTGGACCCGCGCCTCGGTGGAGAGCACCGCGAACCCGCCCGGCCGGATCGTGCGAGTCGTCGTCGGTCCGGGCATCGCCACCAGTGTCACATCCCGCAACCCCTGACGTCCCCACACCGGGTGTGGCTCACGGAGGAATCCGTCGAGGACTGCTGGGGCGCGAGGGCAGGGCTCGCGCGTCGTCCTGGGTTCACGCTGTGACGTTGTTGCATCACTCGTGAGGTCGGCCGCAGCGCCCGGACCGTTGTCAGGGCACCCGCGCGTGGCACGGGACCTGCGTGTCGCAGGCCCGATGCGCGGGCTGCTGCTGGTCCTGCTCGGAGTAGGTTGTGGGGCGACCCGTGCGCCACCACAGCCCGTTCGCGAGCCGAGCAACCTGATCGACGGCGAGACCTATGCGACGCGGATCGCCGGTCTGCGAGCGACGCTCGCGCGCAACCAGGTGGCGATCGACACGCAGCCCGTGATCGAGACCTGCGCCGGCGATCACTACCCCGGCGGCGCGCGGTCGCGATGCGTGCGCTGCGAGGTTGCGAGTCGCGAGAACACGGGCGGTGTCGATCCGACGCTGATCGACGGCGTCGCGATCGCGTTCGGATTGTACCCGCCCGCGTTGATCAAGGCGTCAGGGCTCGCGCACGTCGCGCTGTGCCGGACGATCCGGATCCAGGGCGAACCCGACGAACGCGCGCCGGCCGGGATCGCGATTTCCGGTCAGCACCGATTGCTGATCAGTGTCGAACACTTCGTCGACGGCGCCACGATATCCGAGGACTTCACGATCGAGCAGGTCGTGCACCACGAGGTGTTCCACCTGTTCGATCACGCAACATCGGGGACGAGCGCCGGGACCGACCGCGCGTGGGCGGCCCTCAACCCGCGCGGGTTCGAGTACAAAGATCCAGCCGCAGCCGAGGGCGCGCGACCCACGGGGTTTGTGAACCCGTACGCGACCACGAACGAGCGGGAGGACCGCGCGAGCGTGTTCGAGTACCTGCTCGGTCAGCCGACGAAGCTGTGCGAGATCGCGAAGGTCGATCCGGCAGTCGCTGCGAAGACGACGGCCGTGTGGAAACGGGTCGCGAAGGTCGTCGGTGACAAGCTGCTGCGCCAGCACGCGCCGTGCGTGGACTGGATCGGCAAGCGGGCCAAGCGATCACGCCATCGCTGAGCGCCGGAGCACGCGCTGGGGCGCGATCCAGCCGGTCCGGTCCAGCAGCGCGACGTAGCGGCCCGTGCGGTCGACCAGCATGAATTCCGGGACGCGGAACCGGCCGCGCGAATCCGCTGCCGTGCGCGCCTCGATCCGCTGGCCGTCGAGCTCGGCGACCGCGATCGGGCCGCCGTAGACCTGCGCGACGGTGCCGCCAACAGCTCCCAGCGCGACGCGTGCGACGGTCTTACCTGCGCGCGTGCCCAGCGCTCCTGCGAGGCCGGTGGCGGCGACATCGAACGCCGGAACGACCGATCCGCTGCGCACGAGCTCGACGAAGTGCGCGCGCCGACCTCGCATCCAGCGAACGACGAGCCAGATCCCGAGGAGCGCGCCCACGACCATCACCGCCTCCGACATGCGGCCGAACCACGGCGGCAGCGGCTTTCCGACCACCGCGCCGAGCGGCAACGCAACCGCGAGCGCGGCGACGAGCCCGAGCATGCTCGCTGCGATCACCCCCACCGGCGCCCCGACCAGCACCGCCTGCCAGGTCGGAAACAGCTTCCGTCCGCCGGCGATCGCGATCGCGTCGGGCCGCGGCGCGGGCGTCTGGATCAACGCGGAGATCAGCTCCTGAGCACTGACTGACATGGCTACTTCCGCACCGCGCCGTGGGGAGTGCCCTCGCCGTAGCCCGCCGAGGTCTGGACCCCGACGACCGCGCGCTCGTGCATCTCCGCGATCGATCGCGCTCCGACGTACGTGAAGGCGGACTGCACGCCTGTGATCATGTCGATCAGCACGGCGCCGACGCTCTCCTGACCCTCGCGGATGTAGATCCGCGAGCTCGAGATGCCCTCGCGGAAGAACCCTTTCTTCGCACTCTCGAACGCGTCCTGATCGGCGGTGCGATCACTGACCGCGCGTCCACTCGCCATCCCGTAGTTCTCCTTGTAGAGCAGGCCGTCGCGGTCTTCCTTGACGTCGCCCGGGCTCTCGAACGTGCCGGCGAGCGCGGTGCCGATCATCACGCGCGATGCACCGGCGGCGAGATACAGCGCGACATCGCGAGGATGCTTGACGCCACCGTCGGCCCACACGTGCTTGCCGAGCGAGTGTGCCTCGCGCGCGCACGCGAGCACGGCGCTGAAGGTCGGCCGGCCTGCGCCGGTCTGCATCCGGGTGGTGCACATCGCGCCGGGACCGATGTTGACCTTGACCACGTCCGCACCGGCCTCGATCAGCGCGCGCGTTCCCTCGGCCGTGCACACGTTGCCGGCGACGAGCGGGATCCGGGATCCGACGACCGCCTTGACCGCGCGGATGGTCTCGAGCATCCGGCGCTGATGACCGTGGGCGGTATCGAGCACGATCGCGGACACTCCGATCTCGAGCAGCTGTGCGGCGGTCGCCGGTGCTTCCGCGGAGATCCCGACGGCGGCGGCGACCATCAGCCGGCCGCTGGCGTCGAGTGCAGGCCGCAGCAGCTCGAGTCGCACGGCATCGTTGCGCGTCAACACGCCGATCAGGCGTCCACTCTCGTCGAGTACCGGCGCCGCCTTGACGCGGGCTTCCTCCATCTGGAGGAATGCATCGCGATTCGAGAGTCCCGCATGCAGCGTGATCAGCCGCTGTGCCATCAACCGTGCGGCCGGCACGTACTGATCGCGGTCGCGAAGATCCGAGTGCGTCACGATCCCGATCGGCCGGTGATCGTCGTCGACCACGACCACGAGATCGTGCGAACGCTTGCGGATGATCCCCTGGACATCGCGCAGCGTCGCGCGTGGTGACACGGCGAGCGCGGTGTCGTAGCGATTGTCGGCCACGTGGATGTGCTTGACGATGCGCTCGACCGTCTCGAGGGCCATGTCCTGCGGCAGCACGCCGAGCCCACCAAACCGCGCCATCGTCTCGGCCATCCGCTTTCCGGTCACCGCGTTCATGTTCGCGGACACGATCGGGTGCGATCCGCCGGGGAAGTCAGGCGGAGACAGGTTGGTGTCGAGCCGCGAGCCGCCGTCGAAGTAGCCCGGGTTCAGGAAGACGTCGTCGGTCGACAGCTCGATCTGCTGGTCATGCTCGGGGTGGAGGAAGCGCACGTGTGCACGCTATCCCGTCGGATACGGGAATGCGACTCTCCGCGGACACCTGCGGCCGGGGGCGTGAACACGAGCTGCCGGTGTTGGGAGCTTGATAGCCAGCGCCACCAGCGCGACCCCCCAACACATGACCCATAGCGCTAGTATCCCGCTCGCAACGCGCGATGCGGCCCTCCACGATGCTCGGCTTCCTGACCGTCGCTGCCGCGTTCGCGGTGGCGAACCTCTACTATGCGCAGCCGCTCGCGGCCCAGATCGCGCAAGCGCTCGACACCACGGCGTCGGGTGTGTCGCCGGCGCTGGTCGGGACGCAGCTCGGGTACGCGGCCGGCATGCTTCTGCTCGTGCCGCTCGGCGATGTCCGCGAGCGCCGGGGTGTGCTCGTCGTCACCGCGCTCGGAGCGGCACTCTCGCTCGTCGCGTTTGCCCTCGCGCCATCCATCGTGCTGCTGACCACCGCGAGCCTGCTGGTCGGGCTCGGCGCATCGATCACCCAGATGATCCTGCCGTTCGCCGTCGGGCTCGCGCCGAGCGAGGAGCGCGGCCGGGTGGTCGGCACCGTGATGGGCGGCGTGCTCGCAGGCATCCTGCTGTCGCGCACGGTGAGCGGTGCGCTCGGTGCCGTCCTCGGCTGGCGCGCGGTGTTCCTGATCGCGGCGGGATTGATGGCGATGCTCGGCCTGGCGTTTCGCACGATGCTACCGGTCTCGCCGCCGGCGTCGACGCTGAGCTATCGCGCGCTCCTCGGATCGCTCCTGCCGATCCTGCGCCGCGAGCCCGTGCTGCGCCGGCGTGCGCTGGTCGGCGCTCTCGGCTTCGCGAGCTTCTCGGTGTTCTGGTCGACGATCGTGTTTCACCTCGCCGCGAGCCCGATCGGTGGCGGCAGCGGTCTCGCCGGTATGCTCGGCATCATCGGCCTGACCGGGATCGTCGTCGCGCCGATCGTCGGCCGGCTCGCGATGCGCGTGCGACCCACGATGATCAACGTCCTCGGGCTCGTCCTCGTCATCCTCGGGTTCGGCGTGTTCGCGGCGCTACCGGACTCGCTGATCGCGATCTGCGTCGGCGTCGTGCTGCTCGATGCGGGCGTCCAGGCCAGTCACCTGACCAACCAGACCGTCGTGTTCGGCCTCGCGCCGACCGAGCGCAACCGGGTCAATGCGATCTACATGGTCGGCTACTTCCTCGGCGGCGCGCTCGGCACCGCGGCGGGAGCCCAGGCCTGGCAGCTCGGTGGCTGGCCGGCCGTGTGCGCGGTCGGCGCCGCCTGTGCACTCGCCGCGATCGTTCCGCTGCGTCGCTGAGACGTTCGCTTTCACATCCGGCGAATCCTCACGTAACGGACCAGCTCCGGCACGATCGCGGGCAGGATCAGACCGGCAGCGAGCGTGGCGACGCCGATGGCAGCGGCACTGTACGGGTGACGCGTGATGGTGTGGCCTAGTGTGGTGAGCGACCTCATGGATTCTCCCTGGGTGGTGGGCGCGCGATCACGTCGCGGATCATCTCGAGCGCTCCTGCGAGCGCGCCTTCGATCGCAGGACTGAGGCCGATGTGGGGACTGGTATCCGCGGGCTCGCATCCGACGATCCGGATCGGCGGCAATCGCCCCCCGAGGGTTCGTACCGAGGCGAACACGGCAGGGAGCTGCATGCCGTGGGCATCATCGAGGTCGCGCGGCGAACCGAGCGCATCGAGGTCATCGACGTCAGGCTCGATCAGATACAGGGTGCCGGGCTCGCCGCCGCGCGGAACGCAGTCAGCGACGATCAGACAGTCGATCGTCTCGAGCAGGTCGTACGCGAGGTGAACGCCACGGATGCCGTAGTCGGCGACCCGGGTGCCCTCGGGCAGCGCGGTCCCGGCCAGGCGCCGCGCGACCTCGACGCCGAACCCATCGTCGCCGAAGAAGATGTTGCCGATGCCTGCGACCAGCGTGCGCGTCATGGCGTGGGCTCCGGCGCGGGCTCGACCAGCTCGACCTCGTCGGTCCGGTAGTGGTGATAGCGACCGTACCAGTCGTGGAGCTCCGCGGCGGGATCGTCGTCGATCGTGACGGCGAGGAAGATCGAGCCGTCGACGTCGTGGCGGATCTCCGCGACCGTTGCGAGCTTGCCCGCATACAACAGATCCTGGGCGTCGGTGCGGCGCTTCCCGGGGCGCAGCCGGACCCGACAGCCCGGGGCGTACTCGATGGAGCGCGGAACCATCTCTCCGTCGACCACGTCGCGCGCCGTGCCGTGCAGGCGCTCGAACCACTCGGGTGGGAGCTGCTCGACCCCGTCGATCACCGCCGCTGTGCGTGGATCGGTCGCGCGTGCCTGACGTTTCTCGTCGTCGGTCAGGGTCAGGGTTCGCAGCGTCAGCAGCTCGTCGTTCTCGGTCGCATCGAACAGATCGGTCGGACTCTCCGGCGCGAGCTGCGGGTGGTCGTAGAGGATGAACGGCGCGGACAGCACGACATCGTTCGTTCCCGGCGGACCGGCGAGGACGGGATACGTCCCGGTGTTGCGACACGCCTCGGCGGCCGCACGCGCCCAGTCGGGTGGATCGAGCAGGGAGAGGAACTCACCGGTGGTCTCGAGCAGGAGGTGGGTCGATGCGAACGCGGCGGTGATCGCCTGATGGCGGGGCGCTGCGAGGTCCTGCCACGGCGTGGTGTTCTCGACCCGGATCGTCAGCCTGGTCAACGCGCGCTCGACGCCGATCGGCTCCGCGTGGATGACGATGACGCCGACCAGCTCCTGGCGCTCGCGGAGGATGCGGCCACCCGCGATCAACTCGACCGTGTTGCTGCCGTCGATCGAGAACGGGATCACGAGTCCAGCGTGCGCCGACCGAAGATCGGTGGCGAACGCCGCGGCTTGCACATGGCCCTCGTCCCAGCCGACCAGCAGCTTGCCGTCGGCCTCGAGGGAGTCGACCGGCGCGAAGCCGGGCAGCGTGGCGCGCTCGATGTGGCGGCGTTCGATCTGGAAGAACCGGAGCTCACCGGAGATCTGCGCGGACAGCGATCCGGCAACCAGCACCTGTGCTTCGAGCCACCACGGTTCGCACCCGCCCGCCCGGGACCAGCCCTGCGGCGCGAGCACACCGAACGCCCAGCGGAACCGGTTCTTCGGTGCGGACGCGCGATACGGGTACAGCGCGTAGCCTTCGACCAGGACCGCGTCGGCCACCGCCCGCGCCACATCGAGGCTCATCGCGCACGCTCCGTGATCTCCGCGAAGAACGCATCGAGCTCGCGCTGCGCCTCGTCACCGCCGGTGAACCCTCGCCAGCACACGCGCAGCCGGCCCGCGAGGGCGTACGCCGCGTCGATCGGGATCACGAAGCTCTGGAGGTGCGGTGCGCCGCGTTCGCCGCGGATCAGCAGTGCCTCGACATCCGGCTCGAGCGTCGCCGCGGCCGGGCTCGCCGCGAGAAGTGCCTCCCAGACCCCGGGCGGTGCCTCCGCCTCGGTGACGCCGGCCGGGCCCGGATAGCACAGGACCGGGCGACCGAGGCGTGTGCTGTGGAACACGAACGCGAGCCCGACCGGAACACCGAGCGCGCTCCACTCCGACGAGGTCATCGCGAGGTTCTTGTCCATCGTGATCCGATCCGGAACCGTGCGGAACCGACCCGTGCTGGACGAGGTGCGATCGAACAGGATCGCGCACGCGTGACAGACGCACTGCAGGGCCTGGCGCTCCAGGTCGACCACATGGCGATGCGACGCCGGCACTTCGCCACCGCACAGCTCGCACAGCTCACCCGTGGTCTCGGCGCGCCGCGGAACCACGAACCGTTGGAGTGCGGGCAACTGGATCATTGGTTGGTCTCCCTCGTTCGGCGGATCTGCACGAGCTCGGAAGCGGGCGGCGCTGGAGGCGGCAGGCCGGAGAGCTCGATCCGGACCACCTCGGGCGCGGCATCCTCGATCGCTTTGCGGATCGAGCCTTCGACCAGCCTCGCCGACATCGCACCGCCGCCCAGCGTTCCGGTGGCGCGCACGTGGATCGTGCCGTCCGCGTCGATCGCGTCGACCTCGAGCGGTGGAACATCCGTCCCCAGCCGCTCGCGCACGTTCTCGAGAGCGCGCCGCACCCGCTCGTCGGTCGCCAGGGGGTGGAGGCCGTGGAGGAGCAGCAGGCTGGCGAGCAGATCGTCGTCGCAGACCCGACCCTCGAACGTCTCGTCGACGTCGGCAGCGCGCGCATGCGCGAGGGCCCGGCCGAGCGCATGGCTGTACAGCGAGACCACGCGCTGGATGATCTGCTCGAGCTTGTCCCAGGCGGGCGGTGCGATCATCGCGCGGATCTCATCGAGCAGCTCCGTGATCCGCTGGGACTCGGCTCGAAGCTGATCGTCCTCGGTCTGGGTGGTCATGACAGATCTCCGACCTGGGACCGCAGCCATCCGCACCACTCCGCGAGGCCATCACCACGACGGGCTGAGACCGGGAACACCTGGAGTGCGGGATTGACCCGGCGCGCGTTCGCGACGTACTGGCTGATGTCGACGTCGAGGTGCGGGACGAGATCGGACTTGGTCAGCACGAGGACGCTCGCTGCGCGGAACACGTGGGGATACTTGAGCGGCTTGTCCTCGCCCTCGGTCACCGAGAGGACGACGACCTTGGCGCGCTCGCCGAGATCGAACAGTGCGGGGCACACCAGGTTGCCGACGTTCTCGATGAACACCAGCGAGCGCCGGGCGGGTGACAGCTCGCCGAGGCCGCGGTCCATCATCGTGGCGTCGAGGTGACATCCCGCCCCGGTGTTGATCTGCACGACCCGACAGCCGGTCGCGGCGATCCTGCGTGCATCGTTGTCGGTGGCCTGGTCTCCTTCGACGACGGAGACCGAGATCGACGAGGGCAGGGCACGGATGGTGTGCTCGAGCAGCGTCGTCTTGCCCGCACCCGGTGAGCCGATCAGGTTGAGGGCCACGATCTCCTGGTGACCGAGATGCACCCGCAGCTCCTCGGCGAGCCGATCGTTCTTGGCCAGCAGGGCGCTCTGCAGCGAGACCCGGTGCGTGTGAGGGTGGTCGTGATCATGATCGTTGTCATGATCGTGCTCGTGATCCTGGTGATCGCATCCGCAGACTCGACACATCAGATGACCTCGACTTCCTTGAGCCGTAGCTCGTGGCCAGACAGAACGTCCTGCTCGAAGCTTCCGCACACGCACGATGTGACCAGCGAGTCGATGTCTCGTTCGCAGCCACACACGCGGCACCGGGCGCGTCCTTCGATCTCGTGGATGTCGAGAGTGGCATCCGCGAGCGTCGTGCCGTGCGTACAGATCTCGAAACAGAACCGCAACGCGTCGATGGCGACGCCCGAGAGGTGCCCGATCTCCAGCCGGACGAGGACGACCTTCGCCCCGTCCGTCTGTGCGACGACACTCTCGACGACGTCCTCCATGAGCGAGAGCTCGTGCACCTCGAGACCGTGACCGTGATGGCCAAATGATCGCGATCGGCTCACGCTGACCTCGCCTGCGATCGGTTTCGTACGCAAACCGCCGTGTTCCGTCGGCGCTCGGCCAGCAGGATCTCTCGCGCCCTCGACGTCGAACACATTGCAGATGGCGAGGCAGAGCTGCACGGTCATTCTCAATGGAGGCGCGCGATCTCGAGGATCGGTACCGCCGCACGATCCGCATCCGCGGCGTCGTGCAGGGGGTCGGGTTCCGGCCGGCGATGTACCGCCTCGCGGGGTCACTCGGTCTCGCCGGGTTCGTGCTCAACGATCCCGAAGGTGTGTGGCTCGAGATCGAGGGCTCGTCGAACGCGATCGCGCTGTTTGTCGAGGGCATCGCGGTGGTCGCCCCGCCCGCGTCCCGGATCGATGCGATCGAGGAGCGCTCGGTGTCTCCGCTCGGCGAGCAAGGGTTCCGGATCGCAGCGAGCGAGATGACCGAGGGTACGACGTATGTGACGGCGGAGATCCCGGCGGACCTCGCTCCGTGTGACGACTGTCTGCGCGAGCTCGCGAACCTGTTCGATCGGCGCGCTGGCTATCCGTTCATCAACTGCACGGCGTGTGGGCCACGCTTCACGATCGTTCGCTCCGTCCCGTATGACCGGCCGAAGACCACGATGGCGGACTTCGTCATGTGTGCAGCGTGCCAGCGCGAGTACGACGATCCGGCCGATCGGCGATTTCACGCCGAGCCCAATGCGTGCCCTGCCTGCGGGCCCCGGGTACGTCTGATCTGCGGCGACAGCGAGGTCGTGAGCGGTGCGTCCGCGATCACCCGTGCCGCTCAGGCGATCGCGGACGGCGCGATCGTGGCGGTCAAGGGTGCCGGTGGCTACGCGCTCGCGATCGACGCGACCCGAGAGGACACGGTGCAGCGGTTGCGCGAGCGCAAGCATCGCCCGCGCAAGCCGTTCGCGGTGATGGGCCGCTCGCTCTCCGAGCTTGCACGGGTCGGCGACATCGAGCGCGCGCAGGAGCTGCTGACCTCGCCGATCCGTCCGATCGTGCTGGTCCCGGGTCGGATGCGGTCACCACTCGCGACCGGGGTAGCGCCCGGGCTCGCGGATGTCGGCGTCTACCTGCCGCCCACGCCGCTCCAGTACCTGCTGCTCGCCGAGGGGCCGCCGCTGCAGGTGATGACGAGCGGCAACCTCGCCGAGGAGCCGATCGCACGCACGGACGAGGAGGCGCGGACGCGGCTCGCCGGTGTGGCGGACATGTTCCTGATCCACGATCGCGAGATCCACGCCCGCGCCGACGACTCGGTGCTCCGCGTGACAGCGCGCGGCCCGATCCCGATCCGGCGTGCACGTGGGCTGGTGCCCGAAGGGATCAGGCTTCCCATCGAGGGTCCGCCGCTGGTCGCGGTCGGCGGCCACGAGCGCAACACGGTGTGTGTCTGCCGCGGCGGTCGGGCCGTGCTGTCCCCGCACATCGGAGATCTCGATCATCCCGACGCCGAGGCGTTCTTCCGCGAGTCGATCCAGCGGATGTGCGAGCTGGTCGGCGTCGTCCCGGTCGCGGTCGCACACGATCTCCATCCCGACTACGCATCCACCCGCTGGGCGATCGCCTCCGGCCTTCCCGCGGTGTCCGTGCAGCATCACCATGCCCACGTCGCGGCGTGCCTCGCCGAGCATGGCCGCACGGACCGGGCGATCGGCATCGCCTTCGACGGCACCGGCCTCGGCGAGGACGGAACACTGTGGGGAGGCGAGATCCTCGAGGCGGACCTCGCGACGAGCCGGCGGCTCGGCCACCTCCGCGCGATCGCGTTGCCCGGTGGAGAAGCGGCGATCCGGCAGCCGTGGCGACTCGCCCTGGCCGCGGCGATCGATGCGGGGATCGGGATCGAGCGCGTCAACGGAGTCGACCGCACCTGCTGGCGCCGCGTCCAGGCGTTGATCGCCGCGGATATCGTGGCCGCGCGCGCGACCGGCGCAGGGCGGTGGTTCGATGCCGTGGCTGCGCTGATCGGCGTCGGGCACATCGCGAGTCACGATGGCCAGCTCGCCGCCGAGCTCGAGGCGATCGCCACCCCGGTGTCGCGCGCTCGATCGCTGCCGTTCGAGGTGGAGCTCGTCGACCACGGCGTGAAGCCGTTCGAGATCGATCTCCGGCCGACGATCCGCCACATCGCACACGAGCAGCGCCGCGGCACCACCCGCGCCGAGCTCGCTGCTCGGTTCCACGCGACCCTCGCGTGGGCGATCCGGCAGGCCTGCCACCGTGCCCGCACCGCGGGCGCGCCGAGCACCGTGGTGCTCACCGGTGGGTGCTTCCAGAACCGTCGCCTGCTGGAGCACACCTCCGAGCTGCTCGAAGCAGACGGCTTCGAGGTGCTCGTACACCGGCGGGTTCCGCCGAACGACGGAGGTCTCGCGCTCGGCCAGGCGGCGATCGCGTCCTGTCAGCTCGCACGAGGAGGCTCGCATGTGTCTAGCGGTACCAGGTGAGATCATCGAGCTCACCGAGCATCACGGGCTGCGGTTTGGTCGCGTTCAGTTCGGCGGCATCGTGCGCGAGGTCTGCCTCGAGTACGAGCCAGGCGCGACGACCGGTGACTTCGTGCTCGTTCACGTCGGCTTCGCGATCGCGACGATCGATCGCGACGAGGCGGCGCGAACCTGGGAGCTCCTGCGCGAGCTCGGCGAGACGATCGAATGAGGTACGTCACCGAATATCGCGACGCGGCCGCTGTCGCGCAGCTGGTGGCCCGGATCCGGGAGGTCGTCACTCGCCCTCACGTGATCATGGAGGTCTGCGGCGGTCAGACCCACGCGATCCTTCGCTACGGCCTCGACCAGATGCTGCCGCCCGAGGTCGAGCTGGTCCACGGTCCCGGGTGTCCGGTCTGCGTAACGGCACTCGAGACGATCGATCGCGCGCATGCGATCGCCGTCGAGCGCGACGTCATCATGACGTCGTTCGGCGACATGTTGCGGGTGCCGGGGTCGAACGGTGACCTGCTCGGGCTGCGCGCGCGGGGCGCCGACATCCGGATCGTGTACTCGCCGCTCGACGCACTCGAGATCGCCCGAGCAAATCCCGAGCGACGGGTCGTGTTCTTCGGCATCGGCTTCGAGACCACAGCGCCCGCGAACGCGATGACGTTGATCCAGGCGCGCCGGGAGAAGCTGATGAACTTCTCGATGCTGGCCTCCCACGTCCTGACGCCCCCGGCGATCGCCAGCATCCTCCAGGCGCCGGACAATCGTGTGCGGGCTTTCCTCGGTCCCGGCCACGTGTGCGCGATCATGGGGTTCCGGTCCTACGAGGCGCTCGTCGCGCGGTACCGCGTACCGATCGTGATCGCGGGGTTCGAGCCGGTGGACCTGCTCCGCGGCGTGCTCGCGGCGGTGCTCCAGCTCGAGCAGGACGTCGCGACGGTCGAGAACGTCTACGGTCGTTCGGTCACCTACGACGGTTCTCCGGCAGCACGCGCTGCGCTCGCCGAGGTGTTCGAGGTCGTGGATCGCAACTGGCGCGGGGTCGGAGCGATCCCGAAATCCGGCTACCGGATCTCCGACGCATTCCGCGCCCACGATGCCGAGCGTCTGTTCGACGTCGGCGGGATCACGCCGCGCGAGCCCGAGGCGTGCATCAGCGGACAGATCCTGCGCGGTCTCAAGAAGCCGTGCGACTGCCCCGAGTTCGGGCGCGGTTGCACGCCCCACACGCCGCTCGGGGCGACGATGGTGTCCGC
>JAQBQE010000033.1 GCA_028287135.1 Myxococcales bacterium
CCCGGTGATGCAAA
The DNA here is from genome assembly GCA_028287135.1 of Myxococcales bacterium. Classification (GTDB taxonomy): domain Bacteria; phylum Myxococcota_A; class Polyangia; order Haliangiales; family Haliangiaceae; genus JABFXX01. The sequence continues at coordinate 15 of JAQBQE010000033.1, forward strand.
AAGCAACGAGGAGTCCGGCGAGCGCGCATCCGTGACGTGCAGACAAGATCTGAGTGTAGCGGGAGTCGCGCGACGCGGAAGTCCTGATAATCTCGCCGGGCTCCGCATGAAGCCGTTCCTGATCCCCGACGACTTTCGTGCCTTCATGAAGTCGGTGGTCGTCTATCTCGAGACGCCGAACGATGGGCTGATCCTCGACGCCGAGGACGCGCTGGATGCGGAGTGCGGGTACGGCGGCCGGATCGACGGGGTCGATACCTATCGGTTCAAGTACATCACCAGCGACGGCACGAAGCGCTGGGACGTGGTGCTCAAGGAAGCGCAGATCCGCGACATCGCGGACGGCCTGCTGATCGAGGTCGATGCCGATCCGTTCGAGATCGTTCGCACCTCGCGGCGGACCCCGGTCGGCGAGCCACTCCTGGTCTGGGGCGAGTACGCCGACGACGCGTTGCTCGTGCGGAGCGAGACGGATCTGCTGCTGGCACTCGATGCCTTGCACCGCGCCTCGCTCGAACGGCCGCGGTTGATGCGGCTGTGGTCGGCCGCCGACGATCAGCTGGTCGCAGCCCTGTGGGCCGACCGGTGCGCGCTCTACGTCGTGGAGTCGGCGGACGGCTACGCGACGTCGACCGGAGACCTGACGTTGACCGAGTCGTTCGAGGTCAAGGATCACGAGGGCAAGAACCTCGCGGTTCCGTGGTCCGATTGCGTGTCGTGGGAGTACGCGCGCCGCGCGATGGTCCGGTTTGTCGAGCACTCGGATCTCGGCGACATCCCGGTCGAGGGCCGGATCCCGAGCCTGTTGCTGATGATGGGCGACGTCGACCGCAAGGCGGCGCTCGCCGTGCGCTCGCACGTTCATCACGAGGTCGAGAAGACGAGCCTGTCCCAGCTCGTGCCGATCCCGATCGAGCTCGAGCCCGCGGACGAGATCACGTCGCCGGTCGATGCCGGCGTGCCACTCGGTGCGATCGAGCTGGCCGCGTGGGCACGTCGTCTGCTCGACCTGCTGCACATGCGCGAGCTGATCGAGATGACGCCGTCACCGAACCTCGACGAGATCTGCTACCAGCTCGGTGGCCTGTTGCAGGCGCACGCCTTCGATGCCGAGCATTCGATCGAGACCGCCGAGTGGCTCGCCAACGAGATCAGCCTCGTTCGCGGGATCAAGAAGCTGTTCGCGACCGGCGGGGATCTGCAGGTCGTGCTGCGCCGTTCGCGCGACGCCAGGGCGCACGACAACTGAGCGATCACTCGATCGCGAAGTGGTAGTTGTCTCCGTAGTCGCTGTCGACTTCGTGGCAACCCCAGACGCTCGTCGACTCGAACCACAGCGCGATGTCGTCTCCCCGCGGAACCGTGATCTGCGGATCCGCGGCGACCAGCGTGCTGCCCTCGGCGCGGGTAACCATCAGCTGCTTCACCGCGCCACCGTCGACCTGGTAGAAGCCGGTGATGCTCCACGCGGCGCGACCGCCCGTCGAGCCGGCGCAGCGCGACAGCCGCTCCGGTGCGTAGTGGATCACGACGTGGTCGAGCGCATGGATCGCGTGGGACTGGTTCTCGCTGAAGTCGCCGTCGAACGCGAGGACCGCGGTGTCGCCGCGCTGCTCGACATCGAACGCGTAGTTCGCGCCTTCGTTGGAGTCGTACGCGTTGCAGCCCCAGCGATTGGTGTTCGTGAACCACAGCTCGACGCTCGTCGCGGAGGACGGGATCTCGACGTCCGCCTGGAGCGCGACCACGCGACCTGCCTCGAGCCGCGTCAGGGCGAACTGCCTGGGCTCGGCGGTATCGAACTTCGCCCAGCCGGTGATGCTCCAGACCTCGCTACCGTTGGTGGAGCCGCGACACGCCGTCAGCCGATCGATATCGTAGGCGACGCGAATCGTGTCACCGGCGATCAGCGGACCGCTCGCCGCTTCGGAGAAGTCATCGGCGAACGTGATCTTCGTGGTCGTTCCGTCGGCCTTGCCACCCGCAGCGTCGTTCGAATCCGCACCGGGCGTCTCCGCACACGCAGTGAGGGTGACCAGTGCAGTTGCCAGCAGCGTCGTCGTGCGAGTCATGCGGCGGCGGCGTGCAGCAAATGTTCCGGTGGGCGCCCTCGTGATCGTGCGGACCTACGCCGCTACTCGACCCGCCAGGCCATCACACTTTCCACCCCGCTCCCTGGCAGCAACTCACAGGGTGGCGCCGGTTGCGAACATCCAGGAGCGGCAAGGCACGGCGAGTGCAACCTGCTCTGACCGTATGCCGCGCGTCGCCCGCTCCGTCGTCGCTTCACCGTTGCCGATCAAGGAGCTGCAGCTCGCGACGCTGGTCGATGCCGCGCCGGAGGGGGACGACTGGCTACACGAGCAGAAGTTCGACGGCTACCGGATCCTCGCGGATCGGCAGGGCGACGAGGTCCGCTTGCTCAGCCGGCGCTTCAAGGACTGGACCGGCGAGTTCCCGTCGATCGCGGCAGCGATCGCGAAGCTGCCGGCCAAGCGGGTGGTCCTGGACGGTGAAGTCTGCGTACTGATGCCGGACGGACGCACGAGCTTTCAGGCGCTGCAGAACTCGTTCGGAACGAAGGGCGCGAACCTCGTGTACTTCGTGTTCGATGTCCTCGCGATCGATGGCGAGGTCCTCACCTCGCTGCCGCTCGACGAGCGCAAGGCACGGCTCGAGCAGCTGCTGCCGACCAAGGCGGGGACCCTGCGCTACAGCGATCACGTGTTCGGCAGCGGTGCCGCGTTCTTCGCGCTCGCGTGCAAGCAGGGCCTCGAGGGCATCATCTCGAAGCGTCGCGACAAGCCGTACGTCCCCGGCCGCGGCAAGATCTGGGTCAAGACGAAGTGCCTGCTGCGGCAAGAGCTCGTGATCGGTGGCTTCACGGATCCAGAAGGCAGCCGGAGCGGCATCGGCTCGCTGCTCGTTGGCTACTACGACAAGGGCAAGCTCGTGTATGCGGGCAAGGTCGGCACCGGGTTCTCGATGAAGGTCCTGGCCGAGCTGTACAAGACGCTCGCTGCAATCGAGCAGCCCGGCTCGCCGTTCGATCCGATGCCCGCCAAGGCGTGGACCGGCTCTGGTCGCCACTGGGTCGCGCCCGAGCTGGTGGCCGAGGTCGTGTTTGCGGAGTGGACCCATGACGGGCGACTGCGGCATCCGTCGTTCCAGGGGCTGCGCAAGGACAAGCTGCCGACCGAGGTCGTGCGCGAGCTCCCCGCGTCGCGCGACGGACGCTAGTGGAGCTGGAGCAGGTCGAGTGCGTCGTCGCGATGCTCCGCGATCGCCGCCTGGGTGTCGCGGATCAACGCATCGAGCTCGGCGGTCTCGACATCGTCCGCGAGCGAGCCGACCAGCACGAACGCCTCCTCGTGCATCGTGACTTGCATCGCCATGTAGTCCTTGTCCGGATCATCGGAGTTGGCGAGGTCGACCAGCGCCGCTTCGCTCTCCGCGCGTAACGCCGCCGAGATCCGGTTGTCCAGCGGGGTGAGCCCGAAGCTGGCGAGCAGGTCCTCGACCCTCTGCGCATGCGGCGTGTGCTCTTCGATCATCTGGTCGGCGTACTCCTGGACCGCCGGATCGAACACCACGTCGTCGAGCGCGAGCTGCGCCTGCATGATCTCACCTTGATCGAGCGTGATCATGATGTGTCCGGCGATCGACATCGAGACCATCTCGTTCTGGGCGGCGAGGTCCTCCGATGCCATGTCGGCGAGCAGCTCGCCGCGCGCACGACCCTCGGCGATTTCGTCGGCGCCTTCGTCGATGTCGCCGTCGAGGTCGTCGCCTACCTCGTTGTCACCACATGCTGTGGTTCCGAACAGCAGCGCACCAGCGACGAGGAGCGCGAAACATTCCGATGTTTTGTTCAGCATGGGCGAGCAGCAGTGCATCGCATGTGCCTGCGCGAGCGCCGGGCGAGTGCGAACATGCAAACGGATCCGCGCGCCCACGTCTTCGTGCGCTGACCGTGTCAGCGATAGCGGGTGTCGTGCGCCGTCGACGGTAGATGGGGCGAGGCGCGGACGACGCACCGGTCAGGTGTCGGTGACGCCGATCAGCTGACGCGCGCACGCGAGCAGGTTGATGTCGGTCGTGCCGGCGCCAAGCTCGAGCAGCTTGGCATCGCGCGCGAGCTTCTCGAGCCCGAGCTCCTCCATGTAACCGTAGCCGCCGTGGATCTGGATCGCGGTCAGCGCAGCATCGACGGCGAGCTGTGCGCTCATCGCCTTCGAGGCGTTGATGTACGGGACGTCCTTGACGTTGTTCTGCTGCATCCACGCCAGCCGGAACACGATGTTCTCGACGGTGCGCAACTTGAGGAACAGATCCGTGATCTTGAGCTGGACCGCCTGGAACTCGCCGATCGGCCGACCGAACTGCTTGCGCTCGCGGACGTACGCGAGGCTCGCGTCGTAGCAGCGCTCGATGATGCCCCACGCCATCGACGGCACACCCGAGCGCTCGTTGCCGAGGCTGTCTTTGGTGTCGGTGCGGCCGGCTTTGCCCTTCTCCTTGCCGCCGAGCAGGTGCTCGACGCCGAGCTTGACGTCATCGAAGAACACCTCGCTGGTCGGTGAATCGCGCATGCCCATCTTCTTGAACGGAGGGCCGACGGTGACGCCGGGCATGCCCTTCTCGATGATGAACGTCGCGAGCCCGCGCTCCGCTTCCGGCTCACCGCGATCGATCTTCGCGTAGACCAGGAACACGTCGGCGCCGGGGCCGTTGGTGATGAACGTCTTGCTGCCGCTCAGCACGTATCCGTCGTCGACCGGCCTGGCCGTCGTGCGCATCGAGCCGAACGCGTCCGATCCGGCATCGGGCTCGGTCAGGCACCAGGCTCCGATCAACTGCATCGTCGAGATCGGAAGTCCCCACGTCTCGATCTGATCCGCGGTGCCCTTGGTCACGAGCGCGCCGCCGACGAGGCCGATCGACACGCCGAAGCCCATCGCGAAGCCGGGCGAGATCCGCGACAGCTCCTTGACGACGACGTGCATCATCATCGGATTGCCGCTAGCGGCGGTCATCGTCTTCTGAGCGTCCTCGGCGAGTGCGTCACCGCTGCGCAGCTTCGCGATCCGCTTCTTGACGGCACCCCCGAGCATCGCGTCGAACCCGAACGCCTTCGCCATCTTCTTCATCAGGTCGAACGGCATCTCGGTGCCCGCCTCGAGAGCCGGGATCTTCGGCACCAGGTTCGACTGACACCACTGGCGGATCACGGTGCCGACCATCTGCGATTGCTCGTCGAGCTGGAACATCCGGGCATCCTAGCTCGGTCCGCGCGCGAGGACGTAACGCTGTGGTTACTCGGTGACCGTCACACCATCGCGGCGATCGCGGCGACGACCTGCGCGAGCCGGAGCCCCGTGGTCTCGACCGTGTGCTCCGCGCGCGCGTACAGCTTCTCCCGGGCGGTGATCAGGGCACGCAGCTCGGCGAATGCGTGCGGGTTCTCTGCCATCGGCCGCTGATCACCCTGGGCGACGACACGGTTCCAGTGATCCTCCGCGGTCGCGCGCAGCCAGATCGTCTGACAGCGCGATCGCAGCAGCGCGAAGTTGGTCGGGTCGTTGACGATCGAGCCACCGGTCGCAAGCACCATCGGCGAGGGCACCGCGAGGATCCGGGTCAGGACCTCCCGCTCGATGCGCCGGTAGTACGCTTCGCCGTGCAGCGCGAACACCTCTCCGAGTGGCAGGCCCGCTGCTTCCTCGATCTGCTGGTCGAGCTCGACGAACGCGATCCCGATCCGCTTCGCCAGCGCCTCGCCGACCGCCGACTTGCCGGCACCGCGCACACCGAGGAGCGCGATCGGCTTGATCGAGGCCGGCGCATCCGCGGCGGCGAGCAGGACCGACGGCGTGGTGCCGAGCGCGTGCGCGACCTCGGCGAACCGACGGAGCGAGATGTTGCCGTCGCCGGTCTCGAGCTGGGCGAGGAACCGCTCGGAGACCCCGCTGTGGGTGGCGAGCTCGCGGCGCGACCAGCCGCGGCGTTCCCGGTGGGAGCGGACCGCGCTGCCGACCGTCGACAGGTAGCTGTCAGACACGGCTGCATTATAGTGCACGATAAACACGGGTGACAAGCAGTAAATTGCTTGGTACTCGATCGGTATGGACCCGACGCAGTGCGAGACGCACCCGAGCCGCTACAAGCACTGGAAGCTCACGGTCGACGGTGACACCGCGAAGCTCGTGATGGACGTCGATGCCGAGCATCCGCACCGTCCCGGCTACGAGCTCAAGCTCAACTCGTACGACCTGTCGGTCGACATCGAGCTCGCCGATGCGATCCAGCGGCTGCGGTTCGAGCACCCCGAGGTCAAGGCGGTGGTCGTCACCGCCGAGCTCGACAAGGTGTTCTGCTCGGGCGCGAACATCTACATGCTCGGGCTGTCGACCCACTCGTTCAAGGTGAACTTCTGCAAGTTCACGAACGAGACCCGGCTCTATCTCGAGGATGCGTCCGCGAACAGCGGTCTCGGCAGCCTCGCCGCGTGCAAGGGCACCACCGCCGGTGGCGGCTACGAGCTCGCGCTCGCGTGCGACGAGACCGTGCTCGTGGATGACGGCAACTCCGCGGTCTCGTTCCCGGAGACGCCGCTGCTCGCGGTGCTCCCCGGCACCGGTGGGCTGACGCGACTCGTCGACAAGCGCAAGGTCCGTCGCGACCGCGCGGACGTGTTCTGCACGACCGCCGAGGGCATCAAGGGCAAGCGCGCGAAGGACTGGGGCCTCGTCGAGGACGTCGTGTCGCGCAGCAAGTGGGACGAGACGATCGCCACGCGCGCGAAGGCGCTCGCGAGCAAGCAGACCGTGACCCGCGGACCTGCGGTGCAGCTCCCCGAGCTCGGCGCCAAGATCACCGACAAGGCGTTCTCCTATCGCTACGTCGAGCTCGCGATCGATCGCGCCACCCGGACGGCCGCGCTGACCGTCAAGGCGCCCGAGGGTGCGCCGACCGACCTGACCTCGGCCGACACCTGGAGCCTGCGCGCGTTCCGCGAGCTCGACGACGCACTGCTGCGCCTGCGCTTCGATCTGCCCGATATCGGCATGGTCACGGTCCGCACCGTCGGGGATCGCGCGAACGTGATCGCGCACGACGAGGCGCTCGCCAAGGCAACGACCGGGTTTGCCCGCGAAGTTCGCCACCTCCAGCGTCGCGTGCTCAAGCGGTACGACAACACGGCGCGCAGCTTCTACGCGGTCGCCGATCGCACGGACTCGTGCTTTGCCGGCGTGCTGCTCGAGCTCGCGCTCGGTGCGGACCGGTTCTACATGCTGCTCGACGGCGACGAGAAGATCGGCGTCCAGACCTCGGTCGCGAACCAGGGCTTCTTCACGATGTCGACCGGGCTGTCGCGGCTCGAGGCACGGTTCTACGGCGACGCGGGGAACGTGCAGAAGATCCTCGCGCGCGGCGCCGACGGCCTGATCCCGTCGGAGGAGGCCGAGAAGATCGGCATCGCGACCGTCGCGGCCGACGACATCGACTTCGAGGACGAGCTGCGGATCGCGGTCGAGGAGCGCGCGTCGCTGTCGCCCGATGCGCTGACCGGCATGGAGCAGTCGCTGCGGTTCGTCGGACCCGAGACGCTCGAGACCAAGATCTTCGGCCGGCTCTCGGCCTGGCAGAACTGGATCTTCACCCGTGCCAACTCGACCGGCGAGCACGGCGCACTCACCTTGTATGGCCAGCCGGAGCGGCCTCAGTTCCAGTGGAAGCGGACGTAAGGAGTTTCGCCATGGGCAACGTACTCACCGACGAGAAGATCCCGAACAACGTCAACCTCGGCAGCGACAAGCGCCTGCAGCGCGCGCTTGAAGCGTGGCAGCCGGCGTTCATCGACTGGTGGAAGCAGATGGGCCCGCTCGGCTGGCAGGAGCGCGACATCTACCTGCGCACCGCGGTCTCCGTCGAGACCGACGGCTGGGCGCACTTCGATCACGTCAAGATGCCGGACTATCGCTGGGGCATCTTCCTCGAGCCGAAGAAGGAAGGCCGCACCCACGGCTTTGGCGATCACTACGGTCAGCCGGTGTGGGACGAGGTCCCCGGCGAGTTCCGCAACATGATGAAGCGACTGATCGTCACGCAGGGCGATACCGAGCCCGCGAGCGTCGAGCAGCAGCGTGACCTCGGTGCGACCGCGCCATCGCTCTACGATCTGCGCAACCTGTTCCAGGTCAACGTCGAGGAAGGCCGTCACCTGTGGGCGATGGTGTATCTGCTCCACACCTACTTCGGCCGCGATGGCCGCGAGGAGGCCGAGGAGCTGCTCGCGCGCCGCTCGGGCGACGCCGACAAGCCGCGCATCCTCGGCGCGTTCAACGAGCCGACCTCGCACTGGCTGTCGTTCTTCATGTTCACGATGTTCACGGATCGCGACGGCAAGTATCAGCTGAGCGCGCTCGCCGAGAGCGGCTTCGATCCGCTCGCGCGGACGTGCAGGTTCATGCTGACCGAGGAAGCGCACCACATGTTCGTCGGCGAGTCCGGCATCCAGCGCGTGGTCAAGCGGTCGTGCGAGCTGATGAAGGAGTCCAGCGGCGATCCACGCTCGCTCGGTGGCATCGATCTGCCGACGGTCCAGAAGTACGCGAACCTCTGGTACTCGCTGTCACTCGATCTGTTCGGCGGCGAGGTGTCGTCGAACGCGGCCGATGCGTTCGCATCTGGCATCAAGGGTCGCTACAAGGAAGATCGCTACGACGAGCACAAGCTGGTCGGCTCGCACTTCGCGATGGACGTCCTCGAGGGCGGCAAGGTCGTCCACAAGGACGTGCCGATGCGCAACGCGCTGAACGAGGTGCTGCGCACCGAGTACATCAAGGACTGTCAGCGCGGCGTCGATCGCTGGAACAAGACGATCAAGGACGAGGGCGTCGACTTCCAGATCACGCTGCCGTCGCACAAGTTCCACCGCCAGATCGGCATGTGGGCCGGCACGTACTTCACGCCCGACGGCCAGATGATCGATGCCGAGACGTTCGCCAGGCGGCGCGGTGAGTGGCTGCCGACCGCCGAGGACGAGACGTACATCAAGAGCCTGATGCACCCGGTGTACGAGCGGGCGAAGATGGCGAGCTGGATCGCGCCGCCCAACAAGGGCATCAACGGATTGCCCGAAGATTTCGAGTACGTCCGGCTCTAGTGCTCACCACGTGAGGTAGGCGAAGGCGAGACCAGGTCAGAACGACCCCGATCACGGTGGACCCTGTCACCGTGCGCCCATGACCAAGGTCCTCGCTGTCCTCCTCCTCTCGCTCGGTGCGTGCGGTTCCAAGTCCAAGGCTGCTGAAAGCCCCGTCGGTGGTCCCGGCGAGCCGGCGATCGATCCAACGCTGCCGTCGTGGGCGCCGGCGAGCTGCACGACCTACCAGAAGGCCGTGTTCCAGGCGATCAGCTGCGAGGCCATCGACCAGGGCAAGCGCGACGAGATCCAGACGACCTACAACACGGCGAGCACCGGCTGGAAGGCCGAGTCCGACGCCGACACCGCGCGGATCGCGGAGGTCGAGGCGACGTGCACCGCCAGCGCCGATTCGGTGAAGGTCGAGATCGAAGGCAAGTGCACGAAGTAGACTGACGGCACCATGGCTACCGATCGCGTTGCCAGCCTCGATGATCCGCAGCTGCGAGCGTTCGCGCCGCTCGTCTACGTTGCGTGGAGCGACTTCGATCTCGATGCGGACGAGCGGACGCACGTCCTGTCGACGATCGCCGCGCAACCGTGGCTGACGCCGCAAGCGCGCGCCGTGATCGCGGCGTGGACCGATGCGGCGGCGCCGCCGAGCGCCGACGAGCTCGCTCGCCTGCGCTCGCTGATCGAGCGGGTCTCGACCACGTCGAGCTCGCGCGCGCGCGCGTGGCAGACCCGGATCGCCAGCGGTATAGCGCGCGATCCTGCGACCGAGGCGGTGGCTCAGGGTCTCGCGCGCGACCTCGGCATGGCGAGTCCCGACGCACCCCCGGTCGAGCCATCGCCGGCGTCCGCCGATGCGACGCTCGTCGACGCGCTCGCGGAGGCGCTCGACGGAGCTCACGTCGAGGAGCGCACGCGGGTCCGCCAGTTCCTCGCGACGCCGCGGCGCGCATATGACCTGCCGGTCCCCGAGCAGCGCGCCGAGGTCCGGAGCTGGCTCCACGAGCTCGCGGCCACCGGTCTTGGTGCACTCGCGTTTCCGGGCGTGACCTCGACCAGCGACCTCGCGGCGTTCACGGCCGTGTTCGAGGAGCTCGGCCACGGCGACCTGTCGTTGCTGGTGAAGGTCGGCGTGCAGCTCGGCCTCTACGGCGGCGCGATCTGGGCGCTCGGCTCGGAGCGCCATCGCACACGACTCGCGGCGGTCGCGGCTTGCGAGGAGCTCGGTTGCTTCGCGATGAGCGAGGCGGGCCACGGCTCCAACGTCGCCGCGCTCGAGACCGTGCTGCGCTACGACGCGGCGACGCGCGAGATCGAGGTCCACACGCCCGGGGAATCCGCGCGCAAGGAGTGGATCGGCGGCGCCGCGCACGACGCGCGCTGGGCGGTCGTGTTCGGTCAGCTCGAGGTCGCGGGCGAGCAGCATGGCGTGCATGCCGTGCTCGTCCCGATCCGAACGCCGGAGGGTGGACCGCTTCCCGGCGTGCGCACCGGCGATTCCGGTCACAAGCTCGGGCTCAACGGCGTCGACAACGGCCGGTTGTGGTTCGAGCACGTGCGCGTGCCGGCCGCCAACCTGCTCGATCGGTTCGCCTCGATCGACGCGGACGGTCACTACACGAGCCCGATCGCGAGCCCCGATCGCCGGTTCTTCACGATGCTCGGCACGCTGATCGGAGGCCGGATCTCCGTCGGTGCCGGTGCGGTCTCGGCAGCGCGCACCGCGATCGCGATCGCGATCCGCTACGCGCACGCGCGCCGCCAGTTCGGTCCCGACGGCGAGCGCCGGCTGATCGACTACCCGACGCACCAGCGCCGACTGCTGCCGCACCTGGCGGAGACGGTCGTCAACCGGATCGCGTTCGCCACGCTGCGCGCGCGGCACTCCGAGGCATTCTCGCGCGTCGACCCGTCAGAGGCGATGCCCGACATGCGCGAGCTCGAGGCCGAGGCCGCGGCGCTCAAGATCCTCGGCAGCCGCCACGCGATCGCCGCGGTCCAGGAAGCCCGCGAGGCGTGCGGCGGGCAGGGCTATCTCTCGGTCAACCGGATCCCGGAGCTGCGTGCGGACGTCGATATCTTCACCACGTTCGAGGGCGACAACGTCGTGCTCGCGCAGCTCGTCGGGAAGGCGCTGCTCGGCGCGCATCGCAAGCAGTTCGCAGCGGGAGGCACGCTCGCGGTGGTGCGCGCGGTCGGCCGGCGGATCGCCACCGCGGTGATCGAGAAGAATCCGATCCAGTCGCGCCGTTCGGACTCGTCGCACCTCCGCGATCGCGGGTTCCAGCTCGCCGCCTTGCGCTATCGCGAGGATCACCTCGTCCAGACCTGCGCGATGCGGATCAAGAAGCGGCTCGATCAGGGCGCGGACGGCGAGACCGCGATCCTCGCGGTGCAGGAGCACGTGGTCGCGATCGCGGAAGCCTTCGCCGAACGCCGGACCGCCGAGTGGTTTGCCGCGGCGGAAGGCACGTTCCCGCCCGCGGCGCGCGAGGTGCTCGCCCGGCTTGGCGACCTGTGCCTGCTGTCCCGGCTCGAGCGCCGCGCGGCGTGGTTCCTCGAGGCCGACTACTTCGAGGCCGCGAAGACCCGCGCGATCCGCAAGGAAGTCGAGCGGCTGCTCGCCGAGGTGGTTCCGCATGCCCGCGAGGTCGTCGAGGCGTTCCGGATCCCCGACGGGTGTCTCGCCGCGCCGATCGCGTTCTTCGATCCCGCGCACCCGCTCTACGGTTCGTCGCGCTAACGGACGCCGTACTCGGCGTAGGTCGTCCCTCCAACTCGCGGCTCACGAGTGCGCGAACGACCTCATCGGCCGAAGCGATCGGGGCAGGCGCGCCGGCGACACGCCCGACGGAGCTGTCGGTGCGGCGCACACTGGATCGATCGACAGTGCGATGACTTGCGACCGGCGCGGAGGGTGCAGGACGTCTTGTCATGAGGTCCATCGCCGGTGTTCTCGCGGTCGCGCTGACGCTGAGCTGTTCCACGAAGAGCAAGGCCGAGGTCACCGAGTCGGCGATGGGTGACCGACAGCGCCGGCTCGAGATCATGGAGGCCACGCTGCGCGTGCTCGACCAGCATCCCGACTACGTCGATGAGTTCTTCGTGCTGGCGCTACGCCATCACCCGACGCTCGATCGCTTCCTCGCCAACACGGCAGTCGCGGTCGCCGACAAGGATCGCGCGGAGCGCGTGGCTCGTCATCTCGTCATGCACCCACCTGGGCTGCGTCGCGTGATGATCGAGACGCTCGATGCCGCGCGAAACAGGCCTGCGGCGCAGGCCGCGATCGTCGACGCGATCCAGGCGCGCGCGGAGATCGCAGCGGACTTCCTGGTCGATCACCCCGAACAGCTGGCGACGGTGTCCAAGGCGATCGTCGAACAGGCGATGGAGGACCCCGACACCAAGGACAAGATGACGGAGCTGGTCAAGGAGATCGCGGACTGACTACTCGCCGCCGTCGCATGGATCCGCGGAGTCCTTCTTCATGTCGTCCGGATCGTCGGGCTTGGACTCGTCGCCGACGTCGCTCTCGGACGCGCCGCCGGGAGCCGCGCTGTCCGCGGCCGGGGTCGCCGGGCTGGCAGGAGCCTTCTTGGAACCGCACGCAGCGGCGAACAGAGCGAGCACGAGCAAGATGCGCATGCTCGGACTCTAGGCTCACTTCTTCTTGAACAGATCGCCGAACGTGCCGAACTTCGCCGACGGCTGCGACTTCGTCGCCTCCGCCACCTCCTCGGCAGTCCCGCCCTCTGACGTCGCGAGGGACAGCGCGATCTTTCGCTCGGGAACATCGATCCGCAGGATCGTGGCCTCGACCTCCTGCGCTGGCTCGACCACCTCCTTGGGATGGTTGACCCTGCGTCCCGCGCCGAGCTCGCTGATGTGAACGAGCCCCTCGATGCCGGGCGCGATCTCGACGAACGCACCGAACGCCATCAGGCGGGTGACCTTGCCCTTCAGGCGCTGGCCCTCCTTGAACAGCGCGACCGCGTCGCGCCATGGGTCGGTCGCCAGCGCCTTGAGCGACAGGCTGACTCGATCGATCGTGCGGCCCTTCTCGACGACCTGCTCGCTCTTGAGCACGACGACGTCGACTTCTTGACCGAGCGACAGCACGTCCTCCGGCTTCTCGACGCGGCTGTAGCCGAGCTCGGAGACGTGGAGCATGCCCTCCATGCCGCCGATGTCGACGAACGCGCCGAACGGCTTGAAGCCGACGACCTTGCCGCGGACGACGAGGCCGGGCTCGAGCTTCTTGCGGAGCTCGGTCGCGAGCTTGGCCTTCTCTTCCTCGACCAGCGCGCGCCGCGACAGCACGAGGTTGCGCGGCTCGTACTTCGTGATCCGGAACATCAGCTTCTGGCCGACGTAGACCGTGAGATCCTCGACGAACCGCGCCTCGACCTGCGATGCCGGGCAGAACCCACGCACGCCGGCGACATCGACGGAGACGCCGCCCTTGATCACCTCGGTGATCTTGCCCTCGACCGGGATGCCGAGCTCGAACGCCTGCTGCAGCTCGGCGCTCGCCTCGGGACCGCGGCTGACGCGCATCTTCAAATTCAGGACGCCGCCGGCATCGCCGACCACGCGGGCTTCCACGGTGTCGCCGACCTTGACGAGCAGCTTGTCGTCCTTGTCGCTGACCTGCGCGCGATCGAGGGTGCCCTCGGCCTTGCCGCCGGCATCCACGAAGATCGTGTCCTTGCCGATCGAGATGACCTTGCCCTTGATCGTGTCACCCACCTTGGGGCGCTTCGTGCGCGGCCCCACCTCGGATTCAGCGAGCATTGCGGCGAAATCTTCGTCCTGGTCGGCCATGGGGGGCGGACTTTACTCGGTCAGGTCGAGGCTGTCTTGCCCTCAGGGGTTCGACATCTGCTGGAACGCCGCCTGGACGGTGGCGTCGGTGGCGCAGCGCTCCGAGAGCGCCTCCATCCGCGTCTCGAGGTCCGCGTACCGGCTTTCGTGGTCCTCGATGTACCGGGTGGCCTCCGCGAGCTTCGCGCGGTCCTGATCGAGCGCGATCGCGTCCACGAAGGCCTGCCGGTGGTCACCGAACGCGCGCTGCATGGCGGTCCCGGCCTCCGCGCAGGTCTTCGCCCGCTCCCCGGCGGCGATCACCAGCGCATGCGCGGTCCAGGCCCGATCGGTGATCTCCGCAGCCGAGGGCGGGTTGTCGCCGCGGCAGGCGAACACCAGCACGGCGCTGACCGCGAAGCCCACGCACCTGAACTGCATCCCGGGCATCGCGAGAGGGTGCCACGCGAGGTCGGTGCCTCCAAGGGGCCGTGTTCCGTCGCGGGCCCGGTTGCGAAGCGGTCGCTCAGTGCGCGGAAATGGGGTCAGGCCACCATTTCTGTGTGCGCGGCGTGATGGGTCAGTTCGCGGGGGAAATGGGGTCACCCTTTCTGTGTGCGCGGCGTGATGGGTCAGTTCCCGGGTGCGTGCGGGCGAGGCGGGGTGGCTCGGACCTGGGTGACCGGGATCGCTGCGGGCTTCGCAGGCGCGGGCATGATCGCATCGAGGTTCAACGTCTTCGCGTCGAGCCGCGCCATCTTCCGCATCGCCCAGTCCCACATCCGCTGCGGCATCACCGCGTTCATCCAGATCGCGACGTACGTGCTGCGGGGCGCGACATAGCGCGCTGCCGGCCGGCGGGCCTCGACGGCACGGGCGATCGCCCTCGCGATCACGATCGGGTTGGACGCGAACCGGTCCGCCATCTTCGACATCTCCTCGTACTTCGCGATCGCTTTCGCGTACGGCGTCGCCGCGAACCGCTCGAGGCCTGACACCGCGGTCGCCTCGAAGTTCGTGCGGATCACACCGGGCTCGACCAGCGAGACGTCGATGCCGAACGCCTTGAGCTCGAAGCGCAGCGCGTCCGAGAGGGACTCGATCGCGTACTTCGTCGAGTTGTAGACGCCGAAGTAGGGAAGGGTGACGCGGCCACCGACGCTCGAGACGTTGATGATCCGGCCCGAGCGGCGCTGCTGCATCCGTGGGAGGAACGCGCGCGTCACGTTCATCAACCCGAACACGTTGGTCTCGAACTGCCGGCGCATCTCGGAGTCGTTGATCTCCGAGGTCGGGCCGAGGATGCCGAACCCCGCGTTGTTGACGAGCACGTCGAGCCCATGACCGAGCGTGAGGCGCGAGACCTCGTCGACCGCGAGCGCGATCGATTCCGCCGAGGTCACATCGAGGACGAGCGTGTCGAGCTTGAGCCCGGCGGCTTCCTGCTTCAGCCTGTCGAGCTCGGCGACCTTGCGGCCCGATGCGATGACGTGGTGGCCGAGCTTCGCGAGGTGGAGGGCCGACGTGCGGCCGATGCCTGCGGTGGCGCCGGTGATGAGGACGATCTTGGACGTGTTCGACATGGTCAGGGCTCCTGGAGGCGGTTGGGAATGAATGTTCATTCCGACGGTAGGCAAGACAAGACACGGGGGTAGCCCCGTGGAGGACCGGATCAGAGGGTCAGGCGCGAACAGCTTCCCAGAGGATCTGTTCGGCGAGCTTCCAGTCGGCTGTCTCCAGCGACTGATCGAATTCCACGCAGCTGCGGATCACGCCGACGAACGCGCCCATCACGATACCCATGATCAGGCGCGGCGGCCCGGCCTTGAGCTCGTGCCGTGCCTGCGCGCTGACGACGACCCCCGTGAACAGATCGAGCATCCGCTGCTCCAGCGCACGGCTCTCGGCATCGAGATAGCGCTGGTGGTGGTGGAGCTCCATGAAGATGAACGCCTTGGGATTCGCGGTCGCCCACTCGGCCATCCGCATCCACAGCAGACGGAACTGCTCGCGCGTCGGTGCAGCGACCGGAAAGTCGGCGAGGACCAGGTGTCCCCACTGCGTCTTCTGCTGGCGGTAGATCGCGTTGACCAGCGCTTCCTTCGAATCGAAGTAGCGATAGATCGTGCCGGCACCGACGCCAGCGCGATCGGCGATCTCCGGGACCGCGGTGCCGAAGAATCCGCGCTCCACGAACAGCTCGAGCGCCGCATCGAGGATCGCCTCGCGCTTGTCGTGGACGACCGCGCGCTTCTCTCCGGCAGGGGCCTTGGTGGTGGCGGGCGGCGACATCCGTGCCCGGAATGAATATTCATTCCGCGGCGGGCGCGCAAGGGGGTTGTTCGGGGATTCGCGTAAGGCCGCGAAACGGATGGCGCCTATGCGGCCTTCGCGAGCTGGCTGCCTCGCTTCGCGAGCATCGCGACGTAGCGCTCGACGAAGTCCACGGGGATCGTCCCGGCGACGCTCGGCCGCTTCACAAGCTCGCGGGCCCAGGCGTCGACGCGCGGGGTGGCCGCGGTGAACGGGATCCCGAAGTGATCGCCGAGCACGATGAACCGATACAGCGCCGGTGCGATCGCGATCTGCACGAGGCCCATCGTGGTCGTCGCGATCTGATCGCGCGCGATGCCGTCCTCGAGTCGCTCGAGCGAGGTCGCGACCTCCTTGCGCGCGGACTCGAACGCCTCACCGGTCGCCGCGATCAGCACGCGGTACTGCGCCATCAGCAGATCGTTGGCGACCTCGACCCACGCGCGCTGGATCGCACGCTCGAACGGGTTCTCGGGCAGCAGGCGAGGAGGATGCGTCTCGTCGAGGAATTCGTTGATCGCAGAGGACTCGAACAGCGGCGTGCCGTCGGCGATCAGCACCGGGACCTTGCCGCGCGGCGAGATCTTCAAGAACCAGTCAGGCTTCGCGTCGAGGTCGACGTAGCGGAGGGAGAACTCGATCCCCTTCTCGCGCAGCATGATCGCGATGCGGTGAACGAACGGGCACAGCGGGTGGCTGACGAGCTCGAGCTTCATGGTGATCCAACCGTGGATCTCCGGCGAGGCACGGCAAGATGTCGGCGCGGCGACACCGCGCTCGGAAGCTCTCGGAGCGGGGCGATGATCGCAACACTGTGTTGCGGGGGCAGCTCCGATCAGCGTGCGAGCGAGGGCGCCGTTCCTACCCGCGCACGCGGTGCGATCCGCGGCATCGCCGACAGCGAGGCTGCACCGCGCAGGCTGGTGGGCGTCGGAGTCTTCGCGAGCGCGGTGCTCGGATCCTTCACGGCGCGCGGCTGCAACGTCGCCCACAGCGGCAGGTGATCGGAGACGTTGGCGGCGGTGGCGACGGCGAACTTCTGGGTCTGGAAGCCGCGCGTGTAGATCGCGTCGAGCCGCATCCCGAGATAGCGGAACGTCGGTCCACTACCGGTGACCGGCGTGTCGAACCCGTGGGCGCGGACCAGCCGCTCGAGGTGGTTGTCCTGCGTCGTGGTCGGGACCGGCACGACGCCGCCGATCCAGGTGAACGGGCTCGTGTTGAAGTCACCGGCGATGATCACCGGCGTCTTCTGGCGCTTCGCATGCTGGAGCACGGGGAGCATCTGCAGGCGGCGCTCGTCGGCGGTCAGCCGGTTGGTCAGGTGGACGGCATACACGGTGACCGGCGCGCCATCGACGAGCACCGTCGCGACCAGCGCGATCCGCCGCCCGCTGTTGATCCGGACATCGATATCCGGAAGCTCGAGCACGAGGCCCGACATGATCGGCGAGCGCGACAGGATCGCGACGCCATCGGTCCCGCCACCCTGGACGTGACCCGGTGCGTACAGCGTGTAGTAGCCGAGGTCCTTGCCGAGCTCGCACGCGGCGCTGCACCGCTCGTTGCCCTTCTCGACGCGATGGACCTCTTGCAGGAGGATCAGATCGGCTTCGCGCAGTGTCGGATCGCTGCGGATGCCGCGGACCACGACATCGCCGGGCTCGCGGTGGACGTTGAACGTCACGACCCGGAGCTGATGCGGCAGCTCGGGTGCGAGCGCGGCCGCCGGGAACGTGGTCTCGATGCTCTTGTCGGAGGGACTGCCCCGGCGCAGGCATCCGGTAGCGAGCGACAGACCGATGGCGAGCACGACGGCGGTGTGGCGGCGCATGAGCTGATAGAGCTAGCAGGCGCGTCCGAGGTTGGTTCAATGAATCGTAATGCCGAACGTTTCCATCCGAGATTTGCGCACGAAGATTCCTGGGCGTCAGGGATTCACCACCGACACGTCGGTGTCTTCTCCGTCGACGAACGCACGCTATCGACGGCGCGCAGGTTTGCGCTTCGCCGGCTTTGCCGTCGCGGGCTTCGCACGCACCGGCTTGCTCAGGCCCTGACGTAGCTCCTCGCGCTCGCGCGTCGCGGTCATCGCCCAGCTACAGATCGCGCAGCTCTCGCGGACGTGCCCGCGTGCGGTGCAGGTCGCTCGCCCGAAGTAGATGATCTGCAGGTGCAGCATGTGCCAGCGGTCCTGCGGGAACACCGCCTTGAGATCGCGCTCGACCTCCTCGACGGTCCGGGCCTTCGACAGCTGCCAGCGACCGGCGAGCCGATGGATATGCGTGTCGACCGGAAATGCCGGCTGATGAAACGCCTGCACCATGACGACGCTCGCGGTCTTGTGACCCACGCCAGGCAGCCGCTCGAGCGCCTCGATGTCCGCGGGCACCTCGCCGCCGTGCTCGTCGACGAGGATCCGCGCCATCGCCGCGAGGTTCTTGGCCTTGCCGGGGGCGAGGCCACACGTGCGAATGAACGGCAGGATCTGCGCGGGCGTCATGGCCGCCATCGCACGGGCATCCGGCGCGCGCTCGAACAGCGCGGGCGTCACCACATTCACGCGCGCGTCGGTGCACTGCGCCGACAGGATCACCGCGACCAGGAGCTGGAACGGATCTGCGTGATCGAGCGGGATCGCAGGTGCGGGATGGTGCTCGTCGAGGATCGCGCGGATCCGATCGGCGCGGCGCTGGCGTTCAGGGGTCGAAGTCACGGCTTGTCGGGCTTGTCGGCGTCGTCGTCGCGGGCAGGTGGTCGGGCAGGGTCGACGGGTGCCGCAGGTGCGGACCTGGTCCCGCTCAGCGTGTCTAGCAGATCACGCGCGGCCTGGTTCGTCGGCTCCGAGTACACGGCCTCCTGCGCCTTCTGGATCGCCTCGGCCTTGCGGCCTTTTCCGACCAGCCACTGGGCTTCCGCGAGCCACGCACGAGCAGCGAGCGGCTCGAGGCGCTGGGCCTCGTGGAGCGCTTCGAGGCCCGCGACCTCCTCGCCGCGAGCGAGCAGCAGGCGGCCGAGCTGGAAGTACCCGGCCGGCTCGTCGGGCGCGATCTGGATCAGGCGACGGTACGCGACCTCCGCGGACACGGGATCCCCGAGCCGGCGCGCGTTGCCACCCCAGAACCGGAAGTAATCGACCGCGGTGGTCGTCGAGCGATCGACGACCAGCCACACACCGATCGCGAGCAGGTGTGCGAGCCCGGCGGCCGCCACCGATCGGCGGAGCGTCGAGCCAGGCGCCGCGACGAGGTGCGCAGCCGCGAGCAGCACGATCGGAATCGCGCACAGCACCGCGGCGAGCACGAACGCATGATCGAACCGACAGAACCGCGCGAGCGCCACGCTGATCGCGAGCGCGAACCCGGTGACGATCGTCTGCGCGACGGGACGCTCGAGCCGGATCCTGCGCAGCGCGCCGCGGATCACGCGAAGGGGCAGCGACTCCGCGATCCAGACCACCAGGCGATCGGGGACCAGGAACACGTAGAACGCGAGCATCAGGTACGCGAACAACCCGATGTCGAGCCCGCTCGCGAGGATGCCGATGTGAAACGCGATGCCGACGGGCAGCGCGACGATCCACGCGGGCCGCACCCACACGGTCACGGCGAGGATGAGCTCGGTGAGCAGCGCGAACCGCGCGGCCGCCTTGAACCCGACGCTGCCCTCGATCGCCGAGCGCAGCGAGCCGGTGATCTGCCCGGTGATCGTGCGGCCATCGAGCCACGCCGGCGACATCTTCGAGATCGCGGCCCACAGGTAGAGGATGCCGAGCTGGACGAGGAGCAGCCGCACCGCCCACGCGCGGATCGGCGTCCCGGGCACCGTCTCCGGCTTGCGCTCCCACGGCACGAAGCACGCGATCACCAGCACGAGCGCGACGAGGTAGTGGTGCTGATACGAATCGAGCTGACTGCCGAAGTACAGCCACGCATAGATCGCGGCGGCCGCCGGGATCACGAACCGCGTCGCAACGCCGAGCGCCGCGTAGACGAACAGGTACGCACACAGCAGCTGTCCGATCTCGAAGCCGACCCGTCCCGGACCGATGGTGTCGAGGCCGGGCAACTGGCCGACGTTGAACCCGCCGGCGCCGTAGCGCGGTGCGTGGCTGATCTGCAGCAGCGCATCGAGCGCGAGCAGGGCGAAGATCACGAGGCGCGCGAACGACAGCTTCGCCCACGACACCTCGAACCCGAACCAGAACGCCGGCTCGCGCACGAGCTCGGTCGGCGCGTGCGCCCTGGACTTGTTCGCGTGCGCCTTCGCGAGCTCGCTGCGCGGAGGTGAGCCATCGGCGCGCTCGGAAGCCGGCGCAGGCGCCGCCTTCTTCTTCGGTCGATGGCCCTTCTTCGCCATGACTAGAGGAGGGGCACGGTGCACATGTCATAGCCGCCGTAGCTGCGCGGCTCGCGATCGAGGTACGTGCAATCGATCGACACGCGGACCTCGGACTTCGGATACTTCGCGCACAGCCGCGCGCCCATCGCCTCGATCACCGTGAACCGGCCGCGCCCAGCGACCTCGACCCATGCCTCGTGGAACTCGGCCCCGAGGTTGGTGGGCTTGCCGTCGATCACGAACGTCGGCTGACAGCGGGTCATCCGCATCGGCGAGAACATCCGCCACGCGAATCGCTCGTCGTGCGGATCCTTGCGGGCGAGGTAGTAGTGCAGCGGCAGCAGCAGCTGGACGAGCACGAACACCGCGATGAACCGGCCGGCCCACGTCGAGAGCAGCGCCTTCAGCACGGTCCGAGCCTACGCGATCGAGAGCCGTTCGTGCCATCCCGGGACGGGTGTCGAGCTTGCCGGTCGTTGTACCGTGAGGAGGTGCGCATCCTGATCCTGTTGTTCGCCACCGCGTGCGGCCAGCCCGCGTCGCCGCCACCGCCGCCATCGCCCGCCACGACGACGCCGCCGATCGCGATCAGGACCCCCGCGCCGCCCGACGCGCCCGCGCCGCCCGACGCCCCCGCGCGCGTTGCCCAGACGTGCGTCACCGCCGGGCCCGGGTTCAACGAGGCACGCATGGTCGACGGTGCCGTGATCGCTTGCTACGCCACGCCGCTATCGGGTGACACGTACGTCGACGACTGCTGGCGCTTCGATCTCACCACTCGCGCGTGGCAGTTCGAGAGCAGCAAGGACCATGTGGAGATCGCGCCACCGCGCGAGCAGGTGACTGCGACCGCGACCCGCGCCGACGTGTGCAAGCCCGACGGCTCCGACTGCAAGGCCGTCCCGCTCCAAGGCGTGGTGGGAACCCCGGCCGACACGGTCACGGGCGCCACGAACGCCGACCGCTCGATCGTCGCCGTGTGGGCGCAGGGTCCGATCCACGTGTTCGACGCAACGGGCACGCGCCTCACCACGATCAAACCGTGGGTGACGAGCATGAATGCCCCGGAGCCGGCGTTCTTCCGGGGAGCGCACGTGCTCGACTCGGTTCTCGCGGTTCGCATCGCCGACTCGCCGATCACCGTGGCGATCCGGCTCTTCGACGCACGCACCGGCACGAAGATCGCCGACGTCTTCCGGGGTGGCCCCATGGACGACGACGTCGCGCCCATCGAGCTCGGCGGCACCGACTACGCATTTGTGACGGCCGAGCCGCGGAGCATCCTCGTCGTCGATGTCGCGACCGGCAAGCAGCGCGCGCGCTATCCGCTCGGCGACAAGACGCTGGGCAAGGCGCTCATCGCCCGCGTGGACGGCGGGCTGGCCGGCGTTGTCGCGAGGACCGGATTCGTCGTCGAAGGCGGCAAACTGTCGACCGTCATCGTGCCGACATGCCCGCAACCCGACGAGGAGTAAGTCGCAATTCCGGATCGGGATGGTCCTTTCTCCACGCCCGCGCCGCGTCGAGCTTCTGCTGCTGTGCTCGCGCGAATCGGCACGCGAGTGCATTGCTTCGCAGGGGCCATCCCAATAGGGTCCGCCGATGATTCGAACCTTCATCGTGGCGACGGCATTCGTCGCTAGCCTCGGCGCGTGCAGCAAGAAGAGCGAGCAGGCGGCAAAGCTACCGGCGCTCCAGCCCGTCAAGCTAGGAAAACTGAGCCTCACCATGGATGTTCCAGGTGCGGCGACGGTCACCGACGAGAACGTCGGCGAGAACCCTGGAGTGCGCGTGTTCGGCGAGGACTTCGGCGCGATCTTCGTGGTCGCCCTGCCGCAAGCGATCACGGTCGAGGAGGCCAAGACCGCCGTGGCAAAGGAGATCGGGATCGGACAAGGAAAGCCGGGCCCCGTGGCCCCAACGAATCCAACGTCCGAGACGCTCTCCGACGGATTCGCGTTGACCTACAAGTACACGCTGTACAAAGCCGGCGGGGGGGAGGCGGTTGGCGAGAACACGGGCATCGCGGTGTACCGGACGATCGGAGGGAAGGTCGTCCGTTGCCATGGCATCCCAGCCGACGACGCGTTGCAGCCGACGTTCCTCACCAGCTGCAAGTCGCTTCGCTAGGCGCATCCAGGCGAGGCCGCCGCGGCGAGTGGACCGCGACGAGTACCAGCCCGATGGGTGCGTCGTGACCGAGCCCGCGATCCTCGTTCGGGTCGCCTTGCGAGCGCGGAATCCTGCAAGCCACCCCGCGATCGCATCAAGCAGCCGAGCGCGGGGCTTCGTCGCGAATCGCCGCGAATACGGTCACCTACCTCCGCGTTGCACGGCGAATGTTTCGAATCGGCAGCGCCGCTCTCCTCCTCACCGCTTGCTACACGTCGACCGAGCGGCCGCAGCCACCGGTCTCGCCCCCCGTTGCGTCCGTCGCGTCAGTGCCGGTCTATGCACGCGTCTTCGAACGCGGCGCGCACTGGAGATTCCAGGGCAAGAGCGTCGTCACCGGCGGCGGTGATGACGGGACGGAGACCCGCCGCAACCCCGGCCAGGTGGACTGCGAGGTGTCGCGTGCCGGCGTCATCTCGTGCCGAGGGGCTGACGACCTCGATGTTCGCCTGCGTGCGACGGCGAACGGTCTGGACACGATTGGTGACGACGGCTCGTTCGTACGTCTGCTCGGCACCCCACCCACGCCGCACCGTACCCGCCGTGCGCTTCCCGATGACGAGGGCGCGGAGGTCGAGGAAGTGGCCCGCACCCAGGCGTGCGGCGAGTCGTGGTGCTTCGGCCTTACGAGGAAGCGGACCGAGCACCAGCACGGCAGCACTCCGTTCAACGCGAGCGGCTGGCAGTTTTGCGTTCGCGACGGGAACGTCGTAGGCGGCGAGATCGTGACGAGCGGAAAGGACCACTGGCATCTGTATTCGACAACCACGCGCTTCGGCCAGGTGTGCGACTAGCCGGGATGCGCCACCGCACGGTCGCCATGCTCACGGCCATCTCGCGGAGGTGCTGGTGATCAGCGTCGCGTCCCAGTCATAGGTGCGCTATTCGCTGGTGCTTGCATCGTCCTCATCGTCGAGGAGGTCGGCGAGTGCGTCGAGCCGGCGCTCCCACTGGGCCTGTCGATCGGCGAGCCACTGCGTCGCGAGCGTGAGTCCCTTGGGCTCGATCCGGCACGTGCGTACGCGGCCCACCTTGCGCGAGTGAATCAGCCCGCACGCTTCGAGCACTTGCAGGTGCTGGACGACGCCGGCCAGCGTCATGCCGAGCGGCTTGACCAGCTGCGACGCCCGGATCGGATTCTTGCTCATCCGCTCGAGGATCGCGCGTCGCGTGGGGTCTCCCAGCGCGTCGAACACGCGGTCGACCTGCGTTCGGGTGCGGGCCACGATCAACCGGGGTTCCCGGGCCGCTCGACCTCGGTCGCGAGTGCGTCGAGCAGGGCACGCGTGCCGTGCTCACGTGCGGCAGCGCTCTCGGCCTTGTTGTCGAAGTACGCACCCTGCTCGGTGAAGATCAGCGTGGTTCCGGCGCCATCCGGCACGAGCTCGATCGTGGTGTGCGACGACGAGAACCGGGCGTCGCCGGACGCCATCGTGTAGGCGAAGACGATCCGACGGTCAGGAACGATGTCGAGATAGAACGTGTCGTTCGTCATCAGCGCACCGTTCGCGCGAAACCGCCAGCGCTCCGCCCCCTCGACACGAAACTCGAGGGTATGGCTATCGATCACGAACGTCTCCCCGTGGGAGTCGCGAGTGGCGTGGTGTCGTTCGGATTCGCCGCCCATCCACCGGCGCTTCCTGGCCGGATCGGCAAACGCGGCGAACACGCGCGCGGGCGGCTGTGCGTAGCGCCGTTCGATCACGAAGGTGTGGTGAAGAACCGAAGGAGAGGGAGCCATGGGACCTTTCGATCGTTGGTTAAGTGACTCCTTTAGTATTGCGGGTGGAGCGCATAGTCAAGCGTTTGCTTTAGTAACGAATAGCGGGCCGCTGGGTGGGCACGATCCGTCGACGAGCAGTGCACCGTCGCTGAGCCGCTTGCCGCACTCACGCGACGAGTTGGCGCGACCAGCGACATGAGCTCACGATGCGTCCCGCCCATCTGGCGAGCTCGCCGCTTCCATCGCCAGTACGGTACGACATCGTGTCGCCCCACCATCGCGGGGGAGGGCGCTTCGTCCTTCACGCCGCACTCCACCCGTTCCGAGCCTTGGCTCGCTGTATGCATTTTATGCATTTGAGGTCGAATGATGTGCGAAGCAATGCCCCGACGGAGGGCGCGCGAATGACGGACGTCGTTCGCGCGGCAGTGCACGCATGCTGAGTCCGGCACGTGTCCTTGCGGCCTTGCGATGGCGGACCGCCGTGCCAGATCGCGTGTTCGATCGCCTCTATCCGAAACATGTGCGGCGACTGTCCTCGGTTCACTGGACTCCAGTATCGGTTGCGCTTCGCGCCGCAGAATGGCTAGCCCCCACGGCGGGCGCACGCGTACTCGACGTCGGCTCCGGGCCCGGAAAGCTCTGCTGCATCGGTGCCGCCGCTCGGGGTGGGACGTGGCACGGTGTCGAGCGCGATCCCGCACTCGTGGAGGCCGCGAACGCGGCAGCGAAGCTCCTCGACCTCGAGAGATCGACGACGTTCAGTGCCGGCGAGATGGAGGTGGTCGACTGGCACTCGTTCGACAGCCTCTACTTTTACAATCCGTTCGCGGCAATCCTGTTCGGTGAAGCGCCGTTCGCAAAGGCGGTCCGCTGGTCCATGCTGACCGATCAGATCGCCCGCACCGAAGCGCATCTCGCGGATCTCTCGGTCGGCACGCGCGTGGTGACGTATGAGGGCTTCGGTGGGGACATGCCCGATGGCTACCTGCTCACCCACGCGGAGATGATCGACGACAGGCGGCTCGCTCTGTGGGTCAAGCAACGATCGACACGTGGTGTGCGACCGAAACCCACCGATCCATTTTGAACGGCAGCTCCTCGCGGCTCCAGACGACGCCGGGTGAGCTCCGCGCGCTGCTGAGATCATGCTCGCCATGCAGCGTCCGCGGGGCCGGCGCGTGGCACGAAGCCGAACCTCCAGGACCGTACCGATACGGTTGCTGTTCATGAGGCTTGATCCAGGTCGGGCTCGTCGTCGTTCTTGATCCACAGCTCCAGGCGGTCGGTGCCGGCCGGATGAGTTTCGACGAGGTCGTAGCCGTGCGGGGCCGGGGCCCCGAACGTGTGATAGGTCACCACGCGCGTGCCCGCCCGAGCACGAGCGAGCCGTTCGCGCGTACCCGTCACGTAGCGGAGGAACGTGGAGGGCATCAGCTCGATCTGCGCGTCCAGGGCGAATGCCTTCCCGGACAACTGTTCGGCGAACGGGTTGTAGAAGTAGAAGGCGTCGTACTCGGACCAATCGAGCTCCAACGCATCGCCGTCCAGGAACGTCACGTTCGCAACCGACATGCGGGCGGCGAGCCGCTTCGCCACCCGCACGAGATGCGGCCGCAGCTCGATACCGACGAACGTGCATGCTGGAACCTCGGACGCGGCGACGACACAGAACTTCCCTGGTCCCGCTCCGACGTCGAGCACGCGCATCCCGGGAATGGGCGCGAGCAGCCGCGCAGCGTGTCGCGCGACCGAAACAGGCGTGAAGTGGACCGCCGACTGGACCTGCATCTTGCGCGGCAGGTGATCGTCGAAGACGTCGTCTTCATCGGGTGTATCGAGGGACAACTGCGAGCTCATCGACTCCGCCGTTGCACGACGCGGACCAGCGTCGATGGCCACGGGTTCCCTGCGGTTATCGGGACCCTCCCACCGGATAGAGGGGGACGCGACAGCGTGTCGTGATCGTGGCCAAGCGATCGGTTGCCGCCCGACACGCTGGCGTAGCGTGGACGCGCCAGAGCAGGCGGGAGGGGTAGACTGCGACCCGATGCCGAAGCGTCAGCGAACTCCCATCGTGGTGCTCGAACCGGTGATGACATCACCGGTGATGCGATCGTTCGATCGCTTCCTGCGCGCCATTGCGGTGAAGGAGGTGACGGTCACGTTCACCGGAGAAACGGGATCCGGCAAAGAGGTCATGGCCCGGCGTCTCCACGAGATGTCACCGCGTCGTGGCGGGCCGTTCGTACCGATCAATTGCGCCGCGATTCCGGAAGCGCTCTTCGAGAGCGAGCTCTTCGGTCACGAGCGCGGTGCGTACACCAGTGCGAACGAGCGTTCGAGCGGGAAGATCGAGGTTGCAGACGGCGGCACGTTGTTTCTGGACGAGATCGCCGAGATGCCGCTGTCGCTGCAAGCGAAGATGCTCCGGTTCCTCGAGACCCGTCGCTACATGCGCGTCGGAGGGACCAAGAAGATTCAGGCAGATGTCCGATTGGTCCTCGCAACCTTGCGTCCCCTGGAACAGGAAGTTCGAGCGGGCCGATTC
Source organism: Myxococcales bacterium (assembly GCA_028287135.1). Taxonomy (GTDB): domain Bacteria; phylum Myxococcota_A; class Polyangia; order Haliangiales; family Haliangiaceae; genus JABFXX01. Next base: position 27,081 of record JAQBQE010000033.1, read on the forward strand.
CGCCCGGATCTGTTCTACCGGATCCAGGGCATCGTCTTGGAGGTCCCCCCGCTGCGTGAACGTCGTCGCGACATCCCCCAGCTCCTCGATGGCTTCATCGCGCAACTCTCCGCGACCCACGACGTCGAGCCTCCGGTGTTCGCGCGGTCAGCGCGTTCCGCGCTCGTTGCCTACGGCTGGCCAGGTAACGTGCGTGAGCTACGAAACGCTGTCGAGCTGCTTTGTATCTTGCGCGAGGGCAAGGCCGTCCGGGTGCTGGACCTGCCTCCGAGCATCCGGCAAGGACGCGCGGACTCCACGGTCGAGGGCGACAGCATCGTCGTTCCGACCAACCGGCCGCTCGATGAGATCGTGGATCTGGTGATCGATGCCGCGATCAGTGCCGAGCACGGAAATCTTACCCGCGCGGCCCAGCGTCTCAAGGTCAGCGTAAGGACACTTCAACGTCGGGCCCGAGGGTAGGTCGCGCGACGGCCCACGTGCGCTCGGCGGCGTTGGTCATGAGCGACAGGTCACCGCCGCGGAGGTGGTCGCGGCGCGCCACTGACGACAACCTGGCGTCCCGAGGGCGCTCCACACTCCCCCGCTCCGACATCGTGACGCATTGCTTGCCCATGGCTGGCCCATCGACGTCCGTGGTCGAGCGGCGCCCGTGATCCGGCCACGTTGCATCTGGCGCGGTCAATGCATCACGACCCATCCATGCACGCTGCGATCACCGCGCGGCTTCGACACCAGACGGTGATGAAGGACGCAACCTTCGATCAGGTGTTCCCGCCGTCCCAGCGCTTACGCAGCTGCATCCACTGGACGCCAGTGGATGTCGCGGTGCGCGCTGCCGTGTTGCTCGCGCCACTGCCTGGCCGAAAAGTGCTTGACGTCGGAGCGGGGGTCGGCAAGTTGTGTCTGGTCGGCGCCGCGACGACGAGCTCCACCTGGTTTGGCATCGAGCGCGACGCGGAGATGGTCCGGTCGGCGAGCGCCGCCGCGAGTGCGATGCATGTCGAGCAGCGGACGCGCTTCTTCCTCGGGGATGTCACAAGCGTCGACTGGTCCGCGTTCGACGCGTTCTACCTGTTCAATCCGTTCTCGGAGATGCGGTTCGAGGGGCTGCTGTCCGCTACTCCCGAGGAAGCGCAGGCGCGCCGCGTGCGACACACCGCAACCGTCGAGTTCGTTCAGCAACAGCTCTTATCGGCAGCAGCGGGCACGCGCGTCGTGACCTATCACGGCTTCGGAGGCGAGATGCCGGCCGGGTTCGATCTCGCGCATCGAGAACCAGCGCGGGGCGACGAGCTGTGCCTGTGGATTCGTCGTCGTTCACGTCGCCAGCCAGCTGGCCATGCGGTCCGATGACGGTCGTGATCATCGGAACCTCCGAGATGCGAGGGTGGCCGAGCGCGCCGAGTCAGTACGGCGTCGCGGCACGGATCGCGTAGACGAGTCGCTAGAGTGGCAGCGCGGCTTGCGACGCGATCTGCACGGGCCGCGGCGGCGGATGATACGTGAGGTCCTCGTCGACACGGGCGCCCGGCGGTAGCGGTGCGCGGAGCACGAGGTGACTCGCTTCGACCGAGGCGACGGCCTGGCCATCGAGGAACAGCACGGCGTTGCCGACGATCGCCGGGACGCGCGGTCCCGGGGACAGGATGCCGACGAGGTTCAGTGGATCGGTCGCCGCGATCCGGGAGACCTCGTGCGCAGGTGCGGGATTGCGCGCGGCGCGTAGCTCGTCGAGTGCCTCGGGCAGCGCGAACTGCTCGCCGACAAACCCGGTCACGAACCGACCACCGCGGATCTCGCCGCGCGCCTCGAGCCGGCGCAGCGCGACCAGCAGATCGCGCCACGGTGGCAGGCTCGACTCGCGCGCGAGCAGGTCACGGAACACCACGCCGTAGCGGTGCAGCAGCTGGCGCGCGGAGGCCTCGGCATCGACGACGCACGTCGACGTTGCGGGCAGCAGCGACCACCGGCCGGCCGCGGTCGGCAGCGAACGCAGCGCGTGATTCGGCCGGCGGTTGTCACGCGTGCGTGCGCGCTTGATCGCTTCCTGCCACTTGCGCACCGGCGGCAGATCGTTCGCCGCGACCGCGCGATCGAACAGACTCTTGACCTCACCGCGCTTGCGGTCGACGAGCACGCGCAGGCTCGCGAACCCATCCGCGGTCGCAACGCCTGCACCGACGAGCTCCCACAGCGCATCTTCGACATCACCGGGCTCGACATCGACCGCGCTGACGAGATCGCCGAGGAACGACGCGCCCTGGGTCGCTAGGATCTCGCGCACACGCTCCGCGAGCGGGCCGAGCACCGGCGCTTCGGTCTGCGTCACCGCGGCGGCGCCACGCAGCCAGCTCGCATCCCGCCGCAGCATCAGCGCGAGCGGCGCCGAGCGTGACGGCGCGGTGCGCCGGACCGGCGCCGACGCAGGTTCGGGCACGACGCGCAGGTCGAGCGGCGTCCGCGGCTGCAGCACCGACCGCGGCATGCGTGGATCGGTCGCTCGCTCGGGCGCTGGCTCGGGCTCGGGTTCGAAGACGCCCTGGCGGCGCATCACCGTCGAGGTGGTCACGAGCTGGACGATGATCTGCTCGCCGAACCCCGGCGTGCGCGTGCCGGTCAGCGCTGCCGCAGCGGCGGCCGCGATCTGCTCGCGCGTGGCACCGGTGCGACTCGCAGCGTCGGCCGCGGCCTCGGCGAGGTTGTACGGATCCGCCGGATCGTGCTGCTTCGTCTTCACGCGCTTTGGACCGGCGCGCACCGGCTCGGGCTCGGGCTCGGGTTCGACGGCGGCGTTCGCGCGCGGGCTGAGCCGGCACCACACGACGTGACCGGCGAGGCACAGCTGATCGAGCCAGCTCTGATCGTAGCCGTGGAGCCGGGCAGGGAGGACCTCGCGCTCCCACGCACCGGCTGCGGTCTCGAACCCCTGGAGCTGCTCGACGATCCGCGCTAGGCCATCGGCTCCGATCAGCTGCGAGTGCCGCGACACCCGCTGCCACCGCAGCAGGAATCGCATCAGTGCCGCGGCGCTCACCGGCTCGATCTCCTTGCGCAGCCGCGCGAGCGTCAGCCGATGGATCCGCGCGAGCACGCGGCGATTGCACCACTCGAGCTCGAGCAGCGCCGAGGTGTCATCCGCGGCTGCGAGCGCATCACGCACCGTGGTCACGCCGCTGCGCACGCCACGCGCGGTCGATGCTGCCGTGAACGAACCGCGGAGGATCGCGCCGTCTCCCTCGAGGGCGAGCAGCGCCGCGAGGATGTCCGCGCTCGGGACGCCGAGCTCGTCTGACAGCTGGAGCGCCGTCACCGGACCACGGTGATCGAGGTGCGCACCGACCGTGCGGTTGATCGCGGTCTCGCGATCGATGCTCTTCGACCACGACGGGGTGGCGATCGCGGGCAGGCACTCGACGACCTCGGGGAGCCCGCGAGGCCGGAAGCTCGGCGTCGGCACCGGGCACCCGCCGCCCTCGATCTGCGCGAGCGTCACCGGCTCTGCAACGCCGAGGATCGCGCGCACCGCACCGAGCCGCTCGGTCGCGACCCACGCGGCGTACGTGCGCTCTCCGATCTCCCAGCGCATGCGGACCGCGCGCCCGGTCGAGGTCAGCGCCTGGAACCAGTCGTTGGCACCCGGTGCGAGGTTCTTGCCCCTCGGCTCGGGCACCAGCCAGAGGCCGAGCAGCGCATCGTGCAGCTCGTCGATGTCGCGGACCGTCGGCGTGACCTCCTCGGTCGCCGCCGAGATCGCGGCCTCGTCGAGCGCGCCGACATCATCGATGCCCGAGCTCGACACGGTCTGCTGCGGGAGGCCGCGCCGGAGCTGGACGGCGCGCGTGCGGCGCTCCTCGAGCGGGGCGTCGTCGAGGAACGCGTACGGGTTCGCGTTGATCAGCTCGTGCGACAGCGGGCTCGGCTCGACGGTGTCGCGCGCGATCACCTGGATCTCGCCGCTCTCGAGACCCTCGATCATCCTGCGCAGGCCGTCGATGTCCATCGCCTCGACCAGGCAGTCGCGGATCGTCTCGAACACGAGCGGGTGATCCGGAATCTCGCGCGGGCCGGTGATGTTCTCGCCACACGCGACTGCGTGCGGGAACACGACGCTCAGCGCATCGGCGGCGCGCATCTTCACGAGGTGCGGTGGGACCTTCTTGCCGCCGCGACGGCGCAGCACGGTCAGCGACCGGGTCACGTTCCACCGCCAGCGGATCTCGAACATCGGCCGGTCGAGCAGCGCCTGGATCAAGGTCTCCTCGGCGCCGTGCGACGTGACGTAGCCGAACACGCTGTCGAGCGGGAAGCTGTGCGGCTGCCCGAGCGAGATCACGATGCCGTCATCGGTCGCCGCGGCCTGGAGCTCGAAGTCGAACGTCACGCAGAACTTCTTGCGCAGCGCGAGCCCCCACGCGCGATTGATCCGGCCGCCGAGCGGCGAATGGATCACGAGCTGCATCCCGCCGCCCTCGTCGAAGAACCGCTCCGCGATCAGGAGATTTCCGCGCGGTAGCGCACCGAGCGCCGTGCGTGCGGCACCGAGGTACGCGACGAGCTGCTGCGCCGCCGTCATCGACATCCCGGTCTCGGACGCGAGCCAGGTCGCGATCGCGTGGGCCTCGAGTCCCTCCCCGAGCCTGCGATCGATCTCGCCGCGCAGCGAGCTGACCTCGTCCGAGAGCTCGCGCGTGCGGGCGGGCGCCTCGCCGAACCAGAACGGGATGGTCGGTGGCTGGCCCTTCGCGTCCTCGACGAAGACCTTGCCGTTCTCGATCCGGCGGATCTTCCACGCGGTGTTGCCGAGCTGGAAGATGTCCCCGGCCGAGCTGTCGATCGCGAAGTCCTCATCGACCTCGCCGACCTTGGTCTCCTCCGGCCACTGGACGACCGCGTAGTTGTTGTTGTCGGGGATCGCGCCGCCGCACATGATCGCCGCGAGCCGCGCTCCGCGCCGACCCCGCAGCTTGCCGGCGACTCGATCGCGATGGAGGTGGGCACCGACCCGGCCACGCCGCGCCGACACGCCCTCGGACAGCATGTCGATGATCTGCTCGAGCTTCTCGTCGCTGAGGTCGGCGTACTGCGCGGCGCCGCGCACCAGCGTGGCGAGCTCGTCCTCGCCGATCTCCTCGCCCGAGCAGATCGCGACGATCTGCTGCGCGAGGATGTCGAGCGGCGCATCACGCAGCGTGATCTGATCGAGGTTGCCGCGCCGGATTCCCCGCACGAGCGCCCCGCACTCGACGAGCTGGTCGCGGGTCAGCGCGAACATCCGGCCCTTCGGCGTGCCGCCGAGGTGGTGGCCCGAGCGACCGACGCGCTGGATCAGCGTGGACATCGAACGCGGCGAGCCGAGCTGGACGACGAGATCGACCGCACCGACATCGATGCCGAGCTCGAGCGAGGCGGTCGCGACCGCGCACTTGACCTGGCCGAGCTTGAGCTTCTGCTCGGCCGCGAGCCGCATCACGCGCGACATCGAGCCGTGGTGCGCGACGACGTGCTCCTCGCCGAGCCGTTGCTCGAGCGCGGCCGCGGCGCGTTCGACCAGTCGCCGGGTGTTGACGAACACGATCGTCGAGCGGTGCTGGGTGACGAGCTCCGCGATCCGATCGTAGACCCGGCCGAACTGTTCGTTCGACGCTACCGCGCCGAGCTCGTCATCGGTGATCTCGATCGCCAGATCGATCTCGCGGCGGTGGCCGGCATCGGCGATGAACGGCATCGGCCGCCGGGTGCCGACCAGGAGCCGCCCGATCCGCTCGATCGGTTTCTGCGTCGCCGACAGCCCGACGCGGACCGGCACGCGACCACAGACCTGCATCACGAGCCGGTCGAGGCGCTCGAGGGAGAGCGCGAGATGCGCGCCACGCTTGTCACCCGCGATCGCGTGGATCTCGTCGACGATCACCGTCTTCAGCTGACCGAGGGCGGCGCGACCCTTCTCGGTGGTCAGCAGGATGTACAGCGACTCGGGGGTGGTGACGAGGATGTGCGGCGGCCGCTTCGCCATCTTCGCGCGCTCGCCAACCGGCGTGTCACCGGTCCGCACGCCGACCCGGATCTCGGGAAACGTCACGCCGCGCGCGGCGGCGTACGCCGTCAGCTCGGCGAGCGGCGCTTCGAGGTTGCGATGGACGTCGTTCGACAGCGCCTTGAGCGGCGACAGGTAGAGGATCGAGGTCCCCGAGGTGTTGAAACTGGATGAGGCGACCGGATCTTCGAGACCCTGGCGGACCAGCGCGTCCATGCACGACAGGAACGCCGCGAGCGTCTTGCCGGAGCCGGTCGGCGCCGCGATCAGGACGTCTTCGCCCGCGCCGATCCGCGGCCAGCCCGCGATCTGCGGTTCGGTCGGTGCACCGAACCGTTCGCGGAACCACCCGGCGACCAGCGGATGGAATGCGTCGAGGACGTCACGCACGGTGGAACACACTAGCAAAGCCGTCGGACAACAGCAGCGTCACAGCGACGGGGATCGCGCGCGCTACGGGCAGACGTCGAAGCAGTCGGCGCCGCCTGCCGCCGTGCATAGCTCGGCAGGGCTCCACGCGCGGGCGAACACCTGAAGGTTGTCCAGCCCGCCGAGGAACGGCTCCGAGAAGCTCGGAGCTGTGACCGTGCCGCCGAGGTCGGCTCCGATCGCGGTTCCGAGGATTCCGCTCGCCGACACCGCGCCGGTGCGGGCCTTGCAACCAGCCACGTGGCCATCGATCGTCAGCTTGATCGTCGCTCCGTCATAGGTGCATCCCACCGCGTACCAGCTGCGCGGAGCGATCGGGGCGACCGAGTCGACCTTGTCCCCGCCGATGGTGCAGCGGACCTTCCCGTTGTCCTCGTAGGTGATCGCGTACTGGAGGTCGTTGTCGATCATCGTGTAGGCGTGATCCTCGAGCGGGACCGCCTCGGGGCGCATCCACAGCGATAGGGTCAGGTTGGGGGCGATGTCGAGATCGGAGGTCTCACCGATCCGGAGCCGCGACAGCGCGGACATCTGCACCGCCGTCTCACTCTCGCGCGTCACGATCGTCAGCGCGTCGGCGGTCATCGGGTGATGTGCGCGGCCCGAGCCATCGCTCGCGAACGTCGCCACATCCTCGAAGTCGATGCACAGCCGGAGCGTGGGATCGAACGACGCGCACTTGCGTGCAATGGCCGGGTCGTCGGCCGGCTCGACCACGTCGTCGTCCGGAAGCTCGGACTCGACCGGCGCCTCGAAGCCGCAGCCGCCGGCGACCACCGCGACGATCCAGATCCGGGGTGAGACCACGACCACGGCTGGAGCAAGACGTGTACCGCCGCCCACCATGAGCCAACTACCGGAAAGGTCCGGTGGCGCAACGCGTCGGATCGAGACGGCCCCCACCCGCTATGGGGGATCAGCGTCTTCGACGGGCGGAATCCACTCCTTGGTGTAGTGGTAGCGAATCTGATCCTCGGGGTAGCGCCACGCGCGCTGACTGCAGGCGTCGCGCACGGCGAGCCAGCTCTCCCAGTGCGTCGCGTCGCGGGCCGCCTCGAACGCCGCGCCGCAGCTCTGCGTGCAGCGGTACGGCGGGGCGATCGGGAGGTGGACGGGCGCCCCACCGTCCACGAGGATCACCGCGCGCAGCGCGAACCACGGTCCGTAGATCGGATGGATCACGAGCTGCGACGGCACGAGGACGCCGAACCCGGTCGCCGCAGCGAGCCGCTGGAACGGACGGTACCTGCCGTCGTACGCGCGATGTGCGTACTCGACCCGAGCGCCGGGGAAGGCCGCATCGACCGCGCGCTCGGTATATCGATCGAGCGGATCGGGCTCGGCGGCGAGCGCGGGATCCTTCATCGCCGCGACGAAGTGCGGCCACAGCGCGCGGGTGTTGCCGATCAGGAGCGCGAGGCGATGGCCCCCGGCGAGGTGATCCCAGCCCGGCTCGCGCGCGGCCGCGATCGGATCGAAGGTGTGAACGAGGTCGAAGCCCGCATCAGCGAGCTGGGCGATCGCGTGGTTCACGCCTCCGACCATGGCACACTCGCCACCGTGCCGGCGCGTCTTCATCACGAGCGGATCGCCCACAGCGATCGAGTCCCCGACCGGTGGCTGCTGCTGACCCACGGCATCTACGGTGCCGGCAGTAACTGGCGCACCATCGCGCGCAAGCTGACCGATCGCCGACCCGAGTGGGGCGTGATCCTCCTCGATTTGCGCCAGCACGGACGCTCCGAAGGCGGCGCATCGCCGCACACGCTCGCCGCATGCGCCGACGACGTGCGCGCGCTGGTCGACGAGCTCGGCGGGGTGACCGCGCTCGCGGGGCACAGCTTCGGCGGCAAGGTCATGCTCGCCACCCGCCCGCTCGTTCACGTCGAGCAGACCTGGATGCTCGATGCGAGCCCGAGCCTCCGGCCGTCCTACATGAGCGATCGCGGCAACAGCGTGCTCGACGTGCTCGAGATGATGGAGCGCTTGCCGCCGACGTGGGCGAAGCGCGATGACTTCGTCGCCGCGGTGGTCGCAGAAGGTCACGACCTCGGACTCGCGCAGTGGCTCGCGATGAACATCGTCCCCGATCCGGCTGGCACGCTGACGATGCGGCTCGATCTCCCTGCCGTGCGCGCGATGATCACGGACTACGCCGCGACCGATCTGTGGGACTCGCTGCTCGATCCGGCCCCGGGGCGCGTCGAGATCGTGATCGCGGAGCGTGCCTCCGTGTTCACCCCCGAGGACCGTGCGCGCCTTGCGCAGGTCCCGCCGCATGTCCACGTGCACACCATCGACGCGGGTCACTGGCTCCACATCCAGGCTCCGCAACCGGTGGTCGAGCTGTTCGCGACCGAGCTGCCCTGAACCGGCCGTGGTCTTGCACCGTCCGGCCCGCAGTGCGCCATGGGTCGGAAACCGGGGGGCGATCGCCGTGATCGCCGTCAACGTCGTTGGCATGGTGACAACCGTCCTCGCGCAACGCGGCAGGACTCCGGGTGTCCGGATGTGCGTGGCGGCGCGCGCACTCGCGGTTCTTGTCGCGCTCCTGTCCGGGGTGCAGGTCGGGTCCGCCGAGCCGTTCGGCTGGCGTGCACCGGCCGGCTGTCCGACGGAGACGGACATCCGGACACGGATCGAGCGCCGGCTCGGGACATCGGTCGACAGCGGTGCGATCCACGGGATCGAGATCACGATCTCGCGCGAGGCCGGCGGATTCGTCGCCGAGATCGATGCGCGCGCGCTCACCGTCGCGAATGACATCCGGACCCTGCGTAGCACCCGGTGCGATGCCCTCGCCGACGCGATCGCCGTGATCATCGCCCGGCTGGCGACCGAGGCCCGCCGCGAGCCCACCCGCGGACGGACGGATGGCTCGGACACGCTGATGGCGGACCTCGTCGCGGCGGACATCTCCGACCCGGAGGTCGCGGCGAGTGCGGTCCGCCGGCGCGCGATCGGCGTCCGGGCCCCGCTCGGCAGCGGCCCGCGCTGGGGAGGTGGCGGCCACGTCCTCGGGCTGAGCGGGGTGGGAGCGTTGCCGCGGCTCAACCTCGGCGGCGAGCTCGCGGGCTATGTCCGGCGCAACGACACGTTCGTCGAGCTGGCGATCGGCCGGTGGGTGCCGCAGACCGTCGCGCTCGATCCCGGGGCTCCCGCGGGGGTCGAGGTCAGCCTCGATGTCGTCTCGCTGCGCGCCGGGTGGGGACCTCACGAGCTCCCGCTGCGCGCGTGGCTGCTCGGCGAGCTCGGGCTGATCCACGGCACCGGCGTCGCGGTGGACGACGCGCGGACGGCTTCGGCCCGGTGGACGGCGCTCGGCGGCGGGTTCGGCGTGGCCTGGCCGATGTCCCCGATCGCCCGGCTGGTCGGCACCGTCGAGCTGGCGATCCCGCTCGAGCGGACCCGGTTCATGCTGCGCGACGGCGCCGATCTCTACCAGCCGGCCGTCGCGGCCGCTCGGTGCTCGCTGGGAATCGAAGTCGGCTGGAAATGAGTCGTGACGGATTCGCGGGGGTGGCGACACCAACGGTCCAGATGCCCGCGGTCGCTCACGCCCTCGAGGCCTCCCCGGAGGTCGACGTGCCGTCGTTCGACGCCGTCTACACCCAGCACGTCGCCTTCGTGTGGCGGGTGCTGCGGACGTTCGGGGTTGCCGAGGCGCAGCTCGAGGATGCGGTTCAGGACGTGTTCGTCGTCGTCCATCGTCGGCTCCGCGAGTGGGAGGGCAGGGCCGCGATGACCACGTGGCTGTTCGCGATCGCCCGGCGCGTCGCGAGCGCGCACCGCCGCCGCAAGAATGGCGATCGCACCGAGACGATGACGAGTGAGCCCGCCGGCGGTGCCGACACGTTCGCCGAGATGTCGCGCGCACAGGCGGCGGCCACCGTGATGTCGATCCTCGAGCGCATGGACGAGGACAAGCGGATCGTGTTCGCACTCGTCGAGCTCGAACAGCTCTCCGTTCCCGAGGTCGCGCGGATGCTCGAGCTCAACCTCAACACCACGTACTCGCGGCTGCGCCTCGCGCGCGCAGCGTTCGAGCTTGCCGTGAAAGCACAGGTGCCGCGATGACCGGCGACGGCCTCAGCCCCACCGCACGTGCCCTCCTCGATGCTGCGCGCGACGGGCTCGCGCCCGATCCCGCCGCCGTGCGCCGCGTGCGCGGCAAGGTCGCGAGCTCGGTCGCCGCCGGTTCGATCGCACTCAAGCTCGGCATCTTCGCGCTGGTCGCGACGTTCGCTGCGGGTGGTGCGGTGATCGCAAACCGCCAGGGCGCGATCGACGCTCCGCGGATCGAGATGCCGACCGTGCAGGGTGAGCCGGTTGCTGCCGCCGTGCGTCCCGCACGCTCGCCGGCGCCGATCATCGAGATGGCGCCGGAGCGCATCGTACGCGCCCGCGTCGACCATGCTCCGCGGCCGGAGGCGCGTACGGCGGATCTGGCGCGCGAGGTCGAGCTGATCGATCTCGCGATGGCGGCGCTCCGGCGTGGTGACACCGCCGCTGCTCTCGTCTCGATCCGCACCCATGCCGCGGAGACCCGTGGCGCCGGCCAGCTCGCGGAAGACGCCGCGGCGATCGAGATCGAGGCGCTGTGCCGCAACCACGATCCGGCCGTCGTCGCGAAGCTCGATGCGTTCGACGCGCAGTTCCCGCGCTCCGCTCAGCGATCACGGCTGTCCGTCACCTGCCCCTGAGGAGATCCCATGCGTGCTCTGTGTGTCCTTCCGCTCGCGCTCGCCGCGTGCAGCGAACCGACGGTCGTCGTCGGCGGCCTGCAAGAAGTGGCGACGCTCAAGGCGATCCCGAATCGCAACCTCGACATCCTGTTCGTGATCGATGACTCGCCGTCGATGACGGACAAGCAGGTCGCGCTCGCCGCTGCGTTTCCGCGGATGATCGATGTGCTCGGTCAGGTCGACGGTGGCCTGCCGAACCTCCACATCGGCGTCATCACCTCGGACATGGGCACCAGTGCCTCGGGATCCGCGACGCCCGGTCCCGCGATCGGAGCCGCTGGGAACGGCGGCTGCGCCGGCGTCGGCGACGGTGGCGCCCTCCAGATGTCGACCGGGATGACGGCGGCGTTTCTGTCCGACATCGAGCGCAACGGCACGCGCGAGCGCAACTACACCGGCGAGCTCCGGGACACGTTCGGCACGCTCGCCAGGGTCGGTGACCTGGGCTGCGGGTTCGAGCAGCACCTGGCCGCGATGAGCCATGCGCTGGTGCATCCTTCCAACGCGGGCTTCCTCCGCCCCGAGGCCAACCTCGCCGTGGTGATCCTCGCCGACGAGGACGACTGCTCGGCGAGCGACATCGCGCTGTTCGGGCCCGAGAGTGCCCAGCTCGGACCGCTGCAGTCGTTTCGCTGCTTCCGCCACGGCGTGACCTGCGATCCCGACGCGACCTCGATCGGCACGAAGACCGGGTGCGCGCCGCGCTCCGACTCACCGTTCGTCGATGATGTGACTGCTCACGTCGATGCGCTGCTCGCGACCAAGGACGACCCGCGCATGCTGATGGTCGCGGGCATCGTCGGCAATCCCGAGCCCGTGGCGGTCGAGCTGAGCGCGCCGCCCGGCGGCGGCACACCGCAGCCGACGCTCGCGAGCTCGTGCGTGTTCCAGACGCCGTCGGGCACGAGCGCCGCGGCGCCTGCGGTCCGGCTCGCCGCGTTCCTCGACGCGTTCCCGGGCCGGTCGACGCTGACCTCGGTGTGCGGCGGCGATCTCGATAACCCGCTCGGTCTGATCGGCAGCACCGCGAAGCAGCTGGTCGGCGATCCCTGCCTCGACACCTCGTTGCTCGCCGATGCGTCCCCGGATCCGGGGATCCAGCCGTCGTGCGAGGTCGTCGATATTCGTGATGCGTCGCCCGACGCGCCGAACGTTCTGCCGCTGTGCTCGTCGGGGAGCCCGGATTGCTACCAGCTCGTCGCGGATCAGGCCGCGTGTCCCGCGTCGGATGATCACCTGCGCGTGAAGATCCAGCGTCAGGCGTCCGTCACCGACGATACGTGGACGCACGTCCGCTGCCAGCGCGCGCCGTGAGAAGCTAGCCACATGTTGCGAGTTGCCGCGCTGCTCGCGCTCGCCGCGTGCGGTGACAACCTCGAGGTGTTCGGCGAGCCGGCGTCGATCGACATCACCTTTCCGTCGGTCGCGAATCGCAAGCTCGACCTGCTGCTGCAGATCGATGATTCAGCCGCTGGAGGCGCGGAGGTGCAGAACGCGCTGGCGCAGTCACTACCCGCGTTGCTCGAGGCGCTGAGCAGCGTGACGGGGTCGTTGCCGGATCTTCATGTCGGCATCATCACCTCGGACCTCGGCACGCTGGGTTCTGGCGATCCCGCGCCCGGCCCATCGATCGGTCAGATCGGGAACGGTGGTTGCGTCGGGAGCGGCAAGGACGGACAGCTGCACACGAATGGTGCGCCCGTCACCGATGCGTTCCTCGTCGACGAAGATGATCGCGCGAACGGGCGCCGTACGAACTACCAGGGCACGCTGCTCGCCACGTTGACGACCATGATTCGCGGCGCGGGTGGGGGAGGTTGCGGCTTCGAGCAACCACTTCATGCAACGCGACGCGCGCTCGGACATCCGGCGAATCAGGGCTTCGTGCGAAGCGATGCGCATCTCGCGATCGTGATCCTGTCCGACGAAGATGATTGTTCCTTCTCGAATCCGGCGCTGGTCTCGAGCGATCCGAGCGTCCTCGGGCCGTTGCAGTCGTTCCGCTGTACCAAGGAAGGCGTTACCTGCGACCAGCCCCTCGATGAGGTCGGCGTCAAGACTGGCTGCCGCCCGCGCGATGATTCCGCGTACGTCGAGGGCATCGAGCTCACGCGGACGTTCCTCAGCCAGCTCCGGCCGGATCCTTCGAGCCTGACGGTGGCCGCGATCGTGGGAGATCCGACGCCCTTCGAAGTCGACCTGCACTCGCCTCCTGGAGGTGGGACGGCCTTTGCTGCGCTCGCAGCCACGTGCACACCTCCGATGGCGCCCACGTCCGTCCACCCAGGCGTGCGTACTGCAGCGCTCGTGAGATCGTTCGACGGTCGCGGCGCGGTGACCTCCGTCTGCTCCGATGACCTTGCTCCGCAACTACGAGAGATCGGTCGCTTGCTGAAGCATCCACTCGGGGTGATCTGCCTGGACAGCTCGCACCTCGCAGACAGCTCGACCGAGGTCGGTGTGCAGCCCGCGTGCAAGGTGGCCGAGATCGTGGACGGCGTGGAGACCGCGATCCGCGCGTGCCCGCTCGAGGAGGATTGCTTCGAGGTCGTCGCCGATGCAGCGGCGTGCCCCGAGACGACGGATCACCTGCGGCTCGTCGTGCGGCGGAGCTCGATGCCCGCGGGCGGTGCGTACGTTCGGGCCCGCTGTGCCACCGCGGGCCTCTGAACGAGCCTGAGAGGCTGCTCGCGCGGCCCATCGAACGTAGAGCGCGAGCGGAGGAGGGTCCGGACGAGGCGGGTGGCTGACGTGGGTTTCGCGTCTGCGCCCACGTGGGTTTCGCGGTTGCGCCCCACGTGGGTTTCGCTCCAGCTCCCACCCGGCGTCCGCGATTCGTACCCACGTGGGTTTCCTGCCGCGAGCAGGTGGAGCGCGCTGTGTGCTCGAACGCCGGCTAGCCCGACGAGCTGTCGTCGGAGTCGCTGTTCATCTCGCTGCGCGACGCGGGGAGCGAGCGCGGCGGCAGGAGCTCCGGCTCGCTCACGACCTCGGCGGCCATGAAGATCGCGGCATCGAGCTTCTTGAACGTCCGCTTCTTGTACCAGTTGAGCGCGCGCTCGTTGTTCTCGGCGACCTCGAGCACGAGGTGGTTGAGACCGTGGACGCGCGCGAGGTGATGCAGCTGCTCGAGGACGAACGAGCCGACGCCGCGCCCGTGCATGTCGGGATGGACCGCGAGCTCGTCGACGAACAGCGGACGCATGTCACGCTTCTCGAAGTAGCGCGGGTTGATCCAGTTGTCGGAGCCGGTGACCTCGTAGCTGCACTCGGCGTACGCGACGATCGCGCCATCGACCTCGAACAGGAGCTGCTCGATGCCCTCCTCCTCGTAGATCTCCTCGAACCGGTGCTTCGAGCGCGGACGCTGGTACTCCACGGTCTCCGCGTTGACGTCGCGGAAGCTGACCTTCAGGAAGTCCCAGACCCGGTTGATGTCGCGGCGGTTCATGTGCCGCACCTCCATCAACGGGCCTGCCTTCTCCTTGTCCGCCTTCTTCTTGCGCGCGCTCGTCTTGGGCGCGGATTTTGGACGCGGGACTTTGGCCGGCGGGGTCAGCGCGCCGGTCTTGCGTGGATTGCGCTTGCGCGCCATAGGCTCTGCAAGGAGACACGGGCCCGCGCCCGGGAGCAAGGTACCGAAGGCGCGAAAACTACGAGCCGACGCGGGCGACCAGCGCCTGGGCCTTCTCGACGAAGGCGGCCTTGTGATGGCGATCGAATTCTGCCCAGGTCGAGAACGTGGCCGGATCGGCACGGTCGACGAAGATCATGCCCAGGAGGTGGTCGACCTCGTGCTGGTAGGTCCCCGCCTTGAGCCCGTGGACGACCTCGTCGATGGGGTTCCCGTGGCGGTCCCAGGCCTGGCAGCGCAGGTGGACGAACCGCTTCACGTTGCCCCGGAGGTTGGGCACCGAGAGGCAGCCCTCGTTGTTCTCGAACTGCTCGTCCCCGACCGGGGTCAGGACGGGGTTCACGAGGATCGTCAGCGGGATCGGGGGCTTGTACGGATAGCGCGGGTTGTTACGCACCTCGATCGCGCAGATCCGGACCGGCTCGTAGACCTGGATCGCGGCGAGCCCGGCGCCATCGGCGTCGCGCATGGTCTCGACCAGGTCATCGATGAACGCCTGCATCGCGGGGGTGGCGAGCTCGTCGCGACCTACGTCACGTGCGAGCTGGCGCAGGACGGGGTGTCCGATCTGGGCAATCTTGCGGAGGGCCATCGTAAGGCGACTCTAGCAGGCAGCGAACGGGGCGTTACATCGCTCGTGGGTCACTGCCAGGACGCCTTTGGTTCCCCTGCCGGGAACTTTGTGTATTGTCCGCGCCATCAACCTGAGGGGTACCCGATGCTTTCTGTTCGCCAGTTCGTGATGTCCATGTTGTTCGGTTCTGCGCTCGCCGCCTGCGGCGGCGATGACGGTGGCGGTACCGGAATGGTCGATGCTGCTCCGATGATCGACGCTGCGCCGATGATCGACGCGCCGCCGATGACGAACAACGCGCTCGGCCAGCTCTGCCCGACCATGATGGGCGGCGGCGGCACGGCATGCCCCACGGGCAACACGTGCGTCGCGTTGATGGGCATCGGGACCAACACGACCACCGGGTACTGCTCGCCGATGTGCACGAACGCGACGCAGTGTACCACCGGGTACACCGGACCTGCCGGTGGCCAGCCTCAGTGCGCTCTGGGGCCTCCCATGGGGCAGCCAGTGGCGTGCGCCATCGTGTGCCAGATGGACACCCATTGCCCGACCGGCATGACCTGCACCACGGCAGGTATGGCCAAGGTCTGCGTTCCGACCTGATTCGGCTCTAGACGTCCGCGCCGATCGCGTCCTCGATCGAGGACAGCCCGGCGGCGCGGACCTTCGCAGCGAGCTCTCGTTGCACGCGGCGCGGCCACAGCGGACCGCCGTAGATGAACCCGGTGTACGCCTGCACGAGGCGCGCACCGGCGCGGATCCGGAGCCAGGCATCCTCGCCGGTCTCGATCCCGCCGACGGCGATCAGCGTGACCTTGGTGCCGACGCGCGCGCGCAGCCGGCGGAGCACCGCGAGCGAACGCTCCTTGAGCGGAGCGCCCGACAGGCCACCCGCACCGAGCGCAGTGACCGCGTCGGCCGGTGTCTGGAGGCCGGTGCGCGCGATCGTGGTGTTGGTCGCGATGATGCCGTCGAGGCCGAGCTCGAGGGCGAGATCGGCGACCGCGTCGATGTCGTCGTCGGCGAGGTCAGGTGCGATCTTCACGAACAGGGGCACCCTGCGCAGTGGAGAGGCGAGGTCGCAGGCTGCGCGCACCGCCGAGAGCAGCGGACGCAGCTTGTCGACCGCCTGCAGGTCGCGCAGGCCCGGCGTGTTCGGCGAGCTGACGTTGACGACGAGGTAGTCGGCGAGCGGGGCCAGGCGCTCGGCACTCGCGGTGAAGTCGGCGAGGGCGTCGGCCTCGGCGACGCGCTTGGTCTTGCCGATGTTGACGCCGACGGTTCCGGGCGATCGATGCGCGAGGCGGCGCGCTGCCGCGGTCGCGCCATCGTTGTTGAAGCCCATGCGATTGATCAGCGCGCGGTCGGTCGGCAGCCGGAACATCCGCGGGGTCGGGTTGCCGGGCTGGGCCTCGGCGGTGACCGTCCCGATCTCGACGAAGCCAAACCCGAGCGCGAGCAGCGCGGCTGGCCCCTTGGCATCCTTGTCGAACCCGGCGGCCAGGCCAAGGGGACCGGGGAGCTCACGGCCGAACGCGGTCACGCGGAGCACGGGGTCGCGAGGTGCGAGAAACCGGCGCACGAGCGAGCCGAGGCCGGGGATCGCGATCAGCAGGCGGAGGAGGGCGAACGAGACCTTGTGCGTGCCCTCCGCGGGGAGCCGCTGCAGCACGAGCCAGTAGAAGAAGCGGTACATCGCGCGAGCGCATACTAGCTGCGCGGAGCGTGGTATCGGTTGCGCCGTGCCCGACTTCGCGTTCGCGAGCTGCCTGCCGGGGATCGAATCCGCGGTCAAGCTCGACGTCGCGAGCCGGCGACCCGAGCTCAAGTTCGCCTACTCGCGCCCGGGCCTGCTCACGTTCAAGTCGCCGCGTGCGCTGCTCCCCGAGGATCCGCCGGGCTCGGTGTTCGCCCGGGTGTGGGGCCGTTCGGTCGGCGCCGCCAGCGATCCGGCCGCCGCCGCGATCCAGCTCGGGCACGTCGGTGCGACGCGGGTGCACGTGTTCGCACGTGATCCGGATGCCGCGATCGATCTGACCCCGTGGCTGAGCCTTGGGCCCGGTGGGCCCGCCCTCGACGGCGAGGTCGTCGCCGACGTGATCGTGTCGCCCGAGGGCCCGGCGTGGCTCGGCGTCCATCGCCACGAGCCGTGGCGTTCGCCGCATCCGGGCGGCGGCTTTCCCGTCGACGTCCCCGAGGATGCGCCGTCGCGTGCGTACGCGAAGATCGAGGAGGCGATCGCGTGGGCGCGGTTGCCGGTCGCCGAAGGTCAGCGGGCGCTCGAGATCGGTGCGGCGCCGGGTGGTGCCGTGCTCGCGCTCGCGCGGCGTGGCGTGGCGGTGTGGGGCGTCGATACCGGCGAGCTGGCGCCCAACGTGCTCGCACTCCCGAACGTCACGCACATCGCGAAGAAGGTCGGAGCGCTGCGCTGGGAGGAGATGCCCGGCAAGATCGACTGGCTGCTCCTCGATGTGAACCTCGCGCCGCAGGTCGCCCTCCACGAGGTCGCGCGCCTGATGCCGCGCCTGCGCGATTCGCTGCGCGGCGCGGTGTTCACGTTGAAGATGAATGACTGGGCGTTCGTCGCCGAGCTGCCCAGGCTCGTCGAGCGGATCCGCGAGATGGGCTTCCGTGACGTGCGGCTGCGGCATCTGCCGTCGAACCGGCGCGAAGTCTGCGCCGTCGCGCTGATGTGATCCGCTAGCGCGCGAACGACAGGATCGCGCTCGGCCGGTGCGGCCGGCGGTCGCGCTCGGCGTACGCACGCTCGAACTCCTCGAGCGCGTAGCGCACGCCCATCGGCGGCGGCGGATCGATCTGGATGAACGCGTTGTCGCGGATCCGCAGCGCGCGCAACCGCGCGAGCGTTGCCTCTGGATGCGTGGTGCCCTCGGTGCGCGCGAGGATCGCGACCGCTGCCTCGAGCGCGCGGGGCGAGACCGGCATGCCGCTCTCGTCGTCCTTGCGGAACTCGCAGGCGGCGAGGGCGACGCGGGCGATGCCCCACGACGGGCTCGACGTGGCCGGGGCGAGCTCGTCGAACTTGCCGGCCTCGAGATCGTTGCACGCCCGACGCTCCATCGAGGTCTCGAGGCTCGGATGCACGGGTGGATCCTGCTGCGCGACGATCCGGTCCATCGTCTCGCTCAGCTCCGCTGCGAGGTCGCCGGTGGGACCGAGCTCGGCGGCGGCCTTCGCATACTGGTGGGCGTCGACGTGGCGGCCCTGACCAGCGAGCGAGCGCGCCATCGCATGCAGACCCGCGAGTCGAACATCGCGCGCACCACCCGCGACGATCAGCTGATGGGCGAGCTTCTCGCACTCGACGAACTCGCCGATCCGGTAGAGGCTCGTCGCGACCGCGACCAGGAGCGCTGGATCCTTCGCGCCAAGAGCGAGCGCGCGACGGCCTGCTTCGACGGTGATCCCATCGTTGTCGGCACGGCTCGCCGTGGTCGCGAGCGTGGTCCAGTCCTCGGCCGTCCGGAACCCCCGCGACGCGTAGCGCAGCAGGGAAACGGCATCGACATCGCGCCCTGCCTCGAGTAGTACGCGACCGATCAGACGCGGCGCATCGGTGCGCTCGTGGGCCGACAGGATCCGGATCGCCTGCAGGCCACGACCGGTGCGACCGAGCGCGACCGCGAGACTCTGCGCGCGCTTGGCATTCCCGGGCTCGACGGCGGCGGCCCACGTCAGGTGACGGACGGCGACATCGAGGCGATCCGCCGACGCCGCGGCCAGGCCCGCATCGAACGCGGCGTCGCCCGCGAACGGCGTGCTGATGCCGGCGGCCTTCCACGACGGCTCGAGCGCGGCATGCGCGGCGGGTCGGTCCTTCGCGGTGGACGCCGTGATCGCGTGACATGCCGCCTCGAAGCCTTCGACCGGACGGGCGGTCGCGAACAGGCCCTGCGCGACGCGCAACCACGGGGCGGCGACGGCGGTCGGATTGGCGAGCGCGGCGAGCCAGTGGACGTCGAGCTGGGCCTCGGGAGGTGCGGCGATGCCGGCGGCCTCGGACCACGCGAGCGCGACGCTGCCGCCCTCGGTCGCGCGCTCGCAGCGAGCGAACAGCATCGCGGCCGGTTCGTACTGCGAGGGATCGGCGGCGAGATCGTGGGCGAGCCGGAGCTCCCAGCCGATCCGCTCGTCGCCGCGCAGCATGCGCTGGATGACCGGCATCCCGCTGATCATGCCGTCGAGGTACGCGCCGTGCTCCGCCTCGAGATCGAGGCAGCGCTCGATGCGGAGCAGCCAGGTGTCGAGCAGCCACTCCGGTGCGTTGCCGAGGGAGTCGAGGATGCGGAGCAGCGACTGGATCGCGCCGCCCTCGATCTGGTAGCGCGACCGCCGCACGAGGTGCAGCGACTCGGTGGCGATGTGGCGATACGCGCCCGCGATCGGCGACGGCGGTCCGGACGCAGCGACGAAGTAGTTCGCGAGCGACACGCCGAGCGCGAGCACGGCGCCCGCCGCGTGGGCATCGCGATCGCGCGCGGGCGGCACGAGCACCGTCCACCACTCCTGCGCGAGCGCATCCGCGGCACGCAGCGTGTCCTCCTTGGGCCACGACAGCCGGCCGAGGATCGCCGACGACGTTTCCTGTGCCGCCGGCAGCGCGCCGAGCAGCTCGGTGATCCAGATCGGATCGAGCGTCAGCTTGGTCCGCTCGCCGAGTGCGCGCCGGACGACGGGGGTGTCGAGGCCCGGGACGAAGTCCGCGAGGTCGCGGGCTGCGAGCTGTGCGAGGCGGGTTGCTCCGCGGTCGAGCCGGCGCTCGATCGCCTTCTCCCATTCGAGGGCAGGGCGGGTGGCCGCGAGCCGGAGCAGGCGATTGATCTCGGCCTCGAGCCGACTCTGCGAGCGGCGGAGCTGGACGATCTGGATCTGGTCGAGCGCGAGCTCGATGTCGCCGTTGAGGATCAGCGCCTTCGCAGCGGAAAGCCGCGCCTTGCCGTCGCCGAGCACGCCGTGTCCGTCGAGGCCGGCGCACTGCCAGTACGCGATCTCCGCCTGCTCGAACCGACCGGTCGCGACCAGGGCCTCGATCAGCATGCCCGCGTCGTCGTCGTCGGTGATCCGACCGCGCGTGAGCCCGGTGATCACGCGGCCCGGATCGCCGCGATGATGACCTTCCCACGCGAAGGCTCGCGCGAGCAGGCCGGCGTCGGTCTTCCAGTGAGCGATCCGCTTCTGTGCCCACGCGAAGGCTTCCTGGGTCGCTGGCTCGGCAGGCAGCCGCGACACCGCGTCATCGGCGAGCTCGATCGCCTCGGCGATCCTGCCGATGTCGAGGTGCGCGAACGCGATCAACAGTGCGGCGTGATGCGGCGCCTGCCAGTCCGCGCTCGACAGCGTTCCCGCCGACGACCGATCCAGGATCTCGCGGCAGCGATACTGCGCCTCGGCGAACGCCTGACCGGGACGACCGACCTGGCGAAGGCGGCGCACGCAATCGAGGTGGGCCGCACCGAACTGGGGCGCGGCGACCGTCGCGCGATCCGCCCAGCGATAGCTCTCCTCGCGGCGCGCGTGCTCGGCGAGCTGGAGCGAGTAGTTGTGGCAGGCGTACGGGTTCGCGGGCATCAGGCTCGCCGCGATCCCCTGGTGGCGCACGCCCATGTTCTCGAGCGGTCGCTCGGCGGCGAACGGCTCTCCCCAGATCGAGAGATGCGGTTTGGCGTACATCGGCGCTTCCGCGACGAGCGGCAGGATCGCGCGGCGATCGATCTCGCCGCTCAGCAGACCGGTGACGTAGCGATTGCGGCGCGCGATCGGGTGCGATGGTTCGAGCTGGAGGATCGCACCATCGAGGCTTCGCGCATCCTCGCGCGCGAGCTCGGCGAGCACCCGGAGAACCGGGATCGCGATCGGCGAGGACGGCTGGGTCAGGCCGGCCGGAAGCTGGGCGAGCGGCGTGCCCTGCTGGAGCTGACGGTCCGCCTTCGCGAGGCGCTCGCCGGCGGATCGCAGATCGTCGACGGTGAACTCGGGGAACGCGTGGATGAGCGGCAACCGCCGCGACGACAGCCAGCCCGCGAGGCATTGCCCGAGCTGCTGCGACAGCGACAGCTCGCCGCTCGACGCCCACTCCTCGATCGAGCCGAACGGCTTGCGCGCGCTGAGCAGCGGCACCCCGGGGCGATCTGGATCGAGCGAGATCTCGAACCACAGCACCTCGTGCCGGCGTGAGACGCGGAAGAACCAGTCGATGCTGTCCTCGGCCTGCGGATGCCCCGCGTCGAGCAGGCGACCGGTCTCGTCGACCAGCCGCTCGTCATCATGATCGCCGAGCGTCACGATGCGATGGCGGACCACGTGATCGTAGACGAGCAACGACAGCAGTCGCGCGACGTACGGCTTCGCTCCGTCGACCTCGGCGGGCACGTGGAGCGTGCTTGCGAGAAACGTCGCGCGATGCGGATACGGCAGCGGCCCCATGACCCGCGGCGAGGATACGGCAGAAGCGCGGCCGGTCGCGCGGATCGGCCTACCGAATGCCGAGCGTCGTGGCGACCCGCGCTGCGTCGGTGGTCCGGCCGCATGCGGTCAGCGCCCGCCATGCGAGGAACTGATGGGCGCGTGTGCTCGCGAGCAGCGGATCGACGAGCGAACACGCCTCGCTGGGGGTGCCGGCGAGCTGCGCCTCGACGAGCAAGGCACGTGCGTCGAGGGTCGGCCGGTTGGCGAAGTTATCGGTCGCGAGCGCGATTGCCTTCGCGACCCTGGCCCCCACTCCGGAGGGTTCCGCGCCGCTCGCCGTGGCGCCGGCGAGATAGAACCGCGCCGCGTGATCGGCAAACGCCGCGCGGTGCGCGGTCGTGTAGCGGTCCCACAGCGCAGCCGCAGCATCGGGTGTGCCCGCGATCGCGAGCAGCTCAGGATGCGGGCCGTCGGCGAGCGCCTCGGTGGCGACGGCTCGCGGATCCCCGCCGGTGGCGCGGATCGCATGCGCGAGCTGGACCGAGGCCTCGACGTAGCCAGGCATCCGCGCGTGCGCCTCGGCGAACAGCTCGCGTGCCGCCGCGGGTGCACCGTTGCGCGTGTGCAGCTGCCCCCACTGGACGAGCAGCCACGACACCAGCACGGGCGATGGATCGCGGAGCGCTGCGGCCGCGCGCGGGATCAAGGCGATCGCCTCGGTGAGCTCCCCGCGGTCTGCGAGGTTGGCGGCGAGCGCGGTGATCGTCACCGCACTGGCCTCGACGGTCGCCGCACGCTCACGATAGGCGACCGCACGCTCGGGCTGACCGCTCGCCTCGTCGAGCGTCGCCGCGAGCGACTCCCACTCGGATCGATCACGCGTCAGCGGGACCAGGCTCGCGAGCGCGGCGCGCGCCTCGGCAAACCGGTGGAGCTGGATCAGCACGGCGATCCGCGAGCGCCAGGCAGCGGGCTCGCTCGGCGCACGCTCGGCCCACGCCTTCGACTGCTGATCGACGTCGGTGAAATCGTCGAGCCGGCCGCGGATCGCCGCACGCCTGGCGAGCCCGGTGATCAGCGGCGCCGGATCGCCGGCCGGCAGCGCGATACGCGCGCGTTCGATCTCGAGATCGAGGGCGCGCAGCTCCTGCGCACTGTCGGGACTCCTCGGCAGCGCCGGTACCATCGAGGGAGCGACCGCGATCGCGGCGTCCTCGCGGGGAGCGCGACGGTGATCACCGCGGCACCCGGAAAGGAGCGCGGCGGCGACCACGAGGTACTTCATCAGTGCGGAGCGCCGAGGAACGGAAACGTGGTCATCACGTCGGCGTGGGCGCTGACGCCATCCCCGATCCGCGGCGTCAGACTGGCCGTGAACCCCATCGCGCCGGCGAACAGCAGCGAGAAGCTGGTATCGATCACGTCGTTCGTCAGCGTCCGTCCACCGCAGCTCATGGTGGGCGCACCGACCGCCGCGTTGAGCTCGACCGCGAGGTAGCGATCGCACTGCGTGCGCGACGAATCGATGTAGAGCTGATCGTCAGCGAGAATTCCTGCGAGCGGGTAGTAGGCCGCTGACATCATGGTCGACGAGTAGCCCACCGCATTGCCGCAGCCATTCGGTGAGATATCGGGGTGCCCGGTGTCGAGGGCATCGAGCGCGCCGATGTACGCGGCAAACTCGGTCTGCACGCGTGGGATCGGGAACGCCGTCGAGTCGAGCGGCGTCGTCAGCCAGTCGGCCGGCTCGATCGCATGATTGTAGGCGTCGCGCTTCGCGCGCTTCTTCATCACGTCGGTCTCGAGCAGCGAGTTGAGGACGGTGTTGATCGCCGGGCGACCCATCCGATCGATCGGCGCACCGAGCTCGGGCGCGGCCGGAAAGCCCTGGGCGTCGAGCTCGGGGCCGTCGGAGAACGAGGCATCGCCGGTCACCTGGCCGTCGTCGCCACCGCATCCGATCGTGGCGAGCACGAGGATCAGGCCGAGGGACGTCGTCCTCATGGCACCATGTGGGTCGAGCCCCACACTCCGAGAAACACGTTGCCGGGCGCGTTGAGCAGGGACTTGTCGACCTGGACCACGAGCGCCATCACGTTGAGGTTCGCGAAGCAGTCGGCCTGGTTCGCAGGGCACGGCGCGGTCGCGGTGGTCTGGGCCGTCGACAGCATCGTGCGTACCGTCCCCGCTTCCATGCTCGTGATCGTGGAGGGACAGTTGGCCTGATTGAACACGAGCGGGTTCGTCGCACGCGTCCGCAGTCGACCGACCTCGGCGACCGCTGCGCGGAATCCCTGGAGGTTGAAGAAGAAGGGATCGGAGCGCCGCCCGGCGAACAGGCGGACCTTGCCGGAGCTGCTGGTCGTCCCGGCGGTGTTGCTCGGGTCGCCCTCGACGTAGTCCTTGACCCCACCGACGCCGGAGACCCAGCACTGGGCCCGGGTCGCCGACGCGAACGTGCAGATCACCTTGGTCGTCACCCCGTTGGCCGGCCGGGCGACCACGTCCTCGGGGAGACCCGTCTTGCTGGTCACGTGAAACACGTACTGAACACCTGGACCGAAATCGCGCCCGCCGGGGTCTGCGGGGGACACCGTCATCACCAGGTTGACCTTGCTGCCGTCGGTGGACATCCAGGCGTAGACATCGTTGATGTCGCCCATCGCCAGGGTGGTCTGGCCGAGCGTATCGGAGTCGAGATGGTCGGCGGCGTAGCCCCGACCCGCGAACAGGAGCGCACAGCCCACGGCGGCCGCACCCCCGAGGAAGGCGAGTTTCTTCAAGGTGTCCCCCTAAGCGGACAAACTCTAGCCCCGTTCGATCAGAGCGAGAAGTTCCGTGCATCTAACTTGTGACGTGGCTCCCAGAACCTGTGTGATAGTCTCGGTTCTGAGTGTGGGGTGTCACGTTCGACACCTGTCACTCGACGAAGCACTTCCAAAGCAGTTAGCAGAAATCGGTTAGGAGACCGTCCGTGGGAACGAAGCTCTACGTGGGCAACCTGAACTACAACACCAACGAGGCCACACTTCGCGAGGCCTTCGGGGCCGACGGCCGAGAGGTGACCAGCGTGTCCATCATCATGGACCGCGAGACCGGACGATCCCGTGGATTCGCGTTCGTCGAGATGGCAACGGACGAGGGCGCCAAAGCGGCCCTCGCTGCCCTCGACGGCCAGGAAGTCGACGGACGTATGCTGCGCATCAACGAGGCTCGCGAGCGTGAAGCGCGCGGCGCCGGCGGTGGTGGCGGCAGCTACGGTAGTCGTCCTCCCGGTCCTGGCGGCGGCGGTTATGGTCGTCCTCCCGGCGCGGGTGGCGGCTATGGCGGCGGTCCCGGCGGTCCCGGCGGTCCACCGAGCGGAGGAGGTGGCTATGCTCCTCGTCCGGCCGGTCCCGGCGGTTACCGTCCACCTGGCGCGGGGGGCTTTCCCCGTCCCGGTGGATTCGGCGGTCCGCCGAGCGGCGGCTTCGGCGGTCCGGCACCGACGGGTGATCGTGCGCGGCGCGGCAAAGAGAAAGAGAAAGAGCGCGACAAGCCTGTCGATGACAAGCCCAAGCGCGGCGGTCGCAAGCGGGCGATCGACGACGGCGACGATTGGTAGCCGTTCCCGACTGGCCCGACTGGGTCGCGGCGCAGCTGCCGGCGGGCTACCGCCGGGCGATGCACGCGACCGGCACCGAGCACATGCACGTGCTCGAGTGGGGACCTGCGGACGGTCCGGCCGTGCTGCTGATGCACGGCAATCCGACGTGGAGCTTTCTGTGGCGCAAGGTCGTCGCGGCGATCCGCGCGCGGCGCGGTGGTGACCAGCTCCGGCTGATCGTCCCCGATCTGATCGGACTCGGGTTCTCGAGCAAGCCCGAGCACGACGCTCACACGCTCGCGAACCACGCGCGGTGGCTCGGCGACGTCCTCGATCGGATCGCGCCGGGACCGATCGTGATCGCGGCGCAGGACTGGGGCGGACCGATCAGCCTGGTCGCGATGGCGAGTCGCACCGATCGGCTGCGCGGGATCGTCCTCGGTAACACCGGCGTCAGTCCGCCGGCGCCGACGTTCAAGCCGACGCTGTTCCATCGGCTCTCGCAGCTTCCCGTCGCGAGCACCGTGCTGTTCCGCTGGCTCGGGTTTCCGCTCGGCGTGCTGCACACGTCGCAAGGCGATCGCTCGACGATCCGCGGCGAGGTCGCGAAGGCGTATCGCTGGCCGCTGCGCCGGCGAGCCGATCGCGCGGCGCCGCTCGCACTCGCACGCATGGTCCCCGATCGGATCACCGGTCATCCGTCGATCCCGCAGCTCCAGATCGCCAACGATCTGTTCGCGTCCGCGAAGGTGCCGATCTCGATCGTGTGGGGCACCCGCGATCCGATCCTCGGGCGCGTGATCAACCACCTCGAGCGACTGCGTCCCGATGCGAAGATCGTACGGACCGAGGCGGGGCACTTCCTCCAGGAAGAAGTCCCCGAGCCCCTCGCGGACGCGATCCTCGACGTCGCCGGCCGAGCCTGAACCATGGCGGCGAAGGAGAAGTTCACTGCCGACGCCGAGGATGCGGGGCTTCGCCTCGATCAGGTCCTCGCGAAACGGCTGCCCGGGCTGTCGCGGCGCAAGGCGCGTGCGGTGATCGATCTCGGTGGCGTGTTCGTCGACCGCACGCGCGTGAAGATCGCGGGCCGGCTCGTCCACAAGGGACAGGTTATCGAGGTGACGATCGGCGGCGCGCTGACCGCGGTCGAACCGCCACCGCCACCGGGGATCGTGTTCGTCGACGAGCACCTGATCATCGCCGACAAACCCGCGGGGCTCGTCACCGCACCGACGCCCGAGAGTGATCGCGGTGATCTGCTCGACCAGCTGTCGATCCAGTTCGGCGAGGTCTACCTCGTTCACCGGATCGATCTCCCGACCAGCGGGCTGCTCGTGTTCGCGCGCACCCGCGATGCGAACAAGAAGCTCGGCGACGCGTTCAAGGTCCACGACATCGAGCGCGAGTACCGCGCGGTCGCGATCGGCGAGGTCACCGAGAAGTCGATCGATCGTCCGGTCGATGGGAAGCGCGCGGTCACGCACATCCGGGTGGTCGAGGCACTCGCCGGCGCAAGCCTGGTCTCGGCGCGGCTCGAGACCGGGCGCACCCATCAGATTCGCCTGCACCTCGCGGGTGAGGGCACGCCGATCGCGGGCGACACCCAGCATGGTGGCGAGCGCAGCCGGACGTTCGTGCCGCGCGCGCCGCGGCTCGCGCTGCACGCCGCCGTGCTCGGCTTCGTCCATCCCGCGACCGGCGAGCGCGTGCGGTTCGAGTCGCCGATGCCCGCGGATCTTGCGGCCTGGATCGCGCGGTTGCGGACCTAGCTAGACGTCGTCGTCGACGTGGACCGCCGAAAACGTCCACGCCTTGACGACCGCAGCGCGGCCCGCGAGCTCGTCGAACACTCCCGTCATCGCCGGGAGCTGCGCGAGCGCATTCCACGCCTCGATCGAAGCCGCGGTGATCACGATCGAGAGGTCCCAGCGCGCAGCGCTGTCATCGGCCGGTAATCCGACAACGACATCCGCACCGGCGGAGATCAGCTGCGCGCGCAACATCTCGGCGAGCTCGCCGCGCGTTCCGACCTCGTCGTCGAGGAGCTTGACGAAGCAGAAGCGCTGGATCACGACGCGAGCGTACCGTATGAAGGCGTCGTGAACAGAGTCCTGGGGTGGGTGTGCGGAGTGGTTCTCCTGGTCGCCTGCGGCAGCAGCTCGAGGCAGCCGCCCGTCAAGCTCGACGAGCAGAAGGCCCGCGTGCGCACGGTCTACAGCATCGATCTCGACGCGCTGCTGGACGACAAGGCGGCGGCGCTGAAGGTCGACCTCGAGCAGATGTTCGCGGATCGGAAGATCGCGGCTGTCGTCACGACGTCGGCGACGAAGCCCGGCGGCGTGATCGTGGCTCCGGCGACCGCGTCGTCCGTGAGCGCGATCGCCGACATCGTTGGTGCCGAGTACGCGGATACGGTGGCGTCGGTTCCGTGTGATGCCTCGGGTCCGGTCGGGCTCTGCTTCGCGCTCTCGGCGGGCCATGCCTCCGCGGTCAGGAAGGCGGCCCTGGGCCAGGCGATCTCCGTGATCCAGGCGCGACTCGCCGCTCGCGGTGTAGCGGGCGCGACCGTCGCTGCGTCGGACGAGCAGATCGTCATCGAGCTGCCGGGCATGGCCCCCGACGAGATGTCGGAGGTCAAGGGGCTGATCGCGCGCACCGGAACGCTCCAGTTCAAGGTCGTCGACGATGGTGCGCCGTTCATGCTGAAGCTGTTCCGGCAGGTCGGTGCCGACGGCAAGGCAGGCGACCCCACGGACCCCGCCGCGATCGACAACGGAGTCCGGGCCGACATCGATCAGTGGCACCCCGAGGACCACAGCGCCGCGATTCACACCGACTACTACCTGCGCGCCGCCGACCGGACGCAGTCGTTGCCGCTCGAGGTGGCCCGCAAGCTCAGGTGCGGAAGGCTCGACGCGACCGCGCCCTCCGTGCTGTGCGAGCTCCCGGGGAGGCACGCCATCCAGCTCTACCTCGACCAGCTCGCGACGGCGGACCCGAGCTTCCGCGTGCCTTCCGATCGACAGATCGGCTACGAGCTCCTCGATCTCGATGCGCGCGGCGAGCGGTGGTGGCGCACGTATTACCTCGAGCGCCTGCCCGCGCTGACCGGTGCCGAGATCAGCGATGCGTCGGCGGCGGTCGATCCGAGCACGAAGCGGGAGATCGTCCTGCTCACGTTCGACCGCGACGGCACGCGCAGGTTCGCGGAGCTGACGGCGCGGATCGTCGGGAAGAAGCTCGCCACGGTGCTCGACCAGCGGATCATGAGCGCACCGATCGTCCTCGGCGAGATCCGTGGCGGCCGGGCGTCGATCACGATGTCGGGAGAGATCGCGGCGAACCGCGCGCAGGATGCCGCAGAGCTCGCGACGGTGCTGAAGGCCGGCGCACTCCCCGCGCCGATCGTCGAGGAATCCGTCGAGGAACTGCCGGCGGCCAGCGCTCGCTAGAAACCTGTAGCTCGTAGGCGTAGGCGTAGACGGCGTGCGCAAGCTTGTCAGCGGCGCTGCGTCAGCGGCGCTGCATCCGGCCCACACACAAGTGCTGACCGGCGCCTCTCGATGGAGCAGCTTGGCGCTCGCCTACGCCTCTCCAGGTCACGGCGCCAGGCTCGACAGCAGGTAGGTCGGCACGATCGTGGACCGGCCATCCCATCGGGACACCCCGGCGAGCAGTGCGCACTCGATGCCTGCGGCGAGCGCAGCCGCGATGTCGGTCTCGAGCTGATCGCCGATCATCACGACGCGATCGCGGCCGAGGCGGCGCTTGCCCTCGAGCAGCAGGTGCCGTGACGGCTTGCCGAGCCGGTCGAACACGAGGTTCGCGGTCGGGAACCGGCGTGCGAGCGCGGCCTCGATCAGCAGCGCCATCGCGCCGGCGGTGAACCCGAGCTCGCCACCGCCCTTGGGATAGACGAGGTCGGGATTCGGCAGCACGAGCGCCGGGCGGCGACCCGCTTCGATCGCCCGAACGATCGCGGACAGGGTCAGCTCGATGCCCTCGAGGAACGGGGTGCCGGCGTCATCGCAGATCGCGACGGCATCGATCTGCATCCCCGGCGCGAGCGCGATCGGGATGCCGCCACCTTCGGTGACGTACGCGTACGAGTCCGGGGTGCCGAGCACGACGGTGCGGGCACCGGCGAGCCCGCGCTCGCGGAAGTAGCCGGGGAGGAGACTTCCGGAAGTGACGATCCGCGACGCGGGGATCTCGAGGCCAAAGCTCGCGAACCTGCCCACGTAGGTGGCCGGGGTCCGTGAGGCGTCGTTGGTGACGACCGCGTACGGCACCTCCTTGCGGTTGAGCTCGCCGATCAGCTCCTTGGCGCCGGGCAGGGCGCCGACCGCGTCGACGAGGACTCCGTAGGCGTCGAGCAGCACACCGTCGTGGGATGCGAGCAGCTCGGGGATCGTGGTCGGTCGTGGGTCCACGCCGGGATCATACGGCGGTGCTATACGAAGGCGATGCGGCCGTACCTGGATCTCCTTCGCAATGTGCTCGAGCACGGCGAGCGCCGGACCGATCGCACCGGAACCGGCACGATCTCGCTGTTCGGCGCCCAGACCCGGTACGATCTCCGCGAGGGCTTCCCGCTGGTCACCACCAAGAAGGTGCTGTTCCCGGCGGTCGTGCGCGAGCTGCTGTGGTTCCTCCGCGGATCGACCAACATCAACGACGACCTCAAGCAGCACACGCCGATCTGGGACGCGTGGGCCGACGAGGCCGGCGAGCTCGGGCCGATCTACGGCTATCAGTGGCGTCATTGGGGCGCGTCCGAGGGCGGTACGGGGATCGATCAGATCAGCGAGGCGATCGCGACGATCAAGACCAACCCGATGTCACGGCGGATCATCGTCAGCGCGTGGAATGTCGCGGACATACCGAAGATGAAGCTGCCGCCGTGCCACGCGTTGTTCCAGTTCTACGTCCACGAGAGCTTTCTCGACTGCCAGCTCTATCAGCGCAGCGCGGATCTCGCGCTCGGCGTGCCGTTCAACATCGCGAGCTATGCGCTGCTGATGTCGATGATCGCGCAGGAGTGCGGGCTGACGCCGCGGCACTTCGTGCACACGCTCGGCGATGCGCACATCTATCTCAATCACGTCGAGGGCGTGAAGACGCAGCTGACGCGGACGCCGCATGCGCTGCCGAGGCTCGTGCTCGCCCACAAGCCGGCGCTCGAGATGACGTTCGAGGACATCGCGCTCGAGGGCTACACCCACGACGCGTTCATCAAGTTCCCGGTCGCGGTCTGATCAGCGCGCGAGGCGCTCGATGCGGTAGCGAACGTGGTTGTCCTCGTCGCGCAGCGCGCCGTCCCACGGCGTTGGCTTGAAGCCCATCGCATCGAGGTCCGGGATCACGGTGTCACAGCCAAACCGGCCCTCGACGCGGGTCAGGTAGACATGGCGGAGCTGCGGGTGGACGAGCGCCTCGCGAAAGATCTGCGAACCGCCGACCACGAACGTGGCCGCGATGCCGGGCGTCCCGCTCGCCACGGCGAGGGCATCATCGAGCGATCGGGCTGCGCCGACACCCTCGGGAGCAATCAGGGTGCTCCGCGAGATCACGATGTTGAGCCGGCGCGGCAGCGGGCGCGCGGCGACCTCGGCGCTCTCCCACGTGCGGCGACCCATGATGATCGCGTTGCGGGTGCCCTCGGGAGACTCGCTGGTCAGCCGTTTGAAATGGGCGAGGTCGCCCTTCAGCTTCGGCCACGGCAGTGCGCTGGCCTTGCCGATACCCCAGTCGAGATCCGCAGCAACGACGATGTCGAACACGCGCGGAAGCTACCATCAGATCGTGTAGGTTCGCCGCGTGGCGACTGTGGTGTTCACGCCGAATCTGCGGCGGCATGTCGAGTGTGCGACGGAGACGGTAGAGGGCTCGACGGTACGCGCCGTGCTCGACGTCGTGTTCGCGCAGAACCCACGGCTGCGCGGCTACGTGCTGGACGACCAGGATGGGCTGCGGCGTCACATGTCCGTGTTCGTCGATGGTGAGCAAATCACGGATCGCGAGCACCTGTCGGATCCCGTTCGCCCGGCGAGCGAGGTCTACGTCATGCAAGCACTCTCTGGAGGCTGAATCGTGCACACGCTGCTGATCTCGACGCGCAAGGGTCTGTTCGAGGCTGAGGCAACGGGTGGCTCGTATGGCGTCACCCGCGGTCACTTCATCGGTGACAACGTGACGATCGCGATGGCCGACCCGCGCGGCGGCTGGTACGCGGCGCTGGATCACGGTCACTTCGGCGTCAAGCTCCACCGCTCCGACGACAAGGGCGCGACGTGGACCGAGATCGCGACGCCGGCCTATCCCAAGCAGCCCGAGGGCGTGGTCGAGAAGAACTTCTGGGGCAAGGAGCGCACGTGGGCGACCGCGCTGATCTGGTCGCTCGCCCCCGCGCTCGACAAGGACGGTGCGCTGTGGTGCGGCACGATCCCGGGCGGCTTGTTCCGCTCCGAGGATCGCGGCGCGACCTGGGCCATCGTCGAGAGCTTGTGGTTCCACGAGCAGCGCCCGAAGTGGGGCGGCGGCGGCAAGGACGACGCGGGGATTCACTCGATCTGCGTCGATCCGCGCGATCCGAGGACGGTCGTCGTCGGCGTCAGCATCGGCGGCGTGTGGCGAACCCGCGATGCCGGTGCGACGTGGACCAACACCGCGCATGGGATGCGCGCGGAGTACGTGCCGCCCGAGCTGACCCGCGATGGCATCGCGCAGGACGTTCACTGCCTGGTGCAGTGCGCGTCGGACCCGACGGCGTGGTGGGTGCAGCACCACAACGGCATCTTCCGGTCGACCGATGACATGGCGACGTGGACCGAGGTCGAGAACGCCAGGCCGTCGGTGTTCGGATTCCCGGTCGTCGTCGATCCCAGTGATCCGAACACCGCGTGGTTCGCTCCGGCGATCAAGGACGAGAAGCGGATCCCGGTCGACGGCAAGCTCGTGATCTCGCGGACCCGCGATGGGGGCCAGTCGTTCGAGTCGCTGTCGAAGGGGCTGCCGGACGCGTTCGCCTATGACCTCGTCTATCGCCATGGACTGGCGCTCGCACCCGACGGCGTCCTCGCGTTCGGCTCGACCACGGGCAACGTGTTCGCGAGCCCCGATCGCGGCGAGAGCTGGAACGTCGTCTCGAACTACCTGCCGCCGGTCCACGCCGTGACGTTCGCGTGAGCGCGACGCCGGGCACCGTCGCGGTCGTCACCGGCGCAGGCCGGGGGCTCGGGCGCAAGATCGCCGAGCGGCTCGCGCGCAAGGGCCACCACGTGATCGCGACCGACATCGACGAGGGCGCGGCTCATGTCACGGCCGCGGTGGTGGATGGCACCGGCGTGAAGCACGACGTCCGCGACCCCGACAGCCACCGGGCGGTCGCACGGCTCGCGGCCGAGCGCGGCCCGATCGCGGTGTGGGTCAACAACGCGGGCGTGCTCGCCGTCGGTGACGCGTGGGCGATGGACGACGCGAGCGTGCGCCGCCAGGTCGAGGTCAATCTCCTCGGGGTGATCTGGGGCTGCAACGCCGC
The DNA here is from genome assembly GCA_028287135.1 of Myxococcales bacterium. GTDB lineage: Bacteria > Myxococcota_A > Polyangia > Haliangiales > Haliangiaceae > JABFXX01. Next base: position 60,058 of record JAQBQE010000033.1, read on the forward strand.
GATCGGTGGGATGACCGAGGGCACGATCATCAACATCGCATCGATGTCGGCGATCAGCCCGACGCCGGGTCTCGCGGTCTACGGCGCCACCAAGCACGGGGTGCTCGGCTTCTCACTGTCGCTCGCGAGCGAGCTTCGACAGGCAAAGCGGCCGATCACGGTGAGCGCGCTCCTGCCCGCAGCGATCCGCGGTGAGATGACCGATGCCGTCGCGCACGATGCGTCGGCGAGCCTGCTGTTCTCGAACGGGCCGCTGCTCTCGCTCGACGAGGTCTCCGAGGCCGCGGTCGAGCTGGTCGCGCGACCGAAGCTCGTGCGCACGCTGCCGTCGTATCGCGCGGCGGTGATCCACCTGCTGCGCCCGTTCCCGGCGATCGGGCTGCCGCTGATCGAGCAGATCGCCAGGCTCGGCCGCAAGCGCCGTCCTGCGGGCTCCTAGCCGCAATGCCACTCGGTTAAGGTCGTTCGTGCACGTGCACGTCCACGTGCCACGTGCTCGTTCACGTCCACGATCATCGGCAGAGCTTGTTCAGCATTCCGACCACGCGGACCAAGAGCTGCTTGCCCGCCGACAGGTCCGACTCAGGCACAGCGCCGACCAGCCGGACGACGTCGATGATTGCGCCGCAATCCATCGCTTCGCCCCGTGCGATCGCGTACCGGTTGCTTCGATCGGCTTCGCTCGTTTTCCCGACAGCTTCCGCGCTGTTCAACCGCACCGCCATCGCGGCTCGCCGCCACTGATCGACCAGCGCCGAGTACCCACGCGGCAGGTTTGGGATGGACCTCAACACGAACGCCAGGTGTTCGATCCACATTGATAGACGCAAGCTTCTCGTAGTCGAGCATGCCGGACGTATCGGCCGTGCTTCAGCCCGGTTGCTACCGTGGACGTGGACGAGCACGTGACACGTGCACGTGCACGTGCACGACGACGGAACCCGCTAACTGACCAGCATTGGCCCTAGCGGCTACGAGATCTGGAGCTTCGGCTTGGTCGGCGGCGGTAGCGTCGTCGACACATCGGTCTCGACCAGACCGACCCGACCGGTGACCTCGCCGCGCGGATCCGAGAACGTCGCGAGCTCGCGACTGACCTCCGCGACCAGATCCGCCTTCTCTCGATACGGCATGAACGCGCTCTTGAACCCCGCGATGATGATCTCCTTGATCGTCTGCAGCGACCACCCGTAGTGGCGGTGGCAGAGGTGGAGCTCCTTGGTCACCGTGGTGTCCGACATCAGCCGGTTGTCCGTGTTGATCGTGACGCGGAGCCCGTAGTCGACGAAGAAGTCGACCGGGTGGGTCTCCCAGCTCGCCGCTGCGCGGGTCTGTAGATTCGACGACGGGCAGACCTCGAGCGGGATCCGGTGATCGTTGACGTAGTTCAACAGGTCACCGCTCTCGACGAGCCGCGTTCCGTGACCGATGCGATGCGCGCCGCACTTGTGGATCGCCTGGTGGACCGAGTCCGGCCCGAACGACTCACCCGCGTGGGCGGTGCAGTTGATGTTGTTGTCGACGACGAGCTGGAACGCGTGCTTGTGCAGCTTCGCCGGGTTGTTGACCTCGGAGCCCGCGAGGTCGAACCCGACGACACCGCGGTTCTTGAACGCGATGCACAGCTCGGCGATCCGCAGGCTCGACTCCGGTCCAAGCGAACGGATCGCGCACAGGATCACGCCGTAGCGGATCCCGAATTCGCGCTTCGCCATCCGAAGCCCTCGCAGCACCGCCTCGACCACCTGCGCTGGCCGCAGGCCTTCCCGGATGTGCAGTAGTGGCGAGTAGCGGACCTCGATGTAGCGAACGTTCTCGCGCCACGCATCTTCTGCGAGCTCGTACGCACTCCGCTCGAGGGAGTCCTCGGTCTGCATGACGCTGAGCGTGATGTCGAAGGCGCGCAGGTAGTCGTCGAGAGATGCGACGTGATCACCCGCGGCGAGCATACTGTGGAGCTCGCCGCGATCGAAGGTCGGCAGCTTGACGCCCTGCTTCTTCCCGAGATCGAGCACCGTGTCGAGGCGGAGCGACCCGTCGAGGTGACAGTGCAGATCCGTCTTGGGCAGCCGTTGCAGCAGCTCCGCGGGAATCTCTCCGGGTGTCGTCGGCATCGTCTCGGCACTATCCCGCCGAGGGCACGCCCGCTGCAACAACGTTTCCGCACCATGCGGATTCCAGCCCTTTGCACGTGTCTGGTCGCCGGTCTGGTCTCCGTCGTGTCGGCGGCGCCCGACGACGAGGAGACGACGGAGCGCGTCAGCTACAAGGACAAGGACGGAGCCAGCAGCAACGAGGGACCGCCGCGATCGGACGGCGAATGGGTCGAGGTCGCGGATCCGACGCCGGCGAACCACGGACGCGAATACATCACCCTCGGCGCGGACGCCGGCACGTTCACGCGACTACGCGTCGATGCGAGTCAGGGGCGCCCGATCGTCAAGGCGATCCGGATCGACTTCACGACCGGCAGGAGCCGGGTGGTCAACCTGCAGATCGTGCTCGACAAGAAGCGGCGACCGAGCGCGTACGTCGACCTCAAGGGTGCGAGAGAGATCCAGCAGATCGTCGTGATCACCGACCGGGACTCCAAGGGTCTCTACACGGTCAACGCCGAGGTCGGCCACGGCGGCGTCGCGAGCCGGTAGCGCGAGAACTGATACTCACTCTCGAGCCCGAGCCCGAGCCCGAGCCCGAGCCCGAAAACCGGGCAGTCGAGCTGTGACCATTCGTCGGGAGAGAGCTTCGTCGAGAGAGATTTTCCCCGAGCAAAGATCGGGCTCGGGCTCCGTCTCGCCTGGGCTCGGGCTCGGGCTCGACGTGCGCGGCATCGCCGCTAGCCCACTATCACGGCGCAAGCTCGAGCGATCCGAGCTGGTAGTCCTCGATCACCCTGTCGCGCCGGCTCGGGATATCGAGATCCTCGCCGTAGAACCAGGTGCTGGCCGGGATGCCGTAGCGTGGCACCACCACGGCGGCGCCCGGCGCAGCCGACTCGATCAGCGTCATCCGTGCCCGGCTGATCGGTCCAGCGACGCGATACGCGTTCACGCAGCGGAACGCGACGTAGGCGAGCACGACGCCACCGAGTACGGCGCACACCTTCTTCGCGCCCGACGTCGCGAGCTGCGCGAGCGTCCAGCCGGCGAGCGCGATCGCGATCAGCGCGATCGAGTGAACGTACAGCCGATGCCCGACCTTGGGCGATCCGAGCAAGGCGAGCGTCGCCAGCACACCCGCCGCGGCGAACCCGACCAACGCGATCTTCTGGGACGGCGTCATCGCCGCGGGGCTGACCGAGCGCCTGGCGAGCACGCCGAGCAGGACCCACGGTACCGACCACGCGAGGTACAGCGGCAACACCGCCACGATCACGACGTTCTCCACCACCCCACGCTCGGCGATCCGTCCGAGCAGACCCGCGTGCCTGGCAAGTCCTGCGTAGCGGGCGTCATGACCCGGCGCGAGGAGTAGCAGCACGTATCCAGCGAGCATCCCGAGCACGCCCGCGATCATCCAGGCGCGTACCCGATCGCCGCGGCGCAGCGACCACACGACGACGAGCACGCCGGCACCCACGAACGACGGACCGGTGTGCTCGTTGCACATCCCGGCCGCGATGCCGAGCACGAGCATCAGCGGTACGGCCCACCACGCGGTGCGCGACCGTGGCGCATCGAGCGCGAACCGAAACGGTACGAGCCAGATCACGTTCAGCAGCAGGCCGAACACGTAGTTTCCGATGAACGGCCGGTAGAACAGCATCGAGCCGAGCTGCGGTGTGCACAGCGCGAAGATCGCCGTCACCGTGACGAACGCGAGCGCATCGTCCGCGCGCCGGACCGACGGCCAGCGTCCGAGGGCGAGCGTCGTCATCGTGAAGAACAGCGCGAGCTCGAGAACGGGCGTGAGGATCAGGTGGTACGGACCGGGCGCGTAGAGCAACGTCGTCACCGCCTGGCCGAGCCGCGGGTTCGAGCCGAGCCATCCGTCCTTGATCAAGCTCCACGCGCCGGTAAGGCCGAGCTCGTGGGTGCGGACGTAGTGGAGGTTGCCCCACGCATCGTGAACGATCGGCTCCCACCACACGCACACGAGCATCACGATCCACAGCGGCACGATGACCGCTGCCCACGCCGCGAGCGCCCGCCGGTTCACGACGCGACGTCGCGGCTCGCCGGTTCGGCGGCCTGCGAGGCGGCCCCGAGCTTGACCGCGGGCTCGTCAAAGCCCCACTTCTTGCCGACGACGAACAGCGGCCGCCCCTTCACCTCCTCGAAGATCCGCGCGATGTACTCGCCCTGGATCCCGTTCGAGAGGAGGAGCAGTCCGTTGAAGCCGAGGACCACGATCAACAGCGAGGCGTAGCCTTCGGCTTCGATCCCGAAGAACAGCTTCTGGATCAGCGTGATCAGCAGATAGACGAACGCGCCGAGTGCGGCGATGCCACCGATGTACGTCCAGATCTTGAGCGGGACGGTCGAGAACGAGAACAGGCCGTCGAGCGCGAACCGCCACAGCTTGAACAGCGACCAGTTGCTCTGACCGCCGGCGCGAACGTTGGCCTGGAACTCGATGGTCTCGGTCTTGAACCCAGGCCACGCGAAGATGCCCTTCATGAAGCGCGTGCGCTCGGGCATGTCGTTGATCACGTCGACGATCTTGCGATCGAGCAGCCGGAAGTCACCGGCGTTGGGCGGGATCGCGACGTCGTTCATCCGTCGCATCATTGCGTAGTAGAGCTTCGCGGAGGTCCGCCGCAGGTAGCCCTCCTCGGTGCGTTTGCTGCGGACGCCGACCACCATGTCGGCTCCGGCACGCCACCTGGCGACCATCGGCGGGATCAGCTCGGGGGGATGCTGGAGATCACAGTCGATCGGGATCACGGCGCGGCCGCGCGCGTGGTGAAGACCGGCGGTCAGCGCGACATCCTTGCCGAAGTTGCGCGCGAGGCTGACGACCTTGATCCGGGGGTCGTTCGCCCGCGCCGCGAGCAGCATGCCGAGCGTGTCGTCGCGGCTGCCGTCGTCGACGAACACGATCTCCCAGGGCTCGCCGAGGCTGTCGAGCACCGGCGTCATCGCATCGATGAACGCGACGAGGTTCTTCGCCTCGTTGTAGGCGGGCGCGACGATGGAGATCACCGGCGAATCCACAGCCTCGACTCTTAGCACGACCCCCGATCGGAGCGCCTGTTCAGAGCAAGCGCGTGGCGGCGATCACGAAGCATTCAGCGGGCCTGCAGGCCAGGGCCCAGTACGCGCCGCGCTTCCACGGCTGGTAATCGAGGGTTCCCTGGTCCGCGGTGCCGAGCCGCCGCGCCTCGTCACCGACGCGGTAGATGAAGACCTCGACGTCGGCGCCTCGGAGATTCTTGGGCAGGACGACGGTCCGGGTCTTCGACGTCCCCTTGCGCTCGATCACGCCGGCCCAGCCCTCGAACCGGTCGGGAAACCACCGGCCGAGCAGGATCGTCGGGCGTGGCAGGGTCGGCGGCGTGCCGAGGAAGCTGACCGCGAGGTCCACGCTCGCGAGCGAGCCGTGGCTACCGATCCGCTCGCGCAGGCGCTCGACCGCGGCGATCGCCGCCTTCTGCACCGAGCGGACGTCGAGCCCGCGAAACGCGCCGAGCTCGAATCCACCGTGCTCGTCGAGGCAGCTCGCCGGGGTCACGTGGATCCGCGGTGCGATCCGGACGTCGGAGACGCCGAGCGGCGCCTGCAGATCGACGGCGCGATGAACGACGCCCTTGAACGCGAAGTAGGTCGCGATCAGCTCGCGCTTCTTCGAATCGCGGAAGTCATCGCCCAGGAACCACCACGAGTCCTCGACCTGGTCGAACGAGTCCGCGGTGAACACGACCCCGGGTGGGGTGGCGTTCAAGGCGGCCATCCGGTCCTCGCTCGCATCGTGCAGACGCAGGTAGAGCGGGATCGTGCGAACGCCGGCGTAGATGCTCGCGGCGACGGCGAGCAGGACGAGCGGTGCGAGGCGACGCGTGGTGACCATCACCGCATCCGCGACGCCGATGAACGCGGCGAGCAGCAGCGCGCACGAGTGAAGATAGAACCGTGGCCCGAGCTTGGGCGAGACGAACACGGTGGCGGTGATCAGCGATCCTGCGACGAGCACCCAGCCCACCAGACGCAGCGGTGATCGCTGGGCGTCACGGTCGGGATCACGCGCTCCGATGATCACGACGATCGCGAGCAGCGCGAGCAGCGGTGCTGCGCCGGCGATGTAGTCGCGGAAGATGTCGAGGTTCGACGTCACCCCGCGCTGGAGCAAGCGGCCGACGAGACCGACCTTGGTCGCGAGCCCGTCGTAGCGTTCGCCCTGCCCGGGCGCGAAGAAGATCGCCGCGAATCCGATGACCGCGCCGAACGCTCCTGCCCACGCGAGCGTGGGACGCGCCACGCTGCGGCGATGCAGCCACGCCGCGTAGCCGAGCGCGAACAGCACGAGCGTCGGCCCGGTGTGCTCGTTCGACATCCCGGCACACACGCCGAGCAGCGCATAGGCCAGGGACGCCTTGAGCGAGCCGTCGCCGGTGGGCCGTAGCCGGATCGGAACGAGGAACCACAGCTGGATCGCGGCGCCGTACAGGTAGTTCGCGCCATACGCGCGGCAGAACATGATCATCCCGATCCGCGGAATCGCGAACCACAGAAAGCCGAGCGCGATCGCGTAGAGCGCGAGGTCCCGGCCGCGGCGCCACGATGGCCTGCGCCCGAGCCCGAGGATCGTGATCGCGAGTGCGAGTGCGAGGTAGACCACCGGTGTCGCGATCACCGCGAAGTACTCGAGCTTGTAGGCCAGGTAGGTCGCCCACTGACCGATCCGAGGATTCGAGTGGGTGTACTGGTCGATGCCGTACGCGAAGAACCGCTCGACGGTGAACGGCTCCGCCCGCGTGTCCATCGCGACGTTCCAGGCGTCGAACGCGAACGGCTCGAGCCGCATCACGAGGCCGATGTGCACGGCGGTCGCGACGACGTACGCGACGAACAGCACCCGCCAGACGCCGGCCATGCGGGACGATGCCACGGGCCCAGGTAACACGCTCATCGTCGACGTCGCAACCAGCTGATAGGCTCGGGACATGGCGATTCCGACCCGCCGCAAGGCGACCTACCAGGACGTGCTCGACGCGCCCGCGCACAAGGTCGCCGAGATCATCAACGGCGAGCTCCGGCTATCCCCGAGACCGGCGATTCCGCATGCGAGCGTGGCCTCGGCACTCGGCGAGGAGCTTGGTCCCCCGTTCAAGCGTGGGAAGGGCGGTCCGGGTGGCTGGATCATCCTCGACGAGCCCGAGCTCCATCTCGGGGAGGAGGACATCGTCGTTCCAGACCTCGCGGGCTGGCGGCGCGAGCGACTGCCGATGCTGTCCGAGGACGCATACTTCACCTTGCCGCCCGACTGGCTGTGCGAAGTGCTCTCGAAGTCGACCGAGAAGATGGATCGCGCGGAGAAGCTGCCGATCTACGCGGCGGCCGGCGTCGGTCACGTCTGGCTGATCAGCACCCGGCTGCGGATGCTCGAGGTCCTGCGGCTGCACGAGGGCAAGTGGCTGACGCTCGCGGTCCACCGCGATGACGAGCGGATCCGCGCCGAGCCGTTCGATGCGATCGAGCTCGACCTGTCCGTGCTGTGGAGCGATCTGCCGCTGCCGACCCGCGCGTCAGAGGGCGCCGCCGAGTGGGGCGCGGAGCTCTGAGTCAGAGCCGGAGACCCACGCGCGCGCGCGCGATCAGCCGGAGCAGCACGGCCGACGCGACCAGCGATCCGGCGGCCGCGATCGCCGCCCCCGCCATCCCCCATGGCGGGATCAGGACGAGGGTGCCGACCGCGGTCACCGCGAGGACGCCGATCACGTAGGCGGTGTGCCAGCCCGGCTTGTCGGCCATCAGCAGGAGCTGGATGAACGGCAGGTACGGTGACGCGAGCGCGATGCCGAGCATCAGGATCGCGAACGGCCACGAACCGTCTGCGAACGAATCATCACCGACGAGCCACGGGATGACCACGGGATACAGAGCAGCGCCGAGCACGCACGCGGCGATGATCGCGGGCACGAACCAGCGGCGAGTCCTCCGCGCGAGCTCCTCGACGCTGCTCTTGTGGCCGAGCGCGAGCTCTCGCGCGATCACCGGGTTGACGTTGTTCTGGACGACGACCGCGAGCTGGGCCACGCCCTCGAAGATCTGCGCACCGAGGCTGTAGATGCCGATCATCGGGCTGCCATGGGGCAGCACCGAGCCGAGCATCCAGACGTCGAGCTTGGAATTGACCTCCGAGGCGAGGGTCGCGCCGACGCCGCGGACGCCGAAGTCGAGGTGGCGGCGCGCCTCGATCCGCCAGCCGGTCCCGCGCGCGACATCGACGGTGCAGAACAGCTCGACCACGAGCACGAGCAGCAGCACGCCCTCCGCGAACGTCCAGACCACGGGCAGCTGATGGCCCTCGAGCCCCCACATCCGCGCGATCACGAGCGCGAGCGCGATCAGGAGGTAGCGCAGCGACGTGTAGATCGCGAACGCGCGCATCCGCCGCAGCCCGTTGACCACCCCGAGCAGGACCTTGTTGATCGAGAAGCAGAACAGGCCGGGCGCGACCCACAGCATGCCCTCGGCGACCGCGGGACCCTGGAGATCCTCGAACGTGCCGCGCAACGCGAGATACGCCGCCGTCGCGATCGCGGCGAGGACCACCGAAGGGATCAGCGCACCGACGACGATCGCGGCGATCCGCGTCCGATCGCCTTCGGCCTCTGCTACCGCGCGGAGCACCGCGTACTGGAGGCCACACGCGCCGAGCACCGCGAACGAGAAGAACGAGATCGTGACGAGGCTGAACGCGCCGAGCGCCGCGGCCCCCCACAGCTTGCCGATCCCGAAGTTCATGCCGAGCCCGACGACGCCGAGCAGGACGACGGGCAGCAGATTCCACTGGATGTCGCGGCGCAGCCGCCGTTGCTCGCCCTGCTCGCTCACCGTCACACGGGATAGAGCTTCGGGATCTCGTTGATCACGCGGAGCGTTCGCTCGAGATCGATGCCGATCGTGCGGCAGTACCAGTTGAGCGAAGCGTAGCGAGGACGATTCTCCTCGTCGACGATGCTCTGCGCCTTCGCGCGCGACATCGAGCCATCACGAACCTGGCCCGAGCGGAACGTGTCGCTCTCGGAGAACCCGGCGGCGGTCCAGTAGATGTAGTTGTAGAACGCGGCCGTGCCGTCTCCGATCCGCCACGTGCTCTTGGTGTCGGGCGCGACTTCCCAGTCGTACTCGCCGATCAGCGTCGTGACGATCTGGTCCTCGTCCCACGGCACGAAGTCATAGAGATCGAGATACGTGTTCTTCTTGAGGAAGTAGAGGAAGTACGAGAACAGGGTGTCGGGGATCGAGGCGTTGACGTAGCCAGGGTTCCGCGCGAACGCCGATGCGTAGTAGCCGACGTACTTGAGGTTGTTCTTCAGCCCGAGGTGGAACAGCGAGTTGTCCTTGTAGCCCTCGCGATCGAAGCCACAGAACCCGGTCTTGAAGTCGCTGCGCTCGAGTCGGTTGTTGCCCCAGATCTGGAAGCTGACACCGGTGCGCTGCTGCAGCTGCTGAGCGTGATGGAAGAACTGCTTGTCGCCCGCCATGAACAGCGGAATGATCCCGAGGTCGGGCCGGCGCAGCCACGCCTCGACGTTCTTGCGGATGTACTCGCGCTTCTTCGTGATGTCCGCCGAGACGATGATGTGCTCGACACCGAGCGCGCTGCACAGCCGCGAGGCATTGCGCCGCGCGAGGTCGGTCACCATGCCCCAGTCGTAGGTGTACGCGATCGGATTGAGGCCGAGCACGCGCTTGATGTAGTGCAGCGCGAAGCAGCTATCGCGACCGCCGGAGAGCGGCACGAGCACATCGGCGCGCGACGTGCGCGATCGATGCGGCGCGAGGATCTCCTCGAGCGCCTCGCGGCCCTTCTGGACGATTGGCTGGTAGTTGCGGCAGTCGATGCACAGGCCCTCGCCGTCGAGTCCGACGAACGGGATGGTCTCGGGCTGGACGCAGCGAACGCAGCGCCGCAACCGGGCGACCGCCTCGCGGTTGCGGTCCTCGGCCTCGCGAAACCACGCCGGCGGCGTATCGCTGTGGATCGCCGGTGGCCGGGACGACATCTTGACGACGCTGGCGAGCTCGCGAACATCGAGGGTGCGGTGCACGCCGTTGCGCTCGGTCACGCGGGACGGCTGGCTCAGCGCGAGCGGGAACGTCTGCACCATCGCGGTGCCGAGGTCGACGACGAGCCCGGTTCCTGCGGCGAGGTGCTGCATCCGCAACGCCGGCAGGCCCGTCTTCGCGAGCGCGGTCGCGAGGATGTACTCCTCGGACGCGAACGCGAAGAACCGGGTCGCCGCATCGACGCAGTAGTAGATCGAGCCGTTGTTGGTCGCGATCGTGAGCTGATCGAGCTCCGACGCGAACATCGCGACATTGGCGACGCCGGCCACCCGGGAGAGCGCATCGCGCACGCCGCCGATGAACGAGCCTTGCTGGATCGCGCAGTGACGGACGAGGCGGAGCAGGACCTCGGTGTCGACCTCGTGCGTGCGGGTCAGCGCGGGGTGATCGCCCCACAGCTTGTCCTCGTTGACGATGATCCCGTTGTGCACGCCGGCGATGTTGTCGACGCACACCGGCTGGTTGTTCGCCTGATCGGTCTGGGCGCCGTTGGTGACGAGCCGGCTGTGACCGATCACCGCGACCGGCGCGCGCTGGACCACGCGGTCGACGTAGCTCGCGTAGGTCTTGGTCCGCAGGAGCTCCGTCGACGGGACCGGCGACTTGAGCACCTGGATCGTGTCACCCGCGATCCCCGCGATCCCGGACGCTTCCTTGCCGCGAGACTCCGACAGCCTGAACAGCGCGCCGAGCAGGGCTTCCGTCTTGCTCGCGTCGCGTGCTGCGACGACCCCGAAGATCCCACACATCGTGAGGCCTTAGTTCCGGACCGCGCGCTGCGCGTCGTCGACGGTGCGCGTCGCGGTGGCGTGCTGGTGGTGGACCTTGAAGTAGTGCTGGATCAGCTCGACGTTGCGCCGAACCTCGACCTCGCCGTACACCGGGTAGGTCGGCAGCAGCACCACCTGCTTGCCGGTGAGGCGCGCGTTCGGGCAATCGCGCTTCCACGGCGCGTAGCACTCGTAGTCCGCGTTGTTGCCCATGTGCTGCACGGTGATGTCGCGGTTGTGCTGCATCAGGAACCGCACCAGTGCATGACGATCCTCGACCTGGATCGCGTAGTTCAGGTAGATGTGCGAGCCATCGGTGCGCAGCGGCGGCGTGATGATCTCGGGGATCCCGGCCAGCCCCTCGTCGTAGATCTTCGCGTAGCCAATGCGGATCGCGCTCAGCCGGTCGGCCTCGCCGAGCTGCGGGACGAGCAAGCGCGCCTGCATCGGCGTGATCCGACGCAGGTAGTGCGGCGGGATCTCGGTCTTGATCTGCGGTGCATCCTCGCCGCGCACGCGCTTGTTGAGCGCCTCGACGCCGTGCAGGTACCCGTAGCGGAACGCCCAGTACGTCGACGCCTTGAACACCGGCGGCCAGGTCAGGACGTCGCCGAGCAGACAGAAGGCGGCGCGCTTCAGCAGCAGCTCGGACTCGGTCAGCGGGAACTGGGCGAGCTCTTTGCGGAGCTCGGTGGCGAGCGCATCGTCATCGGTGACGACCGCACCGCCGTACAGGCAGTTGACGTTCTTCGCCATGCCGAAGCTGTAGATGCCGGCCTTGCCGAACGTGCCGAGGCGACGGCCACCGACGCTCGCGCTGAACGATTGCGACGTGTCCTCGAGCAGCGGGACCTTGCGATCGCGACAGACCTTGGCGACGCCCTCGATGTCACACGAAAGGCCGTGGAGGTGGGTGACCATCACCGCGGCGGTGTCGCTGTCGATCAGCTGCTCGACCTCGCGCGTGTCGATGTTGCACGTCTTGCGATCGATGTCGGCGAACACCGGCGTCGCGCCCGCGCAGATCACCATGTTGATCACGTCATGGATCGTGTACGGCGAGAGGATCACCTTCTTCTTCGTGCGCGTCAGCGAGCGCAGCACGAGGTAGATGCCGACGCGAGCCTGCGGCATCAGCACCGCGTGCCGGGTTCCGAGCTGCGCCGCGAGCTCGCGCTCGACCTCCATGACGTCGTCGCCCGACTCGATCCGGCGGAGCAACGCGTCCTTGGCGACGTTCACGTAGTTCGTCGACCTGCCGTAGAACCGCGAGCGTGACCGAGGTGGAGGAAACATCAGGTGAGCCCCTTCGTCATGATCAGATAGTGGTCGCCAAACGATCGCGACGTTCCGGTAAGGATGAAGCCTTCCCGGCGATAGAACCGGATCCCGGCATCGTTATCGTCGCGGAGCGTGTGGATGCAATAGTGGATGTGACCTGCGTCGCGCAGCAGCTGCTCGCACGCACGCAGCAAGCCGCGGCCGAGGCCGTGACCACGGTGGGCCACGTCAGTGAACACCTGAGTGACCTCGGGCACGATCTTGTCGGCGCCGGAGCTCTGGAGAAAGGGTGGCTCGGCGGCGACCGCTTCACGCAGGCGAGAGACCAGACGCTCGCGAAGATCCCCGCTCTGGATCGCGCGACTCGCGAGATCGCGGGCGAGCCTCCCGGGGGCACGCAGCGCAAATCGGCGGAGCACCGTGTGCGGCGACAGGCTGAGCACGCAGGCGGCCGCGATCCCAGGAGGTGCGTCGACGCCTGCCGACGCGATCAGCACGTGCTCGAGCGACGAGCTCGTGACCATCTCGTAGTACCGCACCAGGCCCTCGCGACCGAGCTCGGTCAGGATCGACGCGGGCAAGCACGCGGCGTGGAGCTGGGCGAGGCGTGGCGCATCGCCGACGGCGGCCGGGGTGATCGCCGGCGCGTGGGTGTCGTGGACAGGATCTGCACTCATGCTCGTAACGTGCTCCGCACATGGCAGCCGATCCGATCGGCGTTCGCCATCATCGTGAAGGTCAGCCCCTTGGACGGCAGGCTCGGAAACACCGAGCCGTCGGCCACGTAGATCGCGCGCGTGCGATGGAGGCGGCCGTGCTTGTCGGTGGTCAGCTCCTCGTCCTTGGCCGACATCGGCAGCGTGCCCGCGTAATGGACGCTCGCTGCGTGACCGGGGCGCATCGTCTTCAGCTTGAGGCAGCGCAGGCGGCGCAGGCCGCGCGCGATGTCGGCCTCGATCGCGTCGATCTGGGCCTGCTCGCGCACCGACAGATCGTACGAGACGGCGAGCCGATCCTCGCCGACGTCGCTGGCGACCAGCGAGCAGTGCTTGTCCGCGGTCGGATGATCCTGGTGCTGGAGGATCAGCACGCCGAAGCTCGGCGCGAGGTGCCGCATGATCGTCAGGCTCTCGCGGAACGGCAGCGGGTTGTCCTTCATCAGGCGGAACAGCAGCAGCGAGCGATACGAGTAGAAGTGGCCGACCGTGAACGGCCGCAGGTGCCCTTCGGGTGCATGCACGAGGCAGAACTGCGCCATGCTGTGCCGCTCGTCGCGGACCGGCTGCCCGAGCGTGTTGAGATCGAGCAGCGCCGCGTACGAGTGCGGGTTGCACACGATCGGAACCCGGCGATCGAACAGCCCGAGCGACCGCAGCACGATCCGCGTGGTGCCGAGCGTGCCGGCGGCGAGCACGAGCGTGCGCGCGCGATGCTGCTCGGTTCCGCCTCCGTCGACGTTGGCCGCGTGCACGACGACGTCGCCATCCGCGCGCTCCTCGAACGTGCGGACGAGCCGGCGCGACACGATCGAGAAGTTCGGGAACGCGCGCAGCTCGTCGAGCGTCCACCGCGGGCGGTACACGCTCTTGCCCGCATCGCTCCAGAAGTCCATGTCGCGGTAGCGGTTCGCCTCGCGGCCACGGTGCGGGCGGCTGAGCATCGCGATCCGCGGATGACCGAGGAACAACCCGGTGCGGTTGAGCGAGCCACGGTGCGTCGCATAGCGGCGGAGGATCGCCTCGGCGTTGCTGTCGATCTCGACCGCGGGCTGCATCGCGAACTGCGCGCCGAGGAACGGCATCAGATCATCGCGCGCCCCCGAGACGCCGATCCGATCGGCGACGACCTCGTAGTGCGGCTGCAGATCCTCGAGGCTGATCGGAAAGCCGGCGAGGTCGGCCTTCGAGAACGGCGGGCTGCCCGCGCCCCACGCACCGCCGAGCCCACCCTCGGCGAGGCTCTGCAGCGGGAAGAACGACTGCGAGGCGATCGGCTGCAGGCGCTCGGTGTCCTTGCACACGTACTGCCGCGGCGGGGTGAGCTGCGCGCCGGCGCCGGTGTGACCGAACCCGATGCCCTCGAACTCGTCGCCGAGCAGGTACCGGTACTGCTGCGCATCGGTGCGGCGCAGCTCCGAGAACCCGGCGTCGGGGATCAGCTTCTCGTACGTCGTGTCGCGGTTACCGACGTCGAGCATGCGGACCGTGAACCCGGCCTCGACGAGCGGGTACGCCGCGTTGACCGCGCTCGGCCCCGAGCCGACGACGATGACATCGACCTGCGCGTCGGCGGTCATCGCGTACCCCGGGTGACCACCGCGGCGAGCGCAGTACCGGTCACGAGCTTGAGCGCGGCGACCGCACCGGCGCGACCGAGCCGCCATGCCAGGAGCGGCAGCCCGACGCCGTCGACCTGCGAGGTCTGGTCGACGAAGTCCGGCGTCGCCTCGAGGATCGCCATCATCACGACGAGCTTCTGGCGCAGCAGCGGCGCGCCGTGGGCGAACGCGGTGCCGGCATCGAGCAGGGCGAGCGTCCACGGGTGCGCGTGCAGGAACGCGAGGATCGCGGCGTCACCGGCGGTCGGGGGCCCGGCGAACAGCCGTGCGTTGGCCTGCACGTAGCGCTCGACCAGCGCGGCCTCCGGGATTGCATCGACCAGGTAGCGCGCGAACCACACCGCCTCGTGGCGGAGCAGCGCCGCATCCTCGTGCGGGGCCGCAGCGGCAATGGTTCGGGGACGGCTGGTAGCGACCATGGGCAGCGGGGAGAGAAGGCCAGCGCAGGGTAGCCCAAGCCGCCCGGGAGAGCAGCAAGCGGACGCCGTGACCCGAGGTCGATCACGCCCGCTGGCAGGCCGCTGGCCGCAGTGCCAGGGACGTGGCCGGCGGTTGCCAAGGTGTGCTATTCGGCCGTCGTGGTGAGACCTCTGGCCCGGCGCATCGGGCGCCGCCTGGCGTCGCTTCCACCGTGGTCGATCCTGCTCGCGGGCTGGCTCTACCTGATCGTCTACGCGTTCCCGGGGATCATGACCCAGGACTCGTTCGATCACCTGCGCGAGGCGCGCGACCGGCTGTACAGCGACGGCCACCCGCCCGCCATCAACCTGCTGTGGAAGATCTGCGACTACATCGTCGCCGGTCCGTTCCTGATGCTCGTGATCCAGAGCTCGTGCATCCTCGCCGGGCTCTACCTCGTGATGCGGCGGCTGTTCGACCCGCGGCCCGCCGCCTGGATCGCGACCGCGGTGTTCGTGTTCCCCCCGGTCATGGTCCCGTTCGCGGTGATCTGGAAGGACCCGCTGATGGCGGGCTTCCTGATGCTCGGCTTCGTCGCGCTGCTCTCGCCGCGCCGCGGGATCCGGATCCTCGGCCTCGTCAGCATGTTCTGCGCGACCTCGGTTCGCTACAACGCGATCGCCGCGACGCTGCCGCTCGTGGTCCTGCTGTTCGAGTGGCAGCCGGGCCTGCACTGGCTCAAGCGCTACGCGATCGCGGCCATCGCCTGGGTCGTGGTCACGCTCAGCGCATTCCAGCTGAACGCGCGGCTCGCCGATCACAAGCTCGAGCTATGGAGCTCGATCGCGGTGTTCGACATCGTCGGCACGCTGGCGTTCGTCGACGAGGACATCCCCGACCCCGAGCTCGAGAAGCTGTTCGAGGGCACCGACCTGCTCGTCCACACCAACATCCACGGCGTGGCCCGCTATCTCTACACACCGAAGGACTTCCTGCCGGTCACGAACCACCCGACCCGCACGATGTGGAGCCTGCCGATCAACGGCTACACGCCCCCGCCCGAGCCGCAGCTGAAGGCGATCGCGCGCGCGTGGAAGCAGACGCTGTCGAGCTATCCGGTCGCGTATGCCAAGCACCGGATCTCGGTGATGGCCGAGGTCGTCGGGCTCGGCGAGGTCCGCGCGAGCGGTGCGATCGCCAAGCGAGACTTCCGGTGGCCCGAACAGGCGCACCAGATGGGTCTCGGTACGGGCTGGTCGAGGACGCAGCGCGCGCTGACCCGCGCCTACGTGTTCATCGTGCGCCACACGCCGATCTTCACGGTGTGGATGTACATCGTCGTGGCGTTGCTGCTGCTGCCGCTCGCGCTGCGCCAGCGCGATGTCCTGGCCCTGCTGCTCAGCGGTCTCGGGCTCGAGACCACGCTGCTGCTGCTCGCCCCCTCCCCCGACTATCGCTATTCGCACTGGCTGGTGATCTGCACGATCACCTCCGCCATCATCCTCGGCGTACGCCGGTATCGCGCGAGCAAATCCGTTAGAGTCGCGAGCAAACATGACCGTGTCGGCTGACCTCACGATCGCTGTCCTCGTGCCGTGCTTCAACGAGGCGGCTGCGATCGGAAAAGTCGTCGCCGACTTCAAGGCCGCGCTGCCGTCGGCGACGGTCTACGTCTACGACAACAACTCGACCGACAACACGGTCGAGGTCGCGACCGCCGCCGGGGCCGAGGTCCGCCGCGAGACTCGCCGCGGCAAGGGCAACGTCGTGCGCCGGATGTTCCAGGACATCGAGGCCGACATCTACGTGATGGTCGACGGCGACGACACGTACCAGGCAGGCGTCGCGCAGAAGCTCGTCGACAAGCTGGTCGAGGACAACCTCGACATGGTCGTGGGCCGCCGGGTCGAGACCCACCAGGCCGCGTACCGCGCCGGTCATCGCCTCGGCAACGCCGTGCTGACCGGCCTCGTGCGCTGGCTGTTCGGCGCGCAGATCGTCGACATGCTCTCGGGCTACCGCGTGTTCTCGCGCCGGTTCGTGAAGAGCTTCCCGTCGTTCTCGCGCGAGTTCGAGATCGAGACCGAGCTCACCGTCCACGCGATGCAGATGCGGATGCCGGTCGCCGAGGTCGACACCGACTACAAGGAGCGTCCGCCCGGCTCGACGAGCAAGCTGCGCACGTTCCGCGACGGCTGGCGGATCCTGCTGACGATCACGAACCTCATGCGCAACGAGCGACCGCTGCTGTTCTTCTCGCTCGTCGGCCTGCTGATCGCGATCATCGCGGTGATCCTCGGCGTGCCGGTGTTCCTCGAGTTCCTCGACACCCACCTCGTGCGCCGGTTCCCGACGGCGATCCTGTGCACCGGGCTCGTCGTGATCTCGTTTTTGTGCGTCGCGACCGGGTTGATCCTCGACCTCGTCTCGCACGTGCGGCGCGAGTCCAAGCGCCTCGCGTATCTGTCGTACCCGGCGCCGCGACCCACGCCGCCGCGGCGCTGAGCTTGGTCGTCAGGTCGTCGGTGGCTCTGGCCGCTGCCGATCCATGTCGGCACGCAGGATCGCCATCTCGCGGGTCAGGTCGGTGAGCTGGCGCTGCAGCTCGACGAACTTCGTGTAGTAGTGCACGAGCGTGAACAGCGCCGCGACCTCGAAGATGTACGTGATGAGGTCAACGCCACGGCCGACCCCGACGTAGTTCGCGATGTCATCGGTCTGCTCCGGGAACAGCACCGCCCAGGCGCCGGCCGCGAGCAACCCGAACACGATCACGATGTGGATCGGGAGCTTGTTGCGCCGCAGGAACACGAGCCAGCCGATCGCGGCGAGCCCTGCGAGCATGAGGACGCGGATGATCATGAGGGCCGGAAAAAGTAATCGAACAGGATGCGGATCGCCTGGAACCCGCCCTGCCCTTTTTGCTTCGAATGATCGGTGTACTTGATCGTCACCGGCACCTCGACGACCCGCAGGCCGCTCTTCTGGATCTTGCGCAGCAGCTCCGAGGCGTGCGCCATCCGATCCTGGGTGATCCGCAGCTTCGGCGCCGCGGATACGCGGAACGCGCGCAGCCCGCAGTGCGCATCGGTGAGCGCGAGACCGCTGAGCTTGTTCGAGACCAGCGTCGCGGTCCGCAGCAGGGCCTTGCGCCGCTTGCCGACCCCGATGGCATCCTTGCCGAGGAACCGCGAGCCGAGCGCGATGTCGGCGTGGACGAGGGCGGCGATCAGATCCGGGACGTCCTCGAGCGAGTGCTGGCCGTCGGCGTCGTAGGTCACGATGTAGCGCGCGCCGCGGCGTACCGCGTAGTCGATGCCGGTCTGCAGCGCCGCGCCCTGACCGAGGTTGATCGCGTGACGGAGCACGCTGACGCCGGCGACCCGGGCATGTGCCGCGGTGTCATCGCGCGAGCCGTCATCGACCACGACGACCGAGTAGCCCGCGGCCGCGACCTCCCCCACGACGCCGCGGATGACCTTGCCCTCGTTGAAGGCAGCGATCACCACGTACGTGTCAGCGTTCGCGCCTGCCACGGTGCTCTTATAGTCATGGCCCGGGAGGGCCCGCAAGGAACGCGAAGTTCTCCGAGTCACGCGCCCGGATCGCGACACGCGTGTCGTGGTCAAAACCTCGGGATTGCCCAATCGTGCCGCGAGGATCACTCCATCCGGCCCACCCCCTGCTGCTTGCTTGACCCTGCGTCGAGCCCCGTGGCATTCAGGGACCCATGAACGTCGAGCTGATGCGTCGCCTCGACCGGGTGCTGGGGGACGCGGCCTGCAGCGCGCTCGCGACCGCACACCGGTTGCGCAAGCCGTTCGTCACCACCCGACCGATCAAGAAGATCGTGGTGATGAAGTTCTTCGGCATGGGTTCGATCATCGTGGCGAGCCGCAGCCTGGCGGCGCTCCGGGACCGGTTCCCTGACGCCGAGATCCACTTCGTCACGTTCAAGTCGAACAAGGCGATCCTCGACATCCTCGACATGACCGATGCGAACCACTTCGTGGATCCGTCGACCCCGCAGGACTTCATCAAGACCACGCTCGGTGTCGCGCGCGCGCTGCGCAAGGCGAAGTGCGACCTCGTGCTCGACCTCGAGTTCTTCGCGAAGTTCCCGCTCGTGCTCGGCAGCCTCGCCGGCATCCCGCAGAAGGCCGGCTTCTACCTGACCTCCGAGAGCTGGCGCCAGGAGCTGCTCGACTTCACCGGCTTCTACAACGCGTACTCGCACACCAGCGATATCTTTCTGTCGCTCGTCTATCTGGTCGCCACCAACGACCACTACTACACGGGCTTCAACGAGTTCGCGGCGAAGTACAAGTACCCGCGGATCGACCCGAGCGCGATCGAGCGCGCGGCGCTTCGTAGCAAGCTCGCCGGCCTCGGCATCAAGGCGACCGACCCGCTCTACGTGATCAACGCCAACACGTCGCCGGATATCGCGCCCGAGGCCCGCAAGTGGCCCAAGGAGCGCTACGCCCAGGTCGCCGACGAGCTCGTCGCCAGCAACCCGAATGCGCGCGTGCTGTTCATCGGTGCGCCGAACGAGCGCGCGTACGTCGAGAGCGTCGCGGATCTCGCGAAGACCCCGCGCAAGCACGTCGTCGCCGGTGACCTCACGCTGCGCGAGCTGCTCGTGCTGTTCGCCGAGTGCAAGCTTCTCATCTCCAACGACTCGGGCCCCATGCACCTCGCGTGTCTCGTCGATGCACCGATCGTCGGACTGTTCTTCGCCGACACCCCGGTGCTGTTCGCGCCGCTCGGCTCGCGCGTCCGTTCGGTCGCTCCCAGCCTGTACTCGATCCCGCTGTACAGCGTGTTCAACGGCAAGGATGTCGCCGTCGGCAAGCCCATGAGCGAGATCGGAAACGTCGCCGCCTGCACCGTCCAGGTCGAGGACGTGATGCGCGCCGCGCGCGAGCTGATCGCGATCCGTCCCGTGGCCCTCAGCGAAGTGCGCTCGTGAGCAGCGAACGGCTCGTCCGCCAGGCGCTGATCGAGAGCGCGCGCGTCCACGCTGCGCTCGACCCCGCCGCGATCGCCCACGCCGCCGAGCTGATGCGCGATGCCGTGCTCGCCGGCAAGAAGGTCCTG
The DNA here is from genome assembly GCA_028287135.1 of Myxococcales bacterium. GTDB lineage: Bacteria > Myxococcota_A > Polyangia > Haliangiales > Haliangiaceae > JABFXX01. Next base: position 80,181 of record JAQBQE010000033.1, read on the forward strand.
CTGTGCGGCAACGGTGGCAGCGCCGCCGATGCGCAGCACATCGCGGCCGAGCTCGTCGGCCGGTTCGTCGTCGAGCGGCGGCCCCTCCCCGCGATCGCGCTGACCACCGACACCTCCGCGCTGACCGCCATCGCGAACGACTACGGCTACGAGCACGTGTTCTCGCGCCAGGTCGATGCGCTCGGCGCCCCTGGCGACGTGCTGATCGCGATCACCACGAGCGGCACGTCGAAGAACGTCGTCGCCGCCGTCGAGGTCGCGCGTGCCCGCGGCATGAAGGTGATCGGGCTGACCGGTGCCAAGGGCGCTGCGTTCGTCGCCTCGTGCGATGGCGGCGTCGCGGTTCCCGCCACCGTCACGGCGCGGATCCAGGAGTGCCACATCATCATCGGCCACCTCCTGTGCGAGGTCCTCGACGAGACGTTCGCGCCGTCGCCGACGATCGTCGTCGGTAACGGCCACGCGCCCGCCAAGGAGATGTCGCTCGACCAGCTCGTGGTCTGGCGCGACGCCCAGCGCGCACGCAAGCGCTCGGTCGTGTGGACCAACGGCGTGTTCGACGTGTTCCACGCCGGCCACCTCGCGTCGCTGCGCGCCGCCCGCGCGTTCGGTGATGTCTTGATCGTCGGCGTCAACGGCGATGCCTCCGTCCGCGCCAACAAGGGACCGGAGCGCCCGATCTTCCCGTGCACCGAGCGCGTCGAGCTGCTCGCGGCGCTCGAGATCGTCGATGCGATCCTCGTGTTCGACGACGCGACGCCGGAGAAGGTGCTCGCGACGCTGAAGCCCGACGTTCACGTCAAGGGCGCGGACTACGCGAACAAGCCGATCCCCGAGCGCTCGATCGTCGAGGCGTACGGTGGTCGGGTCGAGCTCGTGCCGCTCGTGGCAGGTCGCTCGTCGACCGACACGCTCGCGCGCATGAAGCGCTCGTGACCCGCGCGCTGTTCCTCGATCGCGACGGCACGCTGATCGTCGACGTCGGCTATCCGCGCGACCCCGCACTCGTCGAGCCCCTGCCCGGTGCTATCGAGGCGCTGCGCGAGCTCCAGACCTCGTACCGGCTCGTGATCATCTCGAACCAGTCGGGCATCGCGCGCGGCACGATCACCGAGGCCGAGGCGAAGGCGGTCCACAATCGGGTGATCGCCATGTTCGCGGCCGGCGGCGTCACGTTCGCCGGCAGCTACTACTGCCCGCACGCGCCCGATGCCGGCTGCCGCTGCCGAAAGCCCGCGCCCGGCATGCTGCTCGATGCGGCCGTCGAGCTCGGCCTCGATCTCGCGCTGTCGATCATGATCGGCGACAAGCCGTCAGACGTCGAGGCGGGTCGCGCCGCGGGCTGTGGTGGTGTCATCCGCTTCGGGCCCGATGTCGACGGGAACGATGGAACGCAGCGCTGCGATGACTGGCAGGGGGTTCTCGGTCTCGTACGCGCTGGAGGATAACGCTCACTGCGCTTCGCTGGCGAGTGCGAGTAAGTACTGGCCGTACAGGCGGGTTCCCGCGTTGCCGGCAAGCATGATCCCTTTCACTTCAGGTCCCAGCGCTCGCGCGCTCGTCGCGACCACTGGTCGGCAGCAGCCTAGTCCGAGCGGGCACCGAAGTCCCCATCGACGAACATCGGTGCTAGTCGAACTGGTCGGCACCCAGAAGGGTCAAGCTGGTCGCTGCATTTCCGGGGTTCGCATACCAAGCGACGCTACCGTCAGCGAGCATAACCCAGATTGCTACATCACCCGTGCTCGTATTTCGGAAAATCAGATCGGCGATGTCATCACCGGTAACGTCACGTGAGCCACCGAATGCCCACGTAGAGGTCGGGCCAGTGTAATTCTTAAAAGCAGAAACAATATTCCCAGCCGTCATCCACCAGATCGCGGTATTTCCAGACACGGTATTACGCCAAACAATGTCGCTCTTTCGATCACCGTTGAAGTCACCAGTTCCTTTGAATTCCCAGTCCGCAGACACGGTAGTCGCGATGAACGCACTTGTTGGATTCAAGACACCCTGCGACATCCACAGCTGAAGGGTCGTCCCGTTTCGCCAGAGGATGTCGGTCCGGAGATCCCCATCGAAATCGCCTGTTCCCTGGAACGTGTAGCCGCTGGGTACAGAGGCGAACGAAGTGGCCGATCGCACTGTAGCGGTACGATTCATGAACCATACCACAACTTGATTGTTAATCGGACTACGCCAGATAATGTCTGAAATACCGTCTGCGTCGAGATCGCCAATTCCAAGGAATGCATAGCCTGTCGACCCTGGATCCACATAGCTGGTGACAGCTCCGTTGCTCATGAGCCAGACAGACACAGTGTTCGTGCTTGGCGTTCGCCAAACAGTGTCAGCAATCCGGTCGCCGTTAAAATCACCTGTCCCAAGGAATGAGACGGATGCGCCCACCGCCGGTGGATTCGCGTACCAAGCGACTCCACCGGTGGGTAGCATCATCCAGATCGCCAGAAACGTTCCGGATCTCCAGAGCAAGTCCGCTCCCCCGTGTGTCCAGTTCCCGTACAGACTGGCTGCGCCCCATCGATCGCGCTCCGACCACCAGAAGAAATCGTCTCCACAGTCTGAATGCCGCCCCATGAGGGAGTTCTGATCGTGCGAAGTTAACGCCCTCCAATCAAGGTCGTCTTCTCCGTCGTAGTAGCAAGTATCTCCGGGCTGCACGGACTCGTGGCGGAATCCAAGAATGTGGCCGAATTCGTGCCCCATCACCGCAACGAGATCTCTAGGGCTGTTTCCAGTGACGGTCGGCTCCTTGACAAGGATCTCCCGCTGTGACCGTGGCCAATCAGGGAAGAAGGCTGATGCCGCAAACACATATTCCGGGCCAACAACTTTTCGGACATTGAAGACGACATTTAGGTTGGACGAGTTGCAGCCAGCTCCGTCCTGCGAGGGAACGTGGGTGAACTTCACCTTCGCCCGCCTGTTCCATTCGGCGTCTGCCCCCTTGAGCGCATTCAGAATCCACTGCGTGTGGACTCCGAAGCTCGTATCGACACAATATGTCAAATTCTCCTTGGTGTAGTCATCCCATTTGACATCGTACCCGCGATTCAGAACTGTAAGGGCGCCTGGCAGGGCCCCTGCCCAATACTCGTACAGTTCCTCTTCAGATCTCACACGAATGTCGCCCTCGACGACATACATCCCCTCTACTGCTGGAGTTGACTCCTTGAACTCCTGGAACGTTCCAAGCGGATTATCCCCCGTGGATGCTATGTGCGGGGAAACCTCCTCGATTGCACACCCGGCACTACCGATCGCGACTAACATCAATACCGTCTTCATGAGACTCCAGTGCGTTTAGTGAGAATTGATTTTCGTATTGGCATCCCTCTCACGGGGATCGCCGAATTCAAACCTTCGCACGAGTGCCATGTTCCAAGAACCGCGGGAGCTGGTGCAAAGCGCGCCACGATCAGCTGCCGACGCAAGCGTGTCCTGCGCGCCGTGACGCTGGTCATTTGATCGCGCGAGGCGAGCTGCAGACCTCGTACAAGCTCGTGATCATCTCGAACCAGTCGGGCATCGCGCGCGGGAAGATCACGGAGGCCGAAGCGGAGGCCGTCCATGCGCGCGTGATCGAGCTGTTCGCCGCGAGCGGCGTCACGTTCGCCGGCAGCTACTACTGCCCCCACGCACCGGACGCCGGCTGCCGTTGCCGCAAGCCTGCGCCCGGCATGCTGCTCGACGCTGCCGCCGAGCTCGGCCTCGATCTCGCGACCTCGGTGATGGTCGGCGACAAGGTCTCGGATCTCGAGGCGGGCCGCGCCGCGGGCTGCGGACGCGTGATCCGGTTCGGGCCCGATGTCGACGAGGACGGCGCGCACCGATTCGATGACTGGGGCGAGTTGCTCTCAGCTCTTCGCCGCGACGCGTAGCGCCGGGCCCGAACTCACCGCACGCATGCCGCGTGTCTGCGCAAGAACCGTACGTTGACGATCGACATCGACCGCCCGCATGGTTGCCGCAATGCGATGGATGTTTGCGGCTTGCTTGCTCGTCGGATGTGGCGAGAATGAACCGGCGAAGCCTGAGGCCTGCGAGCTGGACGACGGGCGTGTGTTCAAGCCCGGCGACAACTTCCCCGCTGGAGACGAGTGCAACGGCTGCTACTGCTTCACGGATCAGATCACGCCAGGGTACTGGGGGTGCACCGGGATTCTGTGCCATGAGCCCAGACCAGTGGCCTGTGGTCCCGTTCAAGGAACGGAGTGCAACCTCGGCCCGATCTGCGGCGATGGATGCTGTGGTCAAGGCGAACGGTGTGTCGGCGGAACCTGCAAGTGCGGAGACAACGCCGCCTGCGATCCCGGCAGCGTCTGCGGTTCGGCAGATCCTCTCGTCGACGTGGAAGGCTGCGGCAGCGTGTGTTGTCCGCCCGGCGCGGGTTGCGCGTCGTGACGCTCTCGCGCTCTGTCGATGCGGACTGTGCGCTTCGCGTCCGTACGCCCATCGGTAAAGCAGCTCCTACAGCCTCGTGATCATCTCGAACCGGTCGGGCATCGACGGCAAGGTCACCGAGGCCGAGTCCCAGGCCGTCCACGCGTGCGCGGTGGAGCAGTGTGCGTGAGACTGCGTCACGTTCGCTGGCAACTATTACTGCCCGCACGTAGCGAATGCCGGCTGCCGCGCCTCAAGCCCGCCCCCGGCATGCTGCTCGATGCCGCAGCCGAGCTTGACCTCGATCTCGCGAGCTCGGTAATGGTCGGCAAGGGCTCGGATCTCGAGGCCGCCCGCGCTGCGGGCTGCGCGCGCGTGATCCGGTTCGGCCCCGATGTCGACGATGACGGCGCACAGCGGTTCGATGAGTGGGGCGAGTTGCTGTCTGCTCTCCGCGTTGTGCCTTTAGCGACGGCAATGCCGCCGCCGCTTTGATCTGATACGGCACAACTAATCGACGGGCGATGCACGGAGTATGGCTTCTCAATGCTGGAAGCAGCGTGCAGCGCTCCAAGCCCAGGAGAACGCAACCGAACCGTGGGCAGGGACTCGACACCGGTGAATCCAATGGCGACGGTCAAGAGTGAGTTGTGGAGCGTTTTGCGCCATTCCAGTACTAGCTTCCCAATGGAGCAATTTGCGCCACGGTGCGCGCAGCGACATAGACCGTTCGACGATGACCAAGGTGAGCGAGACATGTATACGCAACCTGTCCCCACAAGCAACGCGGGATAAAAGGACGTAGCAGATGGAACTCATGTCTCGGTTTAGCGGCAAGCTTCGATTCCGCATCATTGCAGCGGCGGTCGCCACAGTTTCTCTCGGCGCCTGTGTGGAGGAGATTGATTCGCCGACTTACAGCTCGACATCGACCGGACTCGTCAACGGCACTGTCGAGAGCGACGCCAATTTTCCATGGGTAGTTAACCTAGCCATCCCGGCAGGTAGTTGCAGAGGAGTCCTCATTGCGCCCACGTGGGTTTTAACAGCCGCTCACTGCGTCAGCCACCAGTCTGGTGTAGTAACAATTTATTACAGCAGAACCAATCCCAATACGGGAATCACAACGAATGGCAGCCAGATAACTTATCCAGGCTCGGCGACCAGACATCCCCAATGGAATCCTGCTGACCCGACATCAGGTTACGACATCGCATTGGTGAGGCTCCCGAACGCCTTCGCTCCAGACCCACTTTTGCAGACTGCGTTCCTTCCGATATCCTGGGCCGCTGTCGGCCAGCAAGGCACGATAGTCACGAGTGGAGACGGAAGCGGTACAGCCCGCGTGTGGCGAGGAAATGTGGTTTCTAGTGGTTGCATACCGTATTCGAATGAATTTTGCGTCCAATCGGCGACCGCATCAGCCTGTACGGGTGACAGCGGAGGTGGGTTCGTTACCTCATCAGGCGGGGTGCATTTTGTGGTTGGCATTAATGCTAACGCAACTGATACGTCGTGTTCTGTATCAAACTCACCACATACAGCGACCGGAGTATATCCGTACGCAGGGTGGATTCAGGGGATCACCGGGACGCTTCCTGTTCCACCTAGATCGGCATCTGATTTGGTCTGGCGCAATACTGACGGCACCGTAACCTTTTGGTTTATGAACAGCGCGGCGTTCAACTCGGTCCAGGCCAGCGTCGCACCAGGGAATGACTGGCAAATCAATGGAACTGGCGACTTCAACCATGACGGATACGGAGATCTGCTCTGGCGCAACACCACTGCTGGTACAGTGAAGGTATGGCTAATGAACACAGCAGTAATCATGACGCAACCTCAATCTGCTGTCGTGCCAGGACTTGATTGGCAGATTTCCGGAACTGGAGATTTTAACGGCGATGGAAATACAGATCTCCTATGGCGGAACAACAACGGCGTTGTGAACCTTTGGTTCATGGTGGGAGGGGCACTGTCTTCCCAGCAGCAGCCGTCGGTGGTCCCTGGGTCGACGTGGCAAATCAAAGGAACAGGCGATTTCAATGCCGATGGGAAAGCCGATATTCTCTGGCGCCATGCGGACGGCACGATCAAGATCTGGTTGATGAACGGTGGCTCGATAGTCTCCGAGGTGCAGTCCTCCACCGTTCCCGGCAGTGATTGGGACGTGAAGGGAACCGGGGACTTCAATGACGATGACACTACTGATATCTTGTGGCGGAATACCAACGGCACGGTGAAAATTTGGACGATGAGCGCTGGATTGCCGAGCACTCAGATCGATGTGAGCCTGAACCCGGGTAATGGATGGCAAATCCAAGGCGTCGGCGATTTCAACAAGGATGGGCGCGATGATATCGTCTGGCGTTACACCGATGGCTCGGTGAAGATGTGGATGATGAGCGGCGCTATCATCCTCTCCCAAGCGCAGCCTTCGCTGAACCCGGGAAACAGCTGGCAGATTAAGGGTACTGGCAGACTCGACTGGTAACTGTCCTTTCCGTGGGCCCCCCCGCTTAGGGCCCGCGTATGACCAAGTCGGCCGGTCAAAGCACGTCGTTGTGCGGCGGACCGCGTAATTCCCCATGCTGGAACTCCTCTCGCTCAACCTTTGACGCGCGAGCACTTGGCTTACACGTTCCTGCGGATCGGGAACTTTCGACGATCGAGCCGGTTGCCTAACGACGAGACTGCCTCGACAGAGGGTGTTCGATGTGTTGACCACGGTGTCGAACGAATGCTGTGGCCGGACGCGCAGCTCATCGTGAGCCGTCGCTGCTCGATCTTGTTCCACTTGCTCGTACCCGACAGGAGGTGGCTGACCTATTGCGAGGTCGAATGCGTCGGCGAGCTGTTGAAGGTGCGCCTTTGCAAACGCCGCGATCCGTGGGCGACCGAGCGCATCAGTGGCGTAACCACCACCAGCAGCACAGGTCGCGAGACGCCGGAGAACAAGGTGCTGATTGTGTCGCGAGATGTCGACAATGATTGCGACCCAATCGCCGTGATGTGAACCAGCCCACGCCGAACATCGCTGGAGCACTTTGCGCCAGCGACACACGTGCCTCACCAGCTCGCGATCGCGTCGAAGTCAAATACTATGCGGCTCTGTCGCAACGTCTGCCGCAGACCAAGAGAAAGGTCGTATGTCGATAAAGCAGCTACCTCCGAGCCATGATGGCATTCACAGTGATGCTCCAGAGGGGAGTCAGACTAGGCGTACGGCCCTCCTAGGCCTCTTCGGCACGTCGGCACTACTAGGCCTCGCCAGTTGCGTCGAGGCGACCACGGAGGGTTCAGCAGTCGACCTCGGAGAGACAACGAGCGCGGCTACTGGCACTACGATCGGATGGGCGGATCGCATTGGCACCATAGCGTCGCCTTTAGACCTGCGCACCATGACGCAGGGTCAGTACTCTATCGTCATTGCCAAGGGCTTCCATGTGCCAGGGGACGGAGGCGGTGGCGAGTTCCACTGGACAACGGATACTTCGACTCCCGATGACGGTGGCACTGTAATCGTGAATAGTGACGTAATCTTGGATCTCATCCCCCGCACAGGATGCTGGAAGCGGCTAGCGGGATGTTCGAGTACTGCAGTCTCGTCGTCTTCCTCGATTGGCCCACTTCTCAACGTCAAGTGGTTTGGCGCAAAGGGCGACGGCATCAACAACGATGTCAATGCGATCCAGATGGCGGTCGACAAGTGCGGTTTAGCCGGCGGAGGAATCGTGTTCTTTCCCCCGGGGCGCTACAAGACACTGGCGCAGATCGTTGTGCAGAAGAACGGCGTCGTCCTGATGGGAACCGGACATTCTTCAGTGATCGCACCCGTTGGAGGATTCAATACCGTAGCATTCGGCGCCGCTGACACGAGTTACATCTACGGCTGTGGTCTGTTCGATCTCCTCTTCGAAGAGAGTGGAAAGACGTCCGGCCTCCTGTTGTCCGCAGTGCGTGTTGCGAAATTCACAGCCAGCCGTGTCCGCGGAGAGAGTGGCGTGAACGGCCTGCTGTTCAACATGTTCAATATTATCCGACTAAGCGAAGTGACTATCATCTCCTACCGCGGCGGCTTCGGCACTGCGAATCTTCGACTTACGAACATTTCCGAGGCGGGCGATGTCGCATGGATTCGCGACAGTCTGTTCAGCACAAACGGCCGCGTGCTCCCAACGGATCCACCGCTCAATTCGATGAAAGGGATCGACATTGACGGCCACGTTCACACAGTCAATCTTGCGCGAGTCGGCGTTGGCAATGCTGGGGCCGAGGCCATCCACATCCGCAACTCTGTCGGTTCAGCAGAATTCCCCAAGTTCATCACTGCCTATGACTTGGAATTGGAATTTTCTCACAAGGAGTGTCTCCGACTCGACAAGGGCGAGAAGTGTTCTTTCGCTAGCAGCCTCATCCACGGGTCCTACACCGCTGATAACGTTGTCGTCGGAACGACGTGCAGAAACATCGATTTTGCCGGCGGCTCCTCAACGGGTGCAAACAGGTCTGGAATGGCAATCGATGGTCGCAACATCTCTGTCTCCGGCATGCGATTTTCCACCAACAACATGGGCGGAGGGGCGTATCCAGGAATTCTTCTGCAGGGGTCATGCAAAGGAGTGACGGTCACGGGGTGCAGGTCTGGTGAGTCAGATCCTGCCTCGTCGACAAACCCAGGCACTCAACGCTATGGACTCCAAGTCGACACCGGCGCAAAGGGTTTCAACATCACTGGAAACACTTTCTTGAACAACCAGTTTACAGGCGTTATTTTCGGGGGCAGCAATTCTGATTTTGTGTACGCAAACAATATCGGCGTGCCCACTTTCCTGAATCCACAGCCAACAAATCACGTTAACGCGAACAATGTGAATGCGAACTATCTGGCGTGATTGCTGGTCCTTCGACGAGCTCGCTTGGTCACGCAAGGCTGAAGAATCCGGGCGCGGATTGCGTTGGTAATCGGCGCCTCATTCGCCGAGCACACGCGCACACGCTGGACGTGCTCGCCAAAAGCTAGAACACGCGTTGTGTCCGATCTTCACTCTGGCGACGACGATGCGACGCAAGAGCAAGTTTGCGAATGAGCAGAGCATTCGCGCGCTGCGAGAGAGCGACGGCGGCGCGAAACAGGGCGACGTTGCGCGTCGCCTCGGCGTGACCGAGCAGACCATCTACCGCTGGAAGGAGCGGCTCGGTGGGATGCAGGTCAACTGGATCAAGGAACTAAAACGAAGAACGGCCATACGCCGCACTTGGGGGACTCACGCCTCTCGAGTACGAAACGAGATCAACTTCGGACATCACGCGTGACATAGATCCGGGGGCACGCCCCGGTTGAACGCACGTGCCGACTGAGATCAAACTTCTGACATCACGCGTGGCGTAGATCCCGGGGCACGTCCCGCTTGAACGCACATGCCGACTGGCCGCCAAGTCAACTCTCCCGCTCTCGTGGCTCGTACCCATCGGCGATCGGGCGTATGCAGCGTAGCTCCGCTACGACGAAAGCGCGCTGCGATCGCAACAACTGCGACGTTGATGTCGTGGTGATGTGAATCGCCACACGCAGCACTCGTGATCGCGGGATGTACGATGAGATACGCAGCGACTGGCAACAACTGTGACGAAGATGTCGTGGCGATGTGAACCAGCGCACGCGGTGATCGATCCGAACCGCGCTGGCGTTGACCGATCTCGTCGCGCGCTCGAAGGTGACAGTCGTGATCGCGGGCGTGCTGGTGCGGCTGAATCTTACGATCCTGTCACTCGCGACGGCATTGCATGCATTCGATGAGCGGCTGTTCGCCGTGCGGCTGAGCTCGACCGTTCAGCCCGACTCGCTCATCCACTACAACATGCTGCTCGCGTGGTGGCGCCACGGCGACTCGCCGCGCGGCTTCACGCTCACGCCATCGCCGTACTTCATTGACATGCTGATCGAGTTCCCGATCATGCTGCTCGCGCCGGACTTCGAACGATTCTCGTATGCGCTGGCGTGCGCGTACGCCCTGCTGATCTTTGCGTCGCTCTATCTGATCCTGCGAATCGCTCTCGAGTGCGGACCTACGTTCGCGATCGCGGTCACCGCCGTGTCCATCGTGGCGTTCTACAAGCTCGCACCGTGGCACTTCATCACGCACGTGTTCGTGGTCAACCACACCTCCGAGCTGTTCACCACGCTGGGCGTGCTGGCGCTCGTCCACGCGTGGTTCCGGCCGAGTGCACCACGGAGATCCTACGCACCCTATGTATACGCACTGGTCGTGACGGCCTGCGTGGCGTCGAGCCCGTTCTTCATCGCGACGTATTGCGTACCTTCGGCGATCGCCGCGGTCGCGATCCTGGGGACCGAGTACCTGAACCGGCGGCGCCTGATCTGGTTCCTCGGGCTCACGGCGATCGGCGCGATGGTCGGATTGATCTCGCTCGCGATCCTCTCTCGCTACGCGTGGCCGGTCCGCAACGACCACTACCAGGTCTGGTGGAAGAGCTACCGCACCTTCCGACACACGTTGATCGCGGAGGCAGGCGGCATCCGGGTGTTCTGGGCGACCGTGGTCGCCATGGCCGCCTCGACCGGGCTCGTGATCGCCGGCAGGCGCAACCGCCGGTGGTCGCTCTCCACGACCTTCCTGCTGGCGTTCCTTCCCGCCTGTGTCGTTGCTTCCGTCGGAATCCCGATCAAGCGAGGAGCGTTCGATGGCGCGTACGCGTTTCGCTACGTCACCCTGCCCTGGCTGCTGGTGGTCTCGTTCTATGTCGCTACAGCCGCGCGACTCGCAAAGTCCGTCGTGGTGGCCGTTCTGCGCAGGCGACCACACCGCCCGACGCCACGCTGGCTGCCATGGTGCGCGACGTCTCTCGGCGCAGCCGGTATCGCGCTGATCTCGACGTTCCACGGCTCCCTGACGATGTACGACGATGCGAGCTGGACGTCGCCGACAATTCGCTGCTTCCGCGACGCAGAGCAACGTGGCGACGTCCGGGACGGCCTGGCGACCTGGGCGCTCGGCCGCTACCTGAACGCAGCGAGGTACGCACCCGACTGGAGCTCGCCCCACGTGATCGTTCAGATGCGGGTGCAACCAGAGCATCCACCGTCCGTCGACCCACGGGACAACAACCTGGTCTGGTTTGACCGCAGCTACCGGGGCGGGAACGGGCAGCTGAACTTCGTCGCCACGCACCTACTTCTCGACGACGATCTGCGGTTCTTCCGCGATCGGATCGGCGTTCCCGATCGCACCATCACCTGCCCGACCCCGATCAACTTCCGATTCGATGGCAAGCCCACCTTCGAGCTGTGGATCTGGGACCGCGTCGACGCGCAGCGGAAGCTCAGCGACCTCGTCATGCATGACAACCTGCGGAGCCCGTTCGCCCCGGTGATCGGAGACAGCCGGATGTCGATCGATCCCATATGGGGCATGCGCGGCGTTCCGGCGATGAGCGAGCTGGTAGATGGCCATCGGGTGTGGCGTCGCAGCGCACATCGCGCTGACGAGATGTTCGCAGCGATCAATGCGATGTGGCTGCCGAGCGGCCACTACCGACTCGAGCTCGACGTCTCGACTGTCGCGAGCGCTGACGGTGCGGCACCCGTGGCCGAGGTCCAGGTGCATCAGGAGCTACACGGAGAGATCGCGCGGTTCTCGATCGCAGCGAGGACCAGCCACGCTGCATTCGACCTGGACATCGTCAGCCGAGGCGGCGCCACCTCCGGCGATGCGATCGAAGTCTATCTCTACGCACGAGAGGCAGAATTGATCGAGATCTCGGGCGCCACACTCACGCTCGTCGAGCCCCAAGGCATCGATCCCTTCCAGATCTTCCGATGAGCGCGCCGCCGAGGAGTCACGGCACGTCGTAGATGGTCGCCGGTACCTCACCGAACGCGGCGCAATGGCCGCTCGTATCGCAGCCACCCGAGGTGACCACGCGGCCGCCCGGCACGACCCACAGGCTCCCCGGGCTCGGGAACGTCAGCTCGCAGGTCGCCGTGCACGAGGACTCGCGAGCCGGGTCCCTCGGATCGAACACCGTCACCGAGCCCGAGCCGCCACCGCTGAACGTGATGCGCACGGTCGTCGGTGCATCTGCTGCAAGCGCCGCGATACCCAATGCGATTGGCAACGACCGCGACAGCGGTGTCATGCCGCGCATCGAGCTTGTTGCATGCCGTGGCGCGACCGGTCGTGGAGTCCGTGGATGCTTCGCCCGTTCAGGCAGCAGATCCTCTGACCTGTCGCCCTGGCCGATGTTTGCAACCTCGACGGAACCGGGATACCAACGAGTTAGATGCAGCACCTCCGTGCCGTCCTGGAGCAGCTGGGTGGTTGCCGCGTGCTCATCGTCGGCGACGTGATGCTCGACGAGTACGTCAGGGGCGAGGTCTCGCGCATCTCCCCGGAGGCGCCGGTGCCGGTACTAGAGGTCCGCGAGGTGCGCTCGAGCGATGTCCGGCTCGGCGGTGCTGCGAACGCCGCAGCGAATATCCAGGCGCTCGGCGGCAAGGCGTCGCTGGTCGGGGTTGTTGGCACGGACGACTCCGCCGACGCGATGCGCAAGCACCTCGAGGAGCACGGCATCGCGCGGTTGCTGGTCCCTGATCCGAGCCGCCCGACGAGCAAGAAGACTCGCCTGGTCGCGCAGCAACAGCAGATCGTCCGCGTCGACTACGAGAAGCGCACACCTGTCAGCGGCGCGGTAGCCGAGAAGATCAAGCGTGAGATCCTGGGCAGCCTCCCCGACGTCCACGCGGTAGTGCTCTCGGATTACGCCAAGGGCGTGGTTACGCCAGAGATCGCGCAGTTCGCGATCGCCGCCGCACGTAAGGCGAACCTGCCCGTGATCGTCGACCCCAAGCAGCGCGACTTCGCCGTTTACCGCGGCGCAACGGTGCTCACGCCCAACCTTCACGAGCTCGAGGTCGCCGCGCCATCGGGTGGTCCGTTCGATCTCGAGCGGTCGGTGGCCAAGCTGCTGCCAACGCTCGAAGGCGCGGCGCTACTGGTGACTCGTAGCGCGGACGGTATGACCCTGTATCGCGCCGATCGCCCGTCGCATCACGTGCCGGCGGTCGCGAAGGAAGTGTTCGACGTGACCGGTGCCGGCGACACCGTCGTCGCGATGATCGCGCTGGCGCTCGCCGCCCGGGTCTCGTTCGAGCACGCGCTCGAGCTCGCGAGCATCGCTGCCGCGATCAGCGTGTCCAAGCGCGGCACGTCAACAGTGACCCCGGCCGAGCTCCTCGCTGCCCTCGACGCCGGATGATCGACCCCGCGACACGCGCGACCTCCGGCGGTGGGGCCGCTCGCGTCGGTGCGATCGTCGCGGTCGTCGCACTCGGGTTCGCCGGGTTCGCATGGTCCGACACCGTGCTGCGCGGCGGCATCGCGTGGCTCGCGTTCCTGTGGTTCGTGCTGTCGGGCTGGGGCTTCCTCGTCGTGCGAGCGGCGCGCGTCGACGATCCTGACGGCGGGCTGCGCGCGCTGTGGGGCGCGTGCGGCTACCTCGCCGTAGCGGGCTGGATGCTCGCGCTCGGTATGCTGACCCGGCCGGTCGTGCTGGTCCTGATCGCTGCGGGGGTGGCGGGGTTTGCGTGGCGCGAGCTGACCACGCCGGTCGCGAGCTGGCACCGCGCGCGCACCGCGGCTCGATCACTGCGCGCGAACCAGGGGCTCGCAACGATCGTCGTCGTGCTGTCGGCGATCGCGCTGCTCCACGTCCTCGGTGCGGTGTCGGCGCTCGATCGCAACCCGTGGGACGACGACGTCGCCTACACGCCGTTCGTCAAGCGCCTGCTCGATACCGGCAACCTGATCGAGCCGTTCTCGTTCCGCCGGCTCGGTGCGTACGGCGGGCAGACCGTGCTGCAGGCGCTCGCCGGTGCGCGCGGCTCGCTCGCGAACGTCCACCTGATCGACAAGGGGCTGTGCTTCGTGGTCGCGCTGTCGCTGCTGGTCGGCTACGCGCGCAGACTGCGCACGCAGCACCTGTGGACGATCCTCGTCGTGCTCGTCCTCGTGCTGTTGCCAGATACCTCGATCAACACGGCGAGCTACTGGAGTGGTGCCGCGCTGCTGATCGGCCTGTATCGCACCGTCGCGCTCGAGCGGTGGTCCCTGGTCGGGCTCGTCGGCGCCGCGGCCTGCACCCTCCGCCAGAACTACATTGCACTGACGATCCTGTTCGTCGGGATCGCCCTGCTCTCGCAGCTCACCGCGGAGGCGCGCGCCAGCTCGTGGCGCGAATCCTGGCGCGCGCAGCGCCGCACCTGGTTCGTGTGCGCGGGCATCGCGCTCGTCGTGATCGTGCCGTACTGGATCGCGGCGTACCGCTCGAACGGAACGTTCCTGTTCCCGTACATGCAGGGGACGTGGAACGCGAACGTCTCGCTGCGCGCCACCGCGCCGACGTGGACCGACGAGCTGCAGTTCTTCGTCTGGTGTCTGATCGAGACCCAGCCGCTGGTGATCCTCCCGCCGCTGTTCGCGGTGATCGTGTTCACCAAGGACACCCGGCGAACGCGCCCGCTGATCGCGCTGCTCGTCGCCAACGCGGTCGTACTCGCGCTGATGGCGCACAGCTTCGTCGGCTCGGATGCCAATCACCTGTGGCGCTACGCGTTCGCGGGCGCGGTCACGCTGCTCGCCGTGTTCGCGCTCGAGGTCGGCGCGGCCGACGACACGCCGGTCAAGCTCGTGCCGCTCGGCACGTGGGTACTCCTCGCGTCGCTGCTGCTCCAGCTCACCGTCGGCAGCGGTGCGCTCGCGAAGCGCTACGCACAGATGTTCGGCGACCTCCGCGAAGCCTCGCTGATCGATCGCCACGGTGATCCGGGCGTGCAGGCGGAGCGTGCACGCTATGCAGCGCTGCAGGCCGCGCTGCCCACCGGTGTTCGCGTCGCGGTGATGCTCGACGACCCAGCCTACCTCGACTTCCGCCGTAACCAGATCTTCAATCTCGACACCCCGGGATACGCGAGCTTGCGTCCCGGGATGCCCGCGTTCGAGGGGCCCGAGGCGGTGCGCCGCTACCTTATCGAGCGCGGCATCCGCTACGTCGCGTTCGTCCGCTCGGATGTCTCGCGGTACTTCTATCGCCGCCCGTTCTGGATCTGGCGCATCTTCAACGATGCCGAGATCTTTCAGGTGATGAGCGCGTACACGATCGATGCGATCGACACGTTCGCCTCGCTCGCCACCACGACCACCGTGCTCCATGACCGCGATGGCCTGGTCGCCCTCGATCTCGGCGAGGCCGCGCCGACCGAGGCGAGCGTCGACGCGCCGCATGTCGATCGCCGCGCCGCGTACGTCCGCGCGCTCGCCGATCGCGAACAGCTCCATGACGCGTGGTCGCTCAACACCCGCGACAACATCCTGTTCGAGGACGGGCTCACCGGGCTCGTGTTCCTCGACGACCGCGCTGGCGAGCCTGCCTGGTACGAGGTGCTGCATCCGCCGGGCAAGGAGCCCGTACGCGGCAAGGCAGCGCGCTGGCTGTATCGCCGAGCCCACCTCCGCGTCCGCGGCGATCGCGACATGCGGCTCGTCCTCCGCGGCACGCTCAACATGGCGGTGATCCACACACGGCCCCGGCTTGACGTCTCGCTCGACGGTCAGCTGCTGGCCTCGGTGGTCGCCGACGAGCACGGCGCGTTCGTCATCGACGTCGTGGTGCCGCGCGCCGTGCTGACCCACGGCTGGAGCGACCTCTACCTGGTGTTCAACTCGATCTCCGAGCCACAGAAGGAGGTTCGCGATCTGCGCGCCGCCCGGCTCGAGAACGTGGAGTGGGAGCCAAAGTGATCCCGCTCGGCACGTTGCGAGCCTCCGCGATCCTCGCGCTCGCGATCGCTGCACCCTGGCTATCGCTGCTTCCGCTGCCCGGCCTCGGCGCGCTGGTCGCCGCGACGATCACGCTGATCGCCGCGTTTCACGGTTACGGGCTGCTGATCGCGACCGCGCTTCGCCGCAACGTCGCCCCCGCCCTCGCGGTGCAGTGGGGCATCGCGCTGACGATCGCGCTCGGTGGCCTGCTGATCAGCGTCGGCGCGTACCGCCTTCCCGCGCAGACCATTCTCGTCTACACCGGCGCTGCGCTGCACAGCCTCCTGCTCGCAGCACAGTTCTCGCGGCGCGCCGAACCGGTCGCCGAATGCCTGCGTCACGGCACTCTCCGCTACTCGATCGTTCCGAGCGTGCTCGTCATCGCCGTCGGTGCGCTGCACATCCTCGGCGCCGTGGGCGATTTCGGCGCCCGCCCGTTCGACGACGACGGCAACCACCTCGCACAGCTCCAGCGCCTGATCGATACCGGCACGCTCGGCGACGCGATCGGATTCCCGCGAACCTCGCAGCTCGGCGGCCAGCTCACGCTCGGCGCGCTGGCGAACGTCGTCGGTGGGCCCGCGTTCCTGCGGATGGTCGACAGCGGCCTCGGCTTCACGCTGGTGCTCTGGCTCGCGATCAGCCGGATCCGGCCTCGCGATCCCTCGACCGCGCTGTGCTCGGTCCTCCTCGTGATCGTCGCGGCGGCGCTGCCGTTCGTCACCCCGGATCCCGCACCGCGGTGGATCGCGGCCGGCCTGGTCCTGGCGCTGTTCGCCACCGTGCAGGACCACGCCGAAGGCGCGATTCGCGAGGTTCTTCCGATCTCGCTGATCGCCGGCGCGCTCACGGCGCTCCGCCTCGAGCTGGCACCGGTCGCCGTCGTCGGCGTGATGGCCGCGTGGGCGCTCCGTGACCGTGCAGAGTTCCGTGCCTCGCGTCGGTTCCTCGTGCTCGTCCTCGTCCCAGTCGCCACCCTGCTGCCGTTCGTGTTCGTGCGGATCGCCGCGCGCTCCGAGGCTGGCGATGCGCTCGCGCTGCTGGTGCCCCGGCGCAGTGGATTCCTCCCGCTCGGGGTCGTCACCGGCACCGGCGTCGTGGCCGCCATGCTCACCCGCCGCATGACCGATCGGCTACTCGCCTGGCTGGTGTTCGCCATCGTCGTCGGGGTGACCGCGATCGTGACCCAGCTCGTCGGGCTCCGCCCGTACTCGATCGCGTTCCTCGCACCAATCGTGATCGGCGCAGGCCTCGCGGTGGTCACCCGCCACCTGCGGGCGCAGCCGACGTCCAGCATCGCCCGGCCCGGCACTGCGATGCTCGTCTTCGCACTGCTCGCGTGCGTCGTGACCTTCCAGGGTCGTGACGCCTCGGGCCGGGTCCGGTGGTCACGTCGGTACACCGAGCTGATCTCCGGCGTCGAGATCGCGCGCACCGTCCGAGTGGACAGCTCGACCACGATCTACGCGCGGCTGATGCAGCACGTCCCCGCCGGCGAAGCGGTCGGAGTCTGGGTCCTGCAGCCGGAGTCGCTCGACTACGCCGCGCACCGCATCTTCGATCTGAGGTCGCCTCGCGTCGCCGCCCTGCGCGGCCGCGCTACGACCGCATCGTCGACGCTGACCGCCGTGATCGGTCGTCTGCCAGTGCGCTTTCTCCTGATCGAGATCGATCACCACGGGCCGGCGGAGCGAAGGCAGACCCTGTTCGGCCGGCTGTGGTGTGACGCGGCTCCGGCCGATCCCCTGTGCCTCGACGAGCTCGAGCGACTGGCGCAGGGGGACGTCGTCGCGACGGAGGCCAACGTTCGGCTGGTCGCGCTCCGGTCAGGTCGGTGATAGAAGACGTGTCGATGCCTAGCGCGGTTCGCATCTTCCTGCTGGCATGCATCGGGGTCACGTTCGCGTACCTGCTGTGGCATGCGGGCGAGCCGCTGCGTCTCAACATCGGCGACCCGTGGTCCGACGCGAACGTGCTGTCGTCGATCAACTACGTCAAGCAGTACGGCTTCCTCGAGACCTCGTTCACGGACATCCTCGACGTGGGGCCGCTGACCGCGGACTCGTATCGCTACATCCACTACCCGCCGCTCGCCGAGATCTTCTACGGCGCGACCGCCAAGTACCTCGGCGTCAGTGACATCGGCACATTCCGGCTGTTCGCGCTCGGGTTCTCCGGGCTGGCGATGATCCTGCTGTTCCAGTACACGCGGCGGATCTGGAACGAGTCCGTCGCGCTGATCGCGACCGCGCTGTTCACGACCAGCCTGTTCTGGATGATGTACGCCGACAGCATGCATCAGGCGCCGGTGATGCAGGCGTCCGCCTTCCTCGCGCTATGGGGCCTCGTGCGCGCGATCGAGACCCGGTTGCCGCGTCACTACGCGGCCGCATTCCTCGGCTCGCTCGCCTGCTTCCTGACGTCGTACGACTACTGGCTGTTCTTGCCGGCTGCGGTGCTGTTCACCGTCTACAGCAAGCTCGGCAATCCATTCGCGCCGGGTCGTCGCCACTTCGTCGTGCTCTGCGCGCTCGGCTGCCTGAGCGGCATCCTGATCAAGTGCGCGTTCGTGATCGGCGCTGTCGGGTGGGAGGAGTTCGTCGCCGACCTCCACCTCCAGTTCCTCGAGCGCTCGACCTCGACGTACGATCGCAAGTTCGCATCGCCGCTGTCGACCCTCGTCCGCCGGCTGACGCTCGTTTTTTCGCCGCTGTTCTGGGTGACCGCAGGTCTCACGGTGTGGCGAGCGATCCGTGCACCGTCGCTGGTCTCCGTGATCAAGGACGGCGTGGCGTGGATTCTCGTCGTCGCGCTGATGTTCCTCTACCTGTTCTCGCAGCTCGCCGCATCGCAGATGCTCGCGTCGCAGCCTCTGCTGCCGTTCTATGCGATCGGGTCCGCGTTGCTGGTCCACCAGCTGATCGTCGACGGAGGAACCCGGCGCGGGCTAGCGATCGCCTGGCTCGTGTTCGCACCGGTGTGGTCTTTCTACTTCATGCTGAGCCACCCGCGCTCCGTCCTCGACCGTGTCGACGTCGCCAAGGTCAACACGTACATGGCGACCAACGACCGCAACGACTTCATGATGTCGAACCTGCTCTCCGACGGACACGTGCAGGCATCTTTCCAGCGTCATTACTGGCCGACGCTCGACGCCGCGGACCCTTCGGACGCGCCGGTCCAGATGCTCCGGGTGTTCGAGATCACGGGCACCGACCACGTGCACGCTGCGGTGTTCACCGGGCCAGACTCGCGCTTCATCGACAAGTCTCTATGGCCGCTGGCCATGCCACGACGACTCTGGTCGGTCACGGGCTGGCCTCACCTGTACCGGACCAAGGCCAACAAGATCATCGCGGAGTACGACAAGAACGTGCTCGCGAATCTGAAGGAGGTCGATGCGCAGAAGGTGCTGCAGCTCAGCAACTTCGCGATCTACCGCATCGATCGCAAGACCGTGCTCGAGCGTGTCTTCAGGAACGTCCCCGTGGTGACCTCCATCGATCTCGGGAGCCTGACGTCGACCCGGCACAAACTCCTCGGCTGGACTGGGCCGCAGCTGACCAAGGACGGCCAGCTCGGGATCTCGAGCATCGCGGGCCATTTCACGTGCCCGAACGTCAGCGGCCCTGCGTCTGCCGCGAGTCCAGGTCCCAACGCGTGCAAGACCGTGCTGACCAAGCTCGGGCTCCAGATGAAGGACGAGCAGTTCGTGCCCAAGGCCGAGCTCATGCTTCGACTCGAACGGTCGTGCGACGTACAGCTCAGCTTCGAGCTGGCAAGTCCGAGTCTGATCGAGGTGTCGGTGAACGGATTCTCCGGCCGCCAGCCCGCACCTTCTCGGAAGGCTTCGTTCGTCGTGCCGAGCGCCAGCATCCGGCCCGGGGTCAACATTGTCATGGTGGAGCACCTTCTCGGAGACATGATTCCCTCGACGAGCGTGGCGCGGATCGACATCACCCAGGCGTGCCCGTGATCGGGGTAGGCTGCTTCGACACACGATGGATCCAGTGAACACGCCACTGCCGCGTACTCTCCGGATCGCGGCGTACGTCGTGATCGCGGTGAGCCATCTGTTCCTGCTGGCGCACTCGCAGGAACCGTTGCGGCTGAACGTCGGGGACCCGTGGTCCGAGGCCAACGTTCTGTCCTCGATGCAGTACGTCCGCGAGTACGGGTTTCTGGAGACCTCGTTCACCGACATTCTCGACGTCGGCCCACTGACCAACGACTCGTATCGCTACACGCACTACCCACCGCTGTCCGAGATCATCTACGGGGCGATCAGCAAGTACACTGGCATCACCACGATCGGTCCTCTGCGGCTGTTCGCGATCGCGTTCTCTGCGCTCGCGATGTTCCTGCTTTTCCACTACGTGCGACGACTCTACGAGGACGAGGCGGTAGCCCTGTTCGCGACGATGCTGTGGTCCTGCAACCTGCTGTGGATGATGTATGCGGACATGATCCATCAGGCGCCGGTGATGCAGGCTTCTGCATTCCTCGCGCTGTGGGGGCTCGTCCGTGCACTCGACGAACCCCGCCCACGCTACTGGATGGCTGCGTGGGTCGGGTCGTGCGCGACGTTCCTGACGTCGTACGACTACTGGTTGTTCCTGCCGATCGCCGTCCTGGTCACGGTGTATCTGCGGGGTGGAAATCTGCTCCGCCGCCAGAACATCAAGGCGATCGCGCTCTGCGCGAGCGGTTGCGTCGTTGCCATCATCTTGAAGTGCGCGTTCGTGATCGGTGCGGTCGGCTGGCACGAGTTCGTGGCCGATCTGCACTTCCAGTTCCTCGAGCGAAGCACGAGCCACTACGAGGACCACTCGGACGCGGTCGTTCCGACGCTGATCCGGCGAATGACGATGGTGTTCTCTCCTGTGATCTGGCCCTTGGTGGCCCTCCACGTGATCCGTCTGGTCCGCCGGTCGTCGCGCGCGAGGTTCTTCGCCGACGGGACGTGGCTTGCGATTCCAGCACTCCTGTTCTTCGCCATTTTTTCTCAGCTGTCGGCGTCGCAGATGCTGCCGAGCCAGGTTCTCCTGCCGTTCTACGCAGTCGGCACCGCGCTGCTGGTGGTCCAGCTGTTGCGGGGCCCTCCCCTCGCGAGGATTGCGGGCATCGCGATCGTCGTGCTTGCTCCGATCTGGAGTGGCTTCTGGCTTCTTCGTCAGGAGCGCGCGTTGCTCGACACCGACGGATTCGCCAAGATCAAGACGTACCTCGACGAGCACGATCGCAACGACTACATCCTCTGCAATCTGATGCAGGACGGCCCGATCCAGGCGTATCTGGGCCGCCACTACTGGCCCGCGTTCTCGAGCGGCTACGACGCCCACTTTCACCTCGCCAGCCTCGATCTGATGGCGCGATCGGGAAACGATCACTTTCACGTCCTGTTCTTCAAGGATCCGCACACGCGGATGATCGACAAGTCGTTGTGGCCGGTCGCGCTACCGAAGCGACGCTGGTCGCTGACGGGATCGCACCTGTTCTGGCCAAAGAAGGCCGAGCGCCTGATCAGAGAGTACGACGCCCTCATCAAGAGCAACCTCGATGAGGTTCACGCCGCGCTGATCCTCGCGACACCCCAGATGGAGCTGTATCGAGTCACCCGAGCCGAGGTCCTGCGCGCCGCCTACAAGGATGTGCCCGACCTCGCATTCGTCGACCTTGGCTCCTTCACCTCGGAACGTCACAAGTTGCTCGGTTGGTCCGGGCAGCGCTGGCGTGGCCAGGAGATGTTCGCCGTGTCGAACCTCGACGGTCATCGCGCGTGCCCATCGTGGGGACGACAGTGGTGTCGCTCGGTCCTGACCAAGCGCGGTCTGATCACAAAGGGTGATGTTCCTGTCACCTCCGGCGAGCTCATGATGACCGGCTCGCGTGCCTGCGACGCCGACGTGGTCGTACGGCTCGTGCGGCCGGTGGCTATCGCGGTCGCACTAAATGGGGTCCCTGGCGAGACCGCATCGGAAGATCAACGCGAGTATCGCGCCCATTTCGCGAAGGACGCGCTCCTCGATGGCGTCAACGTGATCAGGCTGTCGTTCGCGCCGCCGCGGTCGCCCTTCGAAGCGGCGGCGCTGCAGCTACCCCCGTCGGTTGCGACCGTCGAGTTGCGTCAGGCCTGTCACTGACGTTCTAGGGAGCAAAGGTCTCGAGCACGGTCAGCCCGGCATTCGCCTGGTAGCCGACCATCAGGATGTTGCCGTCGGGATCCATCCGTAACAGACCACCACCGAATCCACTGATCGCCGAGCCCGGTCCAGTGCGTGCCCCCCACTTCTCGACCATCCACTCGCGAGCCCCCGTCACGCCGAACACCTCGACCGAGGCGCCAGCGGTGAATTGATAGCCATGGTGCATTCGTAGGGTCGCGATCTTTCCCGTCGGTGTGATCACCACATCGCCGCCCCCAGCGTTCCCAGTGGAGTCCAGCGGAAGGGAGAAGTCGGGGGTGCCGCTCGGTGCAAAGCGCGTCAGAACGGCCGGCGTTGTGACCGTCTCGAACTGGTAGTCCGCTTCACTCAGTGCAGCCAGGTGCCCCGCACCGTCATAGGCGAGAGACCACGGCCCGCGGGGGCCCGGTGCGGTCCAGGGCAGCAACGGAGTTCCGTCGCTCGCATATCGCACGATCTCCGCGCCGACGCTCGCTGCGATGATCCCAGCGGGACTCACGGCGACGTTCTCCGCCGCGAGTGTGGTGTTCGCTGTCCAGCGCTGCGTCCCGTTCGCCGAGGCGCGTGCCTCGATCCCGCTCGATCCTGCAACGACCACGTCCTCGCCAAGCGCAGCAAGATCGTTCGGCATCGTGACGGATGGTGCGATCTCCCACTCGACCGTGCCCGCCGCCGTGAGTTTTGCGAGCATCGGCACGCTGTAGGTTCCGGTCAGGACATAGATCGCGCCACCAGGCGTCGTGATGGCGTCGGCGAGGTTCCCGACAAGGAACGTCGACCAGACGCTCGACCCGCTCGCCGAGGGACGCGAGACAAGGGTCCCGGTTGCAGGAACCTGCGTTGTGCTCGCGACCAGCAGATCGCCACCGGGCAGGTGATCGATGACGGGCCTCCCGCTGGAGTCCAGAATCGTCGAGCCGACCTCGTGAGGGTCCTTGGTGAACGTCGCGGTGACGTCACGATCGTTGACGATCAGGCCCAGATCGCAGGATGGGAGCGACCCGGTGCAGCCGCCCGACCAACCTCCGAACTGCGAGAACGCCATTGCGTGCACCAGTCCGGCCCCCATGCCGGGTGGCACGTAGATGGTGCACGACGACGTACAGAGCGTGCCACCTACCGTCACGACTCCGAGGCCATCGCCGGCGATCTCGACGTGGATGGCCTTGCTGTCAGGTGGCGCGAACAACGCGAACAGCGCGCTGGGTCCATCGAGTGGACCTGCCCCGACGGTGCACTCGGTAGACGCCCCACAACGAGGAAGGTTCCAGCCGTTGAAGTACCACTCGTCGGACGCCACCTTGAACGTGATCGGCCGTCCGTCGGTCCTCATCGCACACCGCGGGCCGGTGCCGGTGCAATCGATCCCGGGCGGATCGGACGTCACGCGTCCCAGACCTTGAAGACTGCCATCGTTGTACCCGAGCACTGAACCGACCTGGACGGACGCGATCGAGACGAACTCGCTCGCCACCGGAATCTCGAGGTGTCCCGCGCTGCTCGTCACCGTCAAGGCACCGGAGACGCATGCTGGTTGAAGCTGTGCGACGGCCACTTGAACCTCACAGGCCGCACCAGGCGTCAGCGTCATGGACGAGCACCGATAGTTGGTATCCAGGAGGAAGCCGTCGATCGCGACCTGCTCACCGGTCAACGTGATCGGCGTGGTTCCCTGATTCGACACGAAGAAGGACGTGGTCCCCGACGTCACCGAGCCGGCCAGATATTCGAGGTTCGCGATGCTCGAGAACAGGCCCGTCGACGCCGCCGTTACCGTCCCGCGCAACGGCACCGCGCGCTTTCCGACATGCAATGTTGCCTGGCGGTCGCCGACCGCGGCTCCTCGGTGCTCGATGTGTAGGACGCAGAACTCGCCAGCGCCCAGCGATCCACCATCTGTGCAGCTCGAATCGAACGGACTGATCGAGAACTCCGCGGCGTCCGGTCCATCGATCACGATGCCAAGCCCCCCCTCGGTGCTTGTCCCGGCGTTGGTGAACTGAGCGATTCCGTTCGAGATCTGGCCCACCTGCACCGGCGGAAACGCAACGGAGTCGATCACGGCACACCGCGACGACACTTCGAGCTCAGCTCCACCCACTCCATCGCCGTTTCCATCATCGCCACCACCGCACCCCGAGCCGAGCACCACGAACGACGTCCAGATCCACAAGCGCATGGCGCGAGAGTAGCATTGCAGCCTAGCTCCCCCAGGGGGCATCCAGGGAGCCGTGACCACACGCACGCCCGGGAGCGACGGCACTCCATCATCCGCGCTATGGTCGCGAACCCTCGATGACGCTTCCTTCACAGCGCTGGCTGAAGATCGTCTTCGTTGCCACGGCGCTCGTGTTCATCAGCGTCGCGCTCTACCTCTACGGGTTCCGGTTCTTCGCGTGGGTCGAGTCGGACGCGTCCGTGCCAGCCCTTCTCGCTGCCAAGTCCCTCGACGAGAAGCTGCCCGTCGTTGCGAGCTGGTACTATGCCAACGGCGACGTCTGGTTCCTGGCGCCCCACCTGCTGGCGATCTTTCCAGTCGCCGTACTCGGGCTCGGGCCTGCAAGCGTGATCATCACGGTCCTTCTCGGGTTCGTACTCGAGCTGATCGTGTTCGTGAAGATCTACGCTCGGATCTGCGGAGCGCTGTGGCTCGGCATCTTCGCCACGATGGTCACGCTGATGGCGTGGTCGACCGCTCACGTCGCGTTCGGATACATCCAGCTCGGGTATGCATTCTTGACAATGCTCTGCCTGGTATCGTTCAGCGAGTTCGCAACGCTCGCCTCAGGCGCCGCGACGCGGCGGTGGCGATGGGCGGTCGCGGGTGTGTTCGTCATGCTGGTCTCGGTCCAGAACCCGACGCGAGGATTCGCCTATCTCCTCGCGCCCCTCCTCGCGGGCTGCTGCTGGCCGTGGCGCGGTCTAGGCGCACGTCGCAGGATCGTCCTTGCAGCAATCGGGATCGCGGGCTGGGCTGTCGCGTTCGTCGTCTATGCGTACGTGTTCACGAGGTTCGTCAGCTTCTCCGTGCCGCGCGGACACATCGAGTTCATGATCGCCGACACCGCCGGTATCGAGGCCAATTTCGCCATGTTCGGCCGCGGCCTGACGATCCTGTGCGGCGGCGGTGAAGAGCCGGGCCTGCGCGCGATTCCCGGCACCCTCGTGCTGGGGGGCGCGCTCGTGCTCGTCGTGCGTGACGTGCTGGCCGCGCGCGAGCTCACGACGATCCGGTTTCTCGGCGTGATCGCCCTCGCTCAGCTGGGGCTGGTCCTGCTGCCGTTATTGATCGGAAACCTGATCGTGAGCGTCGGCTCGGTTCGCTACCTGATCCCGAGCCTGCTGGCAGTTCTCGGCCTTGCCTCGATGCTCGCCGTCCGGGGACTCGCCGATGCCGGTCCCTGGCGACGCAGACTCTCGACCGCGTGGCTGGTGCTCGTACCCGTGGCCGCGCTCCTCGCGTCGCCGAGCGCCCGCCCGCCAGAGCCAGTCAAGTTCACGTGGCCCGACGTCGCCGAGCTCGACAAGGTGGCAGAGGAGCTCACGCACCGAGGGCTGACCCGCGGATTTTCGAGCGTGCTCGCCGCGAATCTTTTGACCGTCGAATCTGGGGGCCGCGCACTGACCTGCCCGGTCTACTTCCGCAACGTATTGATCCCGCAACGCTGGCTCACCGATACATCGTGCTACATCGCGGCAACTCTGCCCGAGACGTTCTACGTGGTCGCCGAACGCGACGAGCATGATGCAGCAGCGATCCGCGCCACGCTGCCAGCCCCGATCGACCGCTTCAAGGTCGGCGACACGTACGAAGTTTCCGTGTTCCGCACCGTGGATGCGTCGAGCGCCTGGCTCGACCTACCGATCACGGATGGAGTGCTTGCGAGGTTTCCGTTGCGCATCCCCGCGACGCACCTTCAGCTCGGCCGCGGCAAGGTCGCGGTGGCGGGCGACGATCTCGTCGCGACGGGGGAGCAAGGCACGGTGGTCTACGGCCCACACATCAAGCTCCCCAAGGGTGGCTACGAGCTCAGCTGGATCGGAAGCGGGGTCGACGGCCCCGGCCAGATCGCATTCAGCGTCAGGGCTCGGGATGGCCAGGAGGTCCTTGCCCACATCGTGCTCAACTCGAAGGACCTACCGCGTGGTCGTTCGGAGCTCGTCCGCCTGCCGTTCCTCCTCGAGCAGACGCGCGACAACCTGGAGTTCGACGTCGAAAGTGGGACCGGCGGTCGCGTCGTCTTGCACGAGGTTATCGTCGAGCAGAAGCGAACACGGTCACGGCACCACTGAGGAGAACGCCTCGTTCGCGTGATAGCGTCGGCGCTTGTCGCGCACAAGGCGCCTCGCCGTTCTCGGTGCCAAGCTCGTCGTCGCAGCCCTGCTGATCGGATGGCTGCTGCGGGCGGGCACGCTCGATCTCGGTGCATTGAGGTTGTTCGTCGATCGGCCCGAGCTGTTGCTCGCAAACCTCGCCACCCTGGCATTTGCCGTGGTCCTCGGCGCGCTGCGCTGGCGCCTCCTGCTCCGACTGGCGGATGTGCACCTGTCCGTTGCGCGTTCCTTGCAGCTGCATCTCACCGCCCTGTTCTTCAATATCGTGATCCCCGGCAACATCGGCGGTGATGTCCTGAAGTCGGTGTACGTCGCTCGCGATGTCACCCCGGCACAACGCCCGACGGTCTACCTGATCGCCTTTGTGGATCGCCTGATCGGGGTCGCGAGCCTTGTCGTGATCGCCGGAGTCGTCGTGGTGCTACGTGGAGAAGCAGTATGGGAGACGCCCGGGTTGCGAGAGCTGGCGATCATCGTCCTCATCCTGCTCGCACTCACGCTGCTTGCTCCGATCGTCGTCCTGGTGCTCGTCGGGCGCACCGTCGAACGCGTCGAGGTGGCGCGTACAGGGTCGTCACGCGTCAGAGCTCTGATCCGTCAGCTCGTGTCGGCGACGCGGTTGATCTCTGCCGGCCCAGGAACCTTGATCGGAGCGCTCGGGCTCGCCGTGGTCATGCACCTGACCGGCATGCTGATCTTCGCCGTGCTCGCGACGGCTGTCACCGCCGACAACGTCTCGCTGTGGGGCATCGCCAGCGTATATCCACTGGGAATGCTGACTCTGCTGATGCCGATCTCGCCGTCAGGAATCGGCGTCGGCCACGTCGCGTTCGAGCGGCTGTTTTCGCTCGTCGGGCTGACCGGGGGGGCCACCGCGTTCAACCTGTTCCTGATCGGACAGACGGTACCGTGCCTGGTGGGCGCATTCCCTTACCTGACGTTGCGGCGACACTTTGCGCCGCCGACGATCGACGAAGCTCACGCACAGCAAGCAGGAGTCAGCTGATGCTGTCAGGAACGACAATCGATCTGAGCGAGCTCGCAAGCGGTCTCGTGCTCGACGAGGACGGGATCTGGCGGCCGCGCGAGGATCTCGATCACACCGTCAGCTTTCCGCACGATGGCCACGAAGCATGCTTCCAGATCGAGGACAACTCGTTCTGGTTCGCTCATCGCAACGCATGCATCACTGCGGCGCTTGGCCGCGAACGTGTCCAGGGTGTGCTGCTCGACGTCGGTGGTGGCAACGGCGCGGTGAGTCAGGCTCTCGAGGAGAGTCAGATCGAGACCATCCTGCTCGAGCCGGGCCCCGAGGGTGCGCGCAACGCTCGACGACGCGGCCTCCGCAACGTGGTGTGCGCAAAGCTGGAGGACGCGGGCTTTCAGCCCGAGGCGTTCGGAGCCGCTGGCTTGTTCGATGTTGCAGAGCACGTGGTCGATGACGACAGGCTGCTGCGCGATGTGCACCGCGTGCTGCGGCCGCGCGGCGTCCTGTGCATCACCGTGCCCGCGTATGGCTGGTTGTGGTCGGCCGAGGACGATGTGGCAGGCCACCATCGCCGATACACGCTGGCGCGCCTCCGCGCGCTCCTCGAGCGCTGCGGGTTCACCGTTCGCTTCGAGACGTATTTTTTCGCGCCGCTCACATTGCCAATCTTCGTGGTCCGCAGCCTGCCGCATCGCGTGCGCCAGCGCAGCGCACCCAGCGTCGAGAGCGGCGCCGCGAAACAGCATGTGCCGTCGCCG
This sequence comes from Myxococcales bacterium, assembly GCA_028287135.1. Lineage (GTDB taxonomy): Bacteria > Myxococcota_A > Polyangia > Haliangiales > Haliangiaceae > JABFXX01. The sequence continues at coordinate 108,691 of JAQBQE010000033.1, forward strand.
ATACTGCGTCGCGTGGTCGATGCGATGCTTGCCCCCGAGCTCCAGTGGATCAGCGCGGGACGGTCGATCCCGTTCGGTACGAGCTGTCTGGCCGTCGCCGTGAGGACATGAGTCTCGCGCGAGGTCGTGGTCGCCGTCCGGTCGCAGCGACGCAGGCGATTCCGAGCATCACGCTGGCGCCTCTGCGCCCCGCGCACGCGCCCGCGATCGTGCGCTGGCTCGGCGATCCGGTCGTCAGCGCGAACCTTGGGCTGCGCTCGAGGCCGACCCTCGTGCGGACGCGTGCATTCATCGCCGGGTCGAACACCGCCGCCGTGTGTGCACGCGCGATCTTGCTCGGGGCCCACCACGTCGGGACCGTGGTGCTCGATCAGATCGATCGCCACATTGGCAGGGCGCGCCTCCACATTTACATCGGTGACGCAGAGGCGCGTGGCCACGGCGTAGGAAAGCGAGCGGTCGCTCTGGCGCTGGCGCTCGCGTTCGATGAGCTCGACCTCCACAAGGTCTGGCTGACCGTCCACGAGCGTAATGCGGGCGCGATCCGAACCTATGAATCCGTCGGGTTTGCCATCGAGGGTCGTCATCGCAGCGAGTTCCTGCTCGACGGAGAGCGGGTCGACGAGCTGTACATGGGGGTGCTTAGATCCACGGTTCAGGTGCGCAAATCGGCTCGCCGCCGTCGCTAGCGCGTCGTGGTATAGACGGGGCGCCGTGAGAGAGCGCCTCCTCGAGTTCATCGCGTGCCGCACCTGCGGCGCTGACTTCGACCTCCGGGTCGACACCAAGGATCCCGACGGCGAGATCATGACCGGCGCGCTGAGCTGCGCGAAGTGCATGACCGACTTCCCGATCCTCCGGGGCATTCCGCGGTTCATCGCCGGCGTTCGCACCGAGGACGACCTGCGCAAGGTCTACGCGGACTCGTTCGGCCACCAGTGGACGACCTACAACTGGCTCCGCGACGAGGACGAATTCGAGTTCTACGCGATCACGGATCTCAAGCCGGAGGACCTGACTGGCATGACCGTGTTCGACGCTGGCTGCGGTGGCGGTCGCGTCGCACGCCACCTCGCGCCGCGGTGCAAGGAGCTGTTCGCTCTCGACTTCTCGATCGCCGTCGACAAGGCCTTCGAGCTGTGCCGCCCGTATGGCAACGCACATTTCATTCAGTGCGACGTCAACGAGCACCCGTACAAGGCGGGCAAGTTCGACTTCGTGCACAGCCACGGGGTCCTGCACCACACGCCCGACACCAAGCGTTCGTTCGATAACCTCCCGCGACTGGTCAAGCCAGGCGGTCTGTTCTACGTCGCCGTGTTCCGCCAGGCGGCACTGCCGCTGCGGGTCTCCGACGGCGCATGGCGCTCGGTGCTGAACAAGCTGCCGATTCCGGTGATGGACAAGGTGTGCGGTGCGATGAGCTACCTCTCGCACGTCCCCGCGCCGATCTTCTTCAAGCGGTTCTTCTGGTTCTCGCTGCAGAAGACCCACGAGATCCGGAAGTGCTGCCTCTACGACTGGTACGCGCCGCAGTACCACCACGAGCACACGGTCGAGGAGGTCCAGGGCTGGTTCCGCGACGCCGGCTTCGCCGATCCGACGTACATCAATGCCTGGCCGTACTGCCCGCCCGAGGAGAAGTACCGGATCCCGACGTTCAAGGACAGCCTGCGGCTCGGCACCCTCCTCGGCGTGATCGGTCGCAAAGAGGCCGTCGCTGCGCGAGCGGTCTCCGCCGCCGCACAGTAGCCATGTGCGGGATCGCTGGGTACGTCGGGCCGCGCGAACAAGGACGACTCGAGGCGATGGTGGGCCAGATGGTCCATCGCGGCCCGGATGACGACGGCTTCTACGACACCGCCACCGTCCACCTCGGGATGCGCCGGCTCTCGATCGTCGATCTCGAGAATGGACAGCAGCCCAAGACCAGCGCCGATGGCCAGATCGTCGTCCTGTTCAACGGCGAGATCTACAATCATGTCGAGCTGCGCACCGAGCTCGAGGCTGCCGGCTGCCGGTTCGAAAGCCACTCGGATACCGAGGTCCTGGTCCACGGCTACCTGACGTGGGGCCTCGCGATGCTCGATCGGCTGGTCGGCATGTTCGCGATCAGCCTCTACGATCGGCGTTCCGGCGAGCTGATCCTGATCCGTGATCGGCTGGGCAAGAAGCCGATCTACTACCTCGATGAACCTGGCCTCTTCGCCTACGCGAGCGAGTACCCGGTGCTCGCGTCGTTGCTTCCCGATGGCGAGCAGTACCTCGATCGGTCCTCGCTCGCCTGGTACTTCAGCCAGAAGACGACACCCGCCGATCGGGCGATCGACACGCGGATCAAGAAGGTCCCCCCGGGACATCTGCTACGCGTCTCCTCCACGGGCGCGGTCGTCGCCGAGCGGTGGTGGTCGATCGCGGCGGGCCGTGTCGCCGTCGGCGCCAGCGAGGCCGCGATCGTCGACGACATCGAGCAGCTCCTGACCAGTGCGGTGAAGCTGCGGATGCGCGCCGACACCGAGGTCGGAGCGTTCCTGTCCGGCGGGATCGACTCGAGCCTGTGCGTCGCGCTCGCGTCGCGCTGCACCGACAAACCGCTGAAGACGTACTGCCTCATCTACGATCAGGAGATCAATCACAAGGGCGCGGATCGACGGTGGGCGAATTCGATCGCGGAGCGCTACGGAACGCGTCATCGCGAGATCCTGCTGACGCCCGCGATCCTCGTGGAAGACCTACCGCGGATCATCCGGCATTACGGCCAGCCGAATTCCGCTGTGCTGTCGAACTGGTTCATCTCGAAGGAGATGGGCAAGGAGCTCAAGGTCGCGCTGTCAGGCGACGGCGCCGACGAGCTGTTCGGATCGTACTATCTCCATCGCGCGGCTGCCGCTGTGGCGGCGCTCGAGGCCGGTGACGACGCTCTACTTGCGCGAATCCCTGCTGGTGAAGCGGAGTTTGCGCGCACGCATCGCGGCCAGCCGCACGCCCTCCTCGCCGATGCGTTCGCAATCTTCTCCGACGAGGAAATGCAGCGACTCGCGCCGACCCTCGGAGCCTCGAGCCGCGAGATGTTGCAGGCGCGCGAGCGCGACCTGGCGACTCAGCACGTCGTCGATCGAGCGCTCGAGTTCGACTGCCGCAATCTGCTCGTCGATCAGATCCTCAACTACTCCGATACGCTCTCGATGGCGCACTCACTCGAGGTGCGGACGCCGTTCCTCGATCATCGCCTCGTCGACTACATGTTCTCCGTGCCGGCAGATCTCAAGATGCGTCCGGGCGAGACGAAACGTTTGCTCAAGCAGGTGGCCGCGCGGTACCTGCCCGAGGAGCTGATCACGCGTCCGAAGGAAGGCTTCGTCGAGCCAGCGGTCTACTGGATCGGCGACGCGCTCCGGGATTTCTGCCGCGCGCACCTGCTGGCCAGTGGCTTCAATCGCCTTGGTCTCCTCGACGCTTCCTACGTCCGTGCCCTCGTCGAGCGTTTCGATCGCGACAAGGACTTCACGACCGGCAAGAAGGTGTGGAACCTCCTCGTGTTCGCCATCTGGGAGGCACAGCTGCCGGCGAGCTCTGTGAGCTGAGATGGATCCGGCGAACTATGTGCTGGCTCGCCAGTTCGCGGGCGTCCTGTTCTTCCTCGATCTGCTGCTCTATCTCCCGTACGCGAACGTGTGTCTTGGAGCCGGGTACTGGGGCGGCGGCCACAAGCACGTGCTCCGAGTCGTCGCACCGATCTGGGCGGCCGCCTCGATCGCGCTGGTGCTCGGCGTCTATCCTCTGATCGCGGCGGGCGTGTTGTGGCTGGTGTTCCGCCACTACTACGTCGCCAACCGCTGGAATAACGCGTTCCGCGGCGGCGGGGCACCCGGCTTCATGTCGCACTGGGTCGCGATGTACCTGGTGTTGTTCGAGCTCGCGCGCGTGCTCGATACGTCGGGTGGTCTCGTCCACTGGGTGCGATTGATGTCGAACGTCGACTTTGGAGTGATCCTGCTGTGCTCGGGCACGTACAAGGCACTGTCGGGCTACCTGCGCGGCGAAGGCATGGAGTACGGGCTGGCAAATCCGTTCTGGGGGTACTGGTTCGGCTGGTTCAAGCGGCGACGTCCGTCGCACCTCGGGTTCCGGCTGCAGAATATCTGGGCGCCGATCGCACAGATCTCGACCGGCGTGTGTCTGCTTCTCGGTGCGTCGACGACGTGGTTCCCCGAGATCCGCTGGGCCGGCGCGGTGCTGTGCATCCTGTCGTTCGGCTATCTGCTGCCGACGGTCCGGCTCGGCCGGCTCGCAGTGCTGATGATGGTCCCGGCGCTGTGGTTTCTGCCCGAGCTCGGCGTGGCACTGCCCGAGCCGCTCGCGCGTTCGCTGCCGGCCTCCGTGGTGCCCGACGTCGTGATCACGATCCTCGTCGGCACCATCATCGCGTACATCGCCGTTCTCCCCGTGCTGAAGGTGATGCAGTACCTGAACCTGTTCGCGAAGATCGAGCTGCCAGGGCCGCTGCAGAAGGGGCTGACCTGGTACGCGAACAAGGTCCCGATCATCATGTGGCGCGTGTTCACGCCCGACGTGACCAACTTCTTCGTCCGCATTCACCGCGTCGATCGCGCGACCGGTGCGAAGACGCCGCTCGTCCACGAAGACACGACCTATAGCTATCGCGACCTTCGCCAGTGGCGGCGATCGCTGCGCTATCTCCACGTCACCGAATCGATCGCGCTCACCACCGTATTCACCACGCTCAAGTACTTCCGGTCGCAGCGCGCGCTGTTCGAGGAGCGGCTGCGGGCGTATGCGCCGACGCTCGGCGAGCCCGGCGCTCTCCTCGAGTTCGAGTACGTTGCGATCCTCAAGGGCGAGGAGACGTTCGAGTTCCTGCCCGTCACCCGGTTCACGATCGATCTCGTTTCCAACGAGATCACGGAGGACCGGCTGGTGCCCGAGTTCGAGTACGACGCACCGGCGAAGTACAGCCACATCAAGGAGACGGCCGGCTACGGGACGTACGCGCCGCGCGATCCCGCCAGCGCGGCCGCTCGCTGACGGGACTCACGCGCTCGCGTTGTCGGACCGCGGTGCTTCGAGCGCAGCCACGGGAGCCTTCGTCTCGGGCAGCCGGAGCAGCGGCTCGTCGAGCAGCTGCAGCGGGCCGCCGTAGGTCTCGCGGATCACGAACAGCGGGCGTTGCTGGACCTCGGCCAGGATCCGCCCGATGTAAAGGCTGGCGACGCCGATGATCATGATCTGAACGCCACCGAGGAACACGATCACTGCGATCGTCGACGCATAGCCCGGAAGCAAGGTCCGGAAGAACAGCTTGTCCGCCACGATCGCGGTGCCGAGCAAGCCTCCGATCATCGCCATCACCAGGCCAAACTTCGCGGCGAGCCGCAGCGGAAAATCAGAGAACGAGATGATCGACGCGATCGCAAATCGCACGCGGCGACGGAAGTTATAGCTGGACGAGCCCGCGCGCCGGCTCTGGTGCTCGATATCGACCCAGCCACAGCGCAGGCCGAGCCAGTTCTCGAGCCCGGGCAGGTAGCGGCTCTTCTCGCTGAGGCCGTTGTAGGCGTCGACCGCGCGTCGGGTCATGACGCGCATCATCGACATGTTGATCGGCGTCTTGTTGCCGGTGAACCGATTCATCGCGGAGTGAAACAGGTACGAAGTGACTCGCGAGGACAGGCGCATGGCGCGACGCTTGTACAGACCCACGACGATGTCGTGATCGCCGGCCTTCACTGCATCGAGCAGCAGCGGCAGCTGGTGCGGCGGATCTTCCTGGTCGACATTGAGCGCGGCGACCCACGCACCGCTGCTCGCGCGGTAGCCCGCGGAGATCGCGATGTGCTGGCCGAAGTTGCGGCTGAGCACCAGCATCTTCGCGAATGCGAACTCGTCGCAGACCTGCTTGAGCATCCGCGGCGAGTCGTTGCTGCTGCCATCGTCGACGAAGATGACCTCGACGTCGCGCGCGAGGTCGTCATGGCCGAGGTAGCCACGGAATGTCCTCGCGATCTCGCGACAGAAGTCCCTGGCGAGGGCTCCATCATTGAAGATGGGGACGACGACGGAATACTGCAGAGCGCCGGTCTTAACGGCTTTTCCGCGCCGGTTCAAGGGACCTCACCGGCGGACGCCGGCTCAGCATCGCGGCGGCGCGACCTCCGCTCTGTTAAGGTTCTCGCGTGAAAGGCATCGTGCTTGCCGGTGGCGCCGGAACCCGGCTGTATCCGATGACGCGCGCAGTGAGCAAGCAGCTCCTCGCCGTCTACGACAAGCCGATGATCTACTACCCGCTGAGCACACTGATGCTCGGTGGCATCCGCGACATCCTCCTGATCTGCACGCCCCGCGATCGCCAGGCCTTCGAGGCGACTCTCGGCGATGGCTCGAGCTTCGGGATCCGGCTCTCGTATGCCGAGCAGTCCGCTCCAAGAGGAATCGCAGAAGCGTTCCTGATCGGCGCCGACTTCATTGGCTCCGATCCCGTGGCTCTCGTTCTCGGTGACAACCTGTTCTACGGGATGGGGCTGACCGCCCTCTTCGAGGGTGCCGCGCGCCTGACCACCGGCGCGCTGATCTTCGGCTACTACGTCAAGGACCCGCGCGAGTACGGCGTCGTCGAGTTCACGCAGAACCTCGACGTGCTCTCGATCGAGGAGAAGCCCAAGGCGCCCAAGTCGCACTACGCGGTTCCTGGCCTGTACTTCTATGACAACGACGTGATCGCGATCGCGCGTGAGTTGAAGCCCTCTGCGCGCGGAGAGCTCGAGATCACGGACCTCAATCGCGTCTACCTCGAAGCCGGCAAGCTTCGGATCTCGCTGATGGGGCGCGGTACCGCGTGGCTGGACACTGGTTCGCCCGATGCACTCCTCCAGGCGAGCAACTTCATCCAGACCGTCGAGACGCGGCAGGGGCTCAAGATCGGGTGCCTCGAGGAGATCGCGTACCGCAAGGGCTTCATCGACGTCGAAACGCTTCGCTCGATCGGAACGTCGCTCGAGAAGACCGAGTACGGCCAGTACTTGCTCGCGCTTGCCAGCGAAGTGCAGTGACGCGATGAGCGTGGTCGGCGTCATTCTCCAACCGAGTTACGTACCGTGGCGAGGGGTGTTCGATCTGATTCATCGCGCGGACGTCTTCGTGTTCTACGACGACGTCCAGTACGACAAGCACGGCTGGCGAAACCGCAATCGGATCAAGACGTCGGCCGGCACGCAGTGGCTGACGATCCCGGTGAGCTCGAAGGGGAACGTCACGGAAGGGTTGATGCTCTCCGACGCACGCATCACCTGGAATCAGGACTGGGCGAGGAAGCACGCGATGACGTTGCGTCAGTCGTACGCAAGGGCGCCGTTCTACGCGACGTATGCACCGCTGATCGATTCGTTCTACGCGACCCGCCCCGAACGCCTGATCGACTTCACCATCGAGACCACGCTGGCGCTCGCGAAGCTTCTCGGGATCACGACGACGCGGTTCGTGCGGTCGTCAGAGCTCGGGATCAAGGGTGCAAAGACGGAGCGGCTCGTCCGCATCCTGGAGACGGTCGGTGCGACCCACTACATCAGCGGGCCTTCCGCAAAGGAATACATCGACGATGCGCTGTTTGCCGAGGCAAAGATCGGCCTCGAGTACATGATCTATGACTATCCCGAGTACGAGCAGCTGCATCCGCCGTACGATCCAGGGGTGTCGATCCTCGACCTGCTGTTCATGAAGGGCGCGCAAGCCCCGGAGTACATCTGGGGCAACAAGACGGCGCGCGCGCAATCGGGGACGGCATGATCCAGTTCACCCGGCCGGGATTCCTTGTCTCGGGCCTGATCAAGATCCAGGAAGCACTCGCAGCGGGACGCCTGTCGGGAGACGGACCGTTCTGTCGGACCACCGAGAAGTTGCTCGAGACCGAGCTCGGCACGCGGCGCGCGCTGCTCACCACCTCCTGCACGCACGCGCTCGAGATGAGCGCGCTCTTGCTCGACATCGCCCCTGGGGACGAAGTGATCGTCCCGGCGTTCACGTTCGTGTCGACGGTGAACGCGTTCGTCCTGCGCGGCGCACGCCCGGTGTTTGCCGACGTTCGTCCAGACACGCTCAACCTCGACGAGGAGCGCCTCCCGCAGCTCGTCACCCCGCGCACGAAGGCGATCGTGCCCGTGCACTACGCGGGCGTTGGCTGCGAGATGGATGCGATCACGGCGATCGCGAAGGGGTGCGGCGCCGCAGTGATCGAGGACAATGCGCACGGGCTCTACGGCACCTACCGCGGCAAGATGCTCGGGACGATCGGCGCCCTCGCCACCCAGAGCTTCCACGATACGAAGAATTTCACGTGCGGCGAAGGCGGTGCGTTGCTCGTCAACGACCCGCACTTCGTGGAGCGCGCCGAGATCATTCGCGAGAAGGGTACGAACCGGAGCCGGTTCTTCCGGGGCCAGGTCGACAAGTACACCTGGGTCGACGTCGGATCGAGCTACGTGCTCTCCGATATCCTTGCCGCTCTATTGCTCTCGCAGCTCGAAGCTCGGCACGAGATCCAGCAACGGCGCGCGCGGATCTGGAATCGGTACGCCACCGAGCTCGCGGACTGGGCAGCGTCGCTCGGCGTGCGCCTGCCCACCGTGCCGGCCCACTGCGAGCAGACGTTCCACATGTTCTATCTGCTGATTCCCGGGGCTCGCCGCTCGGCATTCATCGATCACCTCAAGGCGCGTGACGTCCAGTCCGTGTTTCATTACCAGCCGCTGCATCTGTCGCCGATGGGGATCGCGCACGGCGGGACCGCGGGATCCTGTCCCGTCACGGAGCGGGTTGCGGACGAACTGGTCCGGCTGCCGCTCTACAACGAGCTGACGGAGCACGACCAAGGCGTCGTGATCGACGCCGTGCGTTCGTTTCGCTGAGGCTACCTCGCGATCACTGTTGCTCGAAGTAGAGCAGACCCTTCTTGTTCGCGACGACAATGTCGGGCCTCGTGTCCTTGTTGACATCGAACACCTCGAACTGCGTTCCGACGCCAGAATCTGCGTCGATGATGTGGCGAGACCACCAAACGTCGCCTGCTTCGCGCTCCATCCGGTAGTACACGAGCAACGCTGGCTCGAGCGCTCCCGGATCGGCCGTGAAGTGCGCGAACCAGCGCTTGCCGGTGACAAGTTCTGGGACCCGATCACCGTCGAGGTCGACGAAGCGCGCGGCGTGGGTCTGTGACAGCGACCGATCGATCACGTGCTCGGTGAACGAGATCTCGTCGAGCAGGCCCGGTTGTTGTTCCCACCACCGGACGCCGTATCCGTGCGGGCTGGTTCCGATGACGTCCTGAAGACCGTCACCGTTGACGTCGTAGACGTACATGTGACTGCAGTCGTTGGGGCAAAGGGTAACCGGATGCCACATCCACGGTCGGGTCGTGCCGGCGGCGGGCTGCTCGAGCCAGCCGGAGCCGGTGATGATGTCGAGCCGCCGGTCACGATTGAGGTCACCGACTCCGAGACCGTGCTCGTACCGTCCTGCGTACGGGAACGATGGCGGTGTGACCGCGTCCATTGTCCACTCCGCCTCTGGCGGTGACGTGGGTTGCACCCAGCCGAGTCGCAGGTCGGGCTCCGTGCCGAGGATCAGGAGATTTCGATCGTTCTGGAACAGGTCGACGAACAGAGGACTCTCGCCGGATGCACGCGGCGTGATCATGTGACATTCCCAGTGCTGGTCCTGACCACGAGGATTTGCACACCAGGTTGCGGCTTCTCCCGGCGGCCCGATCACGATCAGATCGTCATAACTGTCCCCATCGAGATCGCGATGGAACGCGCCGAAGCTGTGCGAGTACTCGGTCTCTGGATCCCACGCACGCGGGACTCGTAGCTCGTGGGCGCCGTAATCGGGCCCCTGGTACCACTGCTCCTCGGTGACCAGGTCGTAGATATCGTCGCGATTGACGTCGAAGATCGCGACACCCTCGGCGCGGTATGCCGGATCGACGATCACCTTCCGGAAGGTGATCTTCCCTTCCTCCGGGCCTTGGGGGGCGGTGAGGTCATCGCCACATGCGGCCGTGATGGCAAGCACGGCGATCGCAGGCAACTGACCTCGCAGCATCGGACCTCATTGTAGGACCATAGACATGAGCGACGCGGGCGGAACGAACCGCTATCCTCGTGGAATGCGGTTCGACCTTATCGTTGTTGTGATCGCTCTCTCGATCGGGTGCGGTGAGAGCTCCCAGGTCAGCCCGACCGTTGACGCAGCGAGCAGCGTCGATCCGATTCGCCCCTCCGGATACATCGATGGCGCCTGCGTCGGCCAACCCACCGGCGCTCGCGTCCTCGTCTATACCCGCGAGAATCAGTATCGTCACTACTCCAACCTCGACGCGCGGATCGCCTTATTCGGGATGTGCGAGACGCGCGGCTTCAACGTCAGCTCCACCAATGATCAGTTGACGATCAACGCGAGGCAGCTCGCGAGCTTCGACGTCGTGGTGTTCGCAGTGACGAGCGGCAACGGCGGAATCGACAACCAGGGGCGGGCTGACTTCGAGGCGTGGGCCACAGCCGGTGGCGGCATCGTCGGCCTGCATTCCGCGAGCTCGACCGAGTCGGACTGGCCGTTCTACGTCGACAGGATCGGTGCCGTGTTCGCGCACCACGAGAACGGATTGCCGACCGCTACCGTCAACGTCGCCGCGACGCCCCATCCGATCACCGCCGGCATCACGTCCTTCCAGCATGACGACGAGTGGTACCTGTTCCAGACGCGGCCGGAGGACAAGCCCGGGACCCAGGTCCTGTTGTCCCTCGACGAGGCCACGCTGCCGAGTGACTATCCCGCGGAATCGAAGATCGGGTTTCACGCGATCGGGTGGGCTCGCGAGAACGCTGGCTCGAGGACGTTCTACACGGCCCTCGGCCACACGCGTTCGACATTCGTCGATGCGGCACCGCTCACACTGATCGGCAACGCGATCGAGTGGGCCGCTCACAAGCGCTGAGAACTGCTGGCCTTGACGCATTCCCACGGGCCCGCGGAACCTGCGACGGAATCCCGGGCATGTGGTAAAGCCTCGGGTCGTGATGACCGAGTCTGCTCCCTTGAAACCGACGCTGATGTCGCGCCTCCAGCTCCGGCCCGAGTTCCACCGGGCGCTGAAGGCGCTCAAGATCGTCGAGATTGCATCGAAGGTGCTCTCGATGCGGCCGCTGCGCCGCACGCTGCCGAACGGAACTCGCTACCGCGTGCGGTACGGCGAGAGCCTGTTGATGGCCGACGAGATCTTCAACCGCCAAGTCTACCGGGACCCGTTCGAGGGTCGCGAGGTCAGGACGTTCGTCGATCTCGGCTCGAACGTCGGCTACTTCACCTGCTATGCGATGGAGCGGATCCAGCGCGCAGATGCGTTCGGGCTCTCCGTCGATGCGAACCCGAGGATGGCGGCCGAGACCGCGTTCCACATCGAGCAGAACGGCTGGAAGAACGTCCTCGGCGTGTCGGGTGTCGTCGGCTACCCGCTCGACGTCGAGCAGGCCCCGTTCTTCCTCAATCCATCGAACATCTCTGGTTCTGCCACCGTGCTGAACCCGAACATCCCGGCCAAGGGCGCACAGCAGGAGATCAAGGTCCCGACCGTCGACCTCAATCGCGCCTGGCGCGCGCACGCTGGCGACCGCCCCGTCGACGTCCTCAAGGTCGACGTCGAGGGCTTCGAGGTCAAGGTCCTCGATACGATCCCCGAGCTCCTGAAGCGGACCAACACCGTCGTGCTCGAGTGGCACAAGTGGATCACCCCGCGTGAGCCGGTGGACGAGGTCCTCGGACGCGCAGGGCTTCGATTCAACAAGATCGTGACCGAGGACGCCCACTGCGGCGTCGCGTATTACGAGCGCCCCTCTCCACTCTGACAACGAGCGCGATGGGATGCGATACGTCGCGCTGCTAGCGCAGCCACTGCTTGTCGGTGTGCTGCCGTCGCTGATGCTATCGCTCGCAGTCGCGCGGTTCACGCTCACGCACTTCTTCGTCCGCGCGCCGTTCTTGCTCGATTCTGGACTCCTGTCCGGCATCGCGTACCGGTCTGGGCCGCTGCTGACCCCTCCGCCGATTGCATGCGACTACGCGACCTCGTTCTATCAGGTCTACGTGTCTCCGATCGTGTCGGTGTTTTCGGGGCTCAGCTATCTGGTCCCGGTCGGTCGCATCGAGTGGTTTGCGTTCGTAGAGGGCCTTGTCTACTTCCCTCTCGGGATCGCTGTGTACGCTCTTGCGAGGCGCGTCGCGCCCTCGTGTGCGTTGCGACGACTGCCGATCACGATGGTCGCCGCACTTTCGTTCGCGTTCAGCGGGCTCGTGCTGTGGATGATCAGGTATCCCCATTACGAGGCGGCAACACCCGGCTTGCTCTGTCTGTTACTCGTGGCCGTTGTCAGCGGTCGAACGCGTCTTAGCTGGATGCTTCTCGCGTTCACGGTTTCGGTGCGCCAGGACGGTGGAGCGCATGCCGCGCTCGCGCTCCTGCCCGTCCTATACCTCAAATGGCGTGGCACGGAGATGCTACCGAGCAAGCGGCGACTGGTCGCGATCATTGTCGTTGCGCTCGCTGCGAGTGTGGCGGGGTTTGCGTTCCAGAGGCTGTTCTTCGTCCCCGCCGACCGGATGCGCGCCATCTACACGGGATCTCCCGCGTACAGCCACCTCAGCTTCTCGGTTGTCGTCGAACGCGCACGCACATTCGTCGAAATCTGTCACGTCATCTACTACCCGTTCCTCGCCACGGTGCTCGTCGCCGCGCTCCGTCGTGATGCGCGGTACTTGCTCGGCTGGGCGGCCACGCTACCGTGGTTCCTGTTCAACTTCGTCGCCTTCGACGATTCGAAGAGCTCGTTCGCGGTCTACACGGTCGCGCCGTTTCTGGTCGGCGTTTTCTGGGTCTATCTGTACGGCGCAGTCCTGACGCCTCCGAACCGACGCATGCGTGCCGGGGCGCTCGAGGCCGTGTTCGCGCTCGTCTGCATCAGCTCGACGCTCGGCTACTACCGGGCGGCACCGGCTCTCCTGAAGCCGACCGTTCGCGACATGGCGTTCTCACACGAGCGCAATCGGCCCGCGGTCCACGGGTTTGTCGACGCACTCCGCATGCGCCGCGCAGACTTCGGGCGTCTGTATGTGGACTATGCGGTCGCCGCACTCGCACAAGAATGGCTCCAGCTCGGCGATCTCTGGCAGCCAGGCGTCACGCAGGTGCCGGACGCCATCGCGTTCCATGACCGCGCGTGGGGCAGTGGACTCGCCCTGCTGCCCGCGCTCACAGCGCATCACCTCGACACCTGCATGCATGTCCTCGACACCGGCCTTCACGTGTGCTCGCGCGAGCCACTGCGGACCGAGACGCTGGCCGCTGTCGCCACCGAGACGATTCCTGCTTCGTTCGCGTTCACGCGCGTCCATCGGCCCGGAGTCGATGTCGACGCTCGGGGCATCGTGGTGCTGGGCGGCTACAGCCTGCCTGGGACCCTCGGTGCGTTGCCGCGTGGCTCGTACGAATGGGTGGTAACGGTCTCGGCCGATTCGCGCTCCGATCAAGAAACTGCTCCGCTGGCCCGGCTCCGGGTGGAGTCGGGCTCGTCGATCCTCGCCGAGGTGACCCTTGCGAAGGACTCTCACCAGCTCGTAGTCCGGTTCGAGTCCGACGGCGAACAGCGCCTCTCGTATCGCGTCACCGCACAGTCGGCCGCTCCCCTGGTCATCACCGGCGCGCAGCTCCGGCAGCGCTAGCGACTTCGTCCTCGAGCAGAACGTGACTCTGGCGTATAGCCACGTTACACACGCACATGCTCCGTAGCCGGCTTCGCGCGCTCGGCGTGGCCGCGATCCTGGCATTCGGCCTGCTGATCGGATTCCGCCAGCTCGGCACGCACGGCGCCTACGCCGGCCATGGCGCATACCGCGCGCAGGTCGACGCATTCCTCGCCGGCCGGCTCGCGCTGACAACCGCCCCCGAGGGGCTCGCGCACGATCTGGCGTGGACACCGACCGGCGTCCAGCAGGTCTGGGGTCTCGGCGTGCCGATGTGGATGACCCCGTTCGAGGTCGGTGCGCGCGTCGTCGGTGTCGATCCATTTCCGGATCGGATCGCGATGGGTCTCTGGCTCGCGCTCGTGATGTTCGTGCTGATCCGCGCCTTCTTCCGCGCCCGCGACGGTGAAGCGTGGTGGATCGGCGCGGGCAGCGTGCTGCTCACCGCGCTGCTGCCCGGCTTCCTCGCGATGCTGCGGGGCAGGCTCGGTGTCTACGAGGAAGCGGCGATCTACAGCTACGGGGCAGCGCTGATCCTGCTCGGCGGTACGGTGGCGCTCCATCGGTTTCCGTCGGGGAATCGCTACGTGGTGCTGCTGCTCGCCGCGGGGCTCGCCGGCTTCGTCCGACCCACGGTGTGGTTCTACGGGCTCGGCACCGCGGTGGTCGCCTCGTGGATCTATCTCCGTGCCCACGGCCGGCGCGCGCTGCCGATCGCCGTGCTCGGCCTCGCGGTGTTCGGGGCGGGCGGGCTCACGCTGTACACGACCAATGCGCAGCGCTTCGGATCGGGCACCGAGTTCGGCCACCGGCTGAACCTGCAGTCGCTGTCCGGCAACATCTACGCGACGCGGTTCAGCTATCCCTTCCAGCGGGTGAGCGTGCTCGATGCAACGGCCGAGCTCGGCGGCGCGATGTTCGATCGGCCGGAGGTCGGCGCGAAGCGCGGGTTCTACAACCGCGGGCTCCATCGCGGCGAGGCCGATGTCCCGCGCTGGCGCGAGTACTACTTCACGACGTACTCGTGGCCGTACCTCCCGCTGCTGCTCGCCGCGATCGTGATCGGCGTGCGTGCGGGGTATCGTCGCCGCCGGCAGCGCACCGCGGATCCGCTCGCCCCCGTGCTGCTCGCGTGGGCCGTGATCGGCGCGGCGCCGCTCGTCGTGTTCTATCTGCGCGCGCCGTTCCTGTCCTCGCGCTACCTGCTCGACCTCGCGCCGGCGGTCGCCGCGCTGCTCGTGATCGTCTGGCGTGCCGGGTCGACGTGGATCGCGAGTCGCGGTCGGGGGGCGGTCGCGTTCGGCATCCTCGTCGCGCTGTGGGCGACCGCGATCGTGACGAGCACGACCCGCCGTCGCATCGAGGCGGACCCCGTGGATGGCATCGGGGCGATCGCCTCCGCCGCGGCGCTGTCCCGGCCGGCGACGCAGAGCCGCGTGTTCCCGAGCGAGTACGTCGTCGACAGCGACTGGATCGCCTCGCAGGATCGGCCGAGCCCGCACGGCCTCTACCTCAACGGCACCGGCTGGTACCCGCGGACCAACCGGATCGCGCCGGCGACCCACTTCTTCGTCGAGGACCCGCAGTTCATCGAGGTCGAGGTCGAGAACGCGCCGGGCGAGAAGCTCGATCTGCGCTCGGAGGTCCGCGCCACCCTCGGGCTCGAGCACCTGCGGCTCGCGACTGCCGAGCCCACCCCCGCAGGTATGCGGCTGCGGTTCGCGATCCCCCGCCCTCCGCGCGGGCTGCACGTCGTCTTCCTCGCGTTCGGTCCCGACACCCGGCTCGACCGAGGACAGTCCGACCTCGTGCTGCGCCGCGTTCGCTGGCGCCAGTGAGAACGTGTGGTGCGTTCTGCACCACCGGCACACACAGCGATGCCAGACGAGAAGCTGGCTCCTGCGTCAGAGGATCCTTACAATCGAACGGAAGGTGGTGATGGGGTCGACCCAGGAGAAGACGAAGGCCCTGGTCGTCGCCACGCGGTGCACGACCGTCGAGCAGTTCGTCGCGACGTTCCACAAGTTCTGCGACGACTCGACGTTCTTCGTCTCGACCCTCGCCGAGCGGCCGGTCGGACTCGAGACCGCGTTCTCGATCCAGCTCGAGGACAAGACACCCGTGCTCCGCGGGTTGTGCGAGGTCGTCGAGGCGTGGTCGACGCCGCTCAACCGGTTCGGGCGCCCGGGCGTTCGCCTCGCGGTGCGGCGGCTGACCAACGAGAGCATGGTCGTGTTCAAGCAGCTGCAGGTCGCTCGCGTCGCCGCCGAGGCCGCCGCTGCCGCGAGCCCGCCGCCGGCACCTTCCACCGCGGTCGCACCACCAACCCCGCCAGCGCGGACGCCGATCCACACGCCGCCACCCACCCCGCGGTTCGATCCGCGCGTCAGCGAGGCGCCGTCGCTACCTCGGATCGGCACGACGCCCGCGAACGGCACGCCGATCGCCGCGGCCTCGGCGCCGGTCCGGGCCGCCGCGCATGGCACACCGACGGTGCCGGTCGCCAGGGTACCCCTGCTCTCGGTCGCACTTCCCACGCCAGCGCCCGTCGCGCGCGTCCTCGGCGCCATCGCCACATCGCCGGCGTCCAGACCCGCGCCCGGGTCGATGGCCACGATGCAGCTGCCCACGATCATCCGGGCGCCTGAGCCCCCGCCGAGCGCACCACCGCCGAACGTCACGCCACCACCGCCGGCCGCCATCGCGCGTGGTTCATCACCGCGACCTCCGGAATCGACCACCGTGGTCGAGCCCGACCTCGCCGCGCCCGAGCCGATCGCTGCGAGCGATGAGCGGACGACGCCGGTCGCGGTCGAGTCGCGCACGCCGGGCTCGAGCTACGTGCTGCCGGCCAATCCGCTGATGAACCTGACCGATCAGTCGCTCGGCGGATTCATCGACTGCGCGCTCTACGAGGAGACGGGCAACTTCTTCCGCGCGCCCGGCTACGAGGACTCGCTCGTCGATATCGACGATGTCGCCGCGCCGCCACCGCCGGTGCTCGCGCCGGTCTCCGCGATCCGCACTGGCGAGCCGACCGCACCTCCCCACAACCTCTCGCCGTACGCATTCTCGCCGCCGAGCGAGCCGGCGATGCAGTTCGCGCCCGAGGCGACGCCGCTGCCGATGCTCGCGCCGCTCGCGGTGCCGGTCGCATCACGGTACTCGGAGCCGCTGTTCGCACCGGATGCCGCGCCGTACGCGCCGCCCCCGATGCCGACGGCGTCGGCCGCACCGGTCGACAGCACGGCAGCGATGTTCGCGATCCTGTCGCCGAGCCGCCGCCGGTGGCTCGTGATCGGTGGCGCGGCGGCAGGGCTCAGCCTGCTGGTCCTCGTGATCGTGCTCGCGAGCGGTGGTGGCGATCGCCCGTCGACGCCGCGCGTCGCCACGGCCTCGGCCGCGACAGCGCCGTCGAAGCCCGAGCGCGCAGTGCCCACGCCGTCTCCGAGCACACCCGAGCCCGCCGCGACGCCCGCCACGGCTGCACCGGCTGTTGCAAAGGCGGCCACCTCGATGAGCGCGGCAGCGAAGGTCGCGACGCCGGCTGCCGCGGTCGACGCTGCCGACGAGGAGCTGGCCGCAGATCCCGGCGGACCTCCCGTCGTCGGCACGGGGCCGTGCCGGCTCACGGTGTCGAGCACACCCGCGGGGTCGATCGTCCGCGTCGATGACCAGGCGATCGGTCCCTCGCCGATCACGATCGATGGTCCGTGCAAGCGCCGCAAGGTCGACGTCAAGCACCCGCGCTACGCGCTCGGGACGAAGTACGTGAACCTCGTCGCCGAGACCCCGACCGCGATCCAGGTCCCGCTCGCGAGACCCACGCATGCGATCACGATCGTGACGGTCCCGCCGGGCGCGACGATCTCGATCGCGGGCAATCGCGCGGGGACCAGCCCGACCTCGGTCAAGGTCATGGGCTTCACCCAGCTCAAGCTCAGCGTCGAGAAGAAGGGCTACAAGCCCGTCGTCCAGAAGGTCTACAGCAAGGTCGACCAGGACCGCGTGATGATCAAGCTCGTGCGCGGCAAGTAGCCGAGGCCAGGATCAACGGATCGCGCGGATCGCAGGCGGCGCGGCGAGCGGCGGTGGCGCGAGGTGCGGCCGCGGTGGGTTCAACGTGTCCTCGTGAACGAACGTGAACGACCAGTTACTCGCGGACGGTAGCTTCGAGCGGATCTCGATGTCGCGCTCGCCCTCGTCGGCGTAGACCAGGATGCTGCGCGTGACCACCCGCTGCTGATCGCCCTCGACCTCGAGCGTCGCGCTGCCGTCGTTGACCGCGGTCCAGTAGGTTCCGGACAACCGTGCGTGCAGGCGGATCCGGACCTCGGCGTTGCTCTCGTCGGGGGTGACGATGATCGCGGGCGTGTTGAAGCCCCAGCTCGGTGCCGCATCGTTGAGCGTCGCTGCCATCCCGTCGGTCGCGACCACGAGGCCGTCGCAGTAGTACGTCGCCTCGAGGCGGCTGTAGCCGCACGACTCCCACGCGCCCTCGCCGACCCGCGCGTCGACGGTCGCGGTCGCGCGCACGCCGGTGCCGAGCTCGAGGCTCTTCGTCACGCCTCGATCCTCGACGCAGCCGCGGACGAGCAGCACGAGGCAGAGCACCGGGATTCCGATCTGCGCAGCGAGATGGAGCAGTCGCGGCAACCGCTGGCGACCGCGCGCGAGCAGCCGCAGGACCCGGCGACGCGGGCGGCGGAGCGTCCACACCACGACCCCTGCGATCGCGCACAGCGCGGCCAGCATCGAGAACACGCGGCCTTTGCCGTCGGACGGCAGCGGTCCGTCGACGGTGAACGTGGTGCGGCCGGGCGCGACCCATGCGCTGACGATGTGCAGCTTGCCGTCGGGGATCGAGGGCAGTGCATACACCGGCTGGTCGGCACCACTCGCGTGACGGGCGCGCCACCGCGGGTAATAGCCGGTGCCGAGTGCGACCAGCACCGGCTCGGTGGTGCCGGTGACCTCGATCTCGACGGCGCGATCGTCGAGGCGCAGCACCTTGACCTCACCGGAGCCCTTCTCGATCCGCGCGAACTTCCCGTCCCACGTGGTGAGCTCGCGGATGTGATAGCTGCCGAGCGTGATCTCGGTCGCGGGGTCACCGAGCGTTGGCGACTTGTCGACGCCGATCGCCCAGCGCACGTTGAACCGGCGCAGACTGTCGTCGCCGAGGTTCTCGATCCGCTCGCGGAGCAGCAGGTCCGGCAACCACTGATCGTGGAACGTCGGCAGCCCGGTCTCCGCGGTGAGGTGCATCTGCTCGTGGGTGTCCTGCTCGAACACCGCGCGCGCCCATGCGTCGGGCTTGATCTCGGCGACGTGCTCCCTCGCCCACGCGGTCAGCATCTGCCGGCCGAGCGGATCCGGTGCGATCGTGCGGGCGTCGTTGCTCGCGCGCTGCACGCCGTTCCACCACACGCCCGGGGCGACGCGGACGACCGCTCCACACATGATCCCGATCAGCGCGGCTGCGATCAGGCGCTGGCGCGTGCTCGCACCGATCCAGCCGCGCCGCGCGCTGGTGATGAACACCGCGATCCCGTAGGCGCCGGCTGCCGCGACGAACGGCCGCGCGAGCTGGGCGAGCCGCTCGGTGCCGAGCCGCGCGACGCCCTGCCCCGGCGCGAGATCGAACGCGAGATACGCCGCATCGCACAGGCCGATCAGCAGCACGAGCGCCGCCGCCGAGACGAACACCACCGTCGCGCGCCGCGACCACAGCCCCGCGAGGATGCCGAAGTAGCCGGCGTAGCCGAGCATCGCGTACGAGGTCACCGGCGACGGTGCCGCGAGCAGATCCTCGAGCAGCCGCCCCGGCGAGCGCAGCGCATTCGGGAAGTGCTGGCCGTAGGCGAGGATCCGCTCGGCGAGCGGCATCCACACCACGGAGCCGAGCGCGGCGCCGAGCGCGACGTGGCCGATCGCGACCAGTGCACGCCGCGGTGGGACGTCGGCCGCGAGCAGCGCCACCGCCGCGAGCGCGACGCACATCGACGCCGCTGCGATCAACCCCGCGGGATGCGTGGCGGTGGCGAGCGCGACGGCGATCCAGATCGTGATCGACGCAGCGAGCCGCGGGCGCCGCAGCGCCGCGAGGACACCGACCGCGGCGATTGTCGCGAACGCGAGCGAGGTCGCGCTGTGGAGCAGTGCCCACTTGAACAGGCCGACGGTGCCGCCATGCGCGATCGCTCCACTGTCGACGAGCGCGATCAGGCCGACGAGCAGCGCGACCGGCCTGGGTGCGATCCGCATCGCGATCACCGCGGTCATCACCGCGATCGTGACGTGGACGACGACCGCCACGATCATCAGTGCGAGCGGCAGATCGTTCTCGAGCCCGAGCACGAGCGCGAGGTGCCCCACGACGAAGTAGGTCAGCGAAGGATAGAGCTCGAGCGGCGCATCGCCGGTCGACAGCGCGTGGTTCCACACCGGTACGTCGAAGCCCGGCAGCGACGGCATGATGTTCGCGAGCACCGCGTGCTGCGGGCCCCAGTCGCCCATCTGCCAGTCGGGCGCGACGGTCATCGCATCCCAGAACGTGGTCAGCCCCGCGGCCACCACGATCGTGATGACCATCGCGGCGGTGATATCGCTCGGTGGCTTTCGCAGGTAGCCCGGCGCGTGCGGCCACAGCAGCGCGACCCCGATCCCGAGCGCGCCGCCGATCACCATCAGCCCGATCGCACCCGACGACCGCGCCGGGAACAGCAGCGCGAGCAGCAGACCGCACACGAGCAGCTGAACGCCGGGCCGACCCGCGATCGCGCGCCAGCCTCCTGTATCGCCCGAACCACGGTGAACCTCGCCCGTCCCCCGCTCGGCGGGCTGGTCGCCGCGCGGCTCCGCGGGTTTCACCACAGCCCCGCGTAACACGCGCGCCCGAGCGGGACGAGGGAGCGAACGACGTTTCCGGTCCAGAACCTCGCGTGGGCTCGTCGTAGCGGTCTGGTAAAGTCACTGTATGGTCGACAACCACCGCCGCGCGACCTATCAGGATGTGCTCGACGCGCCCGAGCACCAGATCGCCGAGATCATCGACGGCGAGCTGATCCTCTCGCCGCGACCGGGTGGATCCCATGCGTCGGTCACGTCCATGCTCGGGGCAGCGCTTGTTCCTCCGCTGTGTCACGGCGAACAGGGACCCGGCGGCTGGCTGATCCTCGACGAGCCCGAGCTCCATCTGGGCGACCGGATCCTGGTTCCTGATCTCGCGGGGTGGCGTACGTCCAGGCTTCCCCACGTGCCCGACGAAGCGTTCTTCACGGTCGTGCCCGATTGGATCTGCGAGGTCGCATCGAAGTCGACCGAGAAGCTCGACCGCAAGCGCAAGCTTCCGGTCTATGCGAGCGCGGGGGTCTCCCACGCATGGCTGATCCAGCCTCGGATCCGTACACTCGAGGTGTTCCGACTGGTGGGTGGCTTGTGGACCGTGATCGCTGTCCACACCGACGATGACAAGGTTCGTGCCGAACCGTTCGACGCGATCGAGATCGATCTCGCGAAGCTGTGGTGGGGGATGCCGATTCGCGCGTCGGAACCCTACGGCTTCGGCGAGCTCGAGTACTGACGCGGCGTCGCTGGGGCACGCACGCCAGGCACCTCCGGGTATGCTGCGGCCGTGAAGCTGCGCCTCGGGTTCGTGCTGCGCGTGCTCGGCACGGCCGCGGGCCTCGCGTACATCGCCACGCGCGTCGACCTCGACGCGGCGAGCACCGCGCTCCGGACGATCCCGTACGCGACGTTCGCCGCGGTGATCGCCCTCGTCGCTGCGAACGTCGTCGTCGGGGCGCTGCGCTGGCGCGTGCTGATGCGCGCGTACGGGGCGACGGTGATTCCCGCGCTGCCGCGGCTCGTCTACCTCTACTTCGTCGCGTTCTTCTACAACAACTACCTACCGGGCGCGGTCGCCGGCGATGTCGGGCGCGGCGTGGTGACGCGGGATGCGTTCGTCGCGGAAGGCGCGACCGGAGCGCTCGCCGTGGTCCTCGTCGAGCGCGCACTCGGGCTGTTCGCACTGTTCGCGCTGCTCGCGGTCGGGCTCGCCACCGCGGGCGATGCGATCGACACCCGCGATCTGTGGCTGTGGACGGCGCTCGGCTGCGTCGGGTCGTGCGTGCTCGTGATCGGGATCGCCGCCGCGCGCCGGCTCGCGCCCTACCTGCCGAAGTTCCTCGCGACGTACGCGACCCGGCTCCCCGAGCTGCGCGATCGCGGCGCATTCGTGATCGCAGCGCTGCTGTCGATCGGGACGCAGGCGCTGATCGCCGCCGCCGGCTGGCTGTTGCTCGCCGCGCTCGCGCCGATCGATCTCGCATCGTCGCTGCTCGTAGTCCCCCTCGCGGCGGCCACCACGTTCTTGCCGATCACCGTCGGTGGGGCCGGCGCTCGCGAGGCGGTCTACGTCGCGCTGTGCGGCCGGCTGTTCGGGATGCCCGAGGCCGACGCGCTCGCTGCCTCGCTCGGGCTGTGGCTCGCCCACCTCGTCGTGGGGGGCGCCGGCGGCCTCGCCCAGCTCGCTGCTCGTCGTCGTCCTTGACCGCCCACAGCTGCCCGGCAAGACTGCGGACGTGCGGTGGTCCGTGGTCCTGCTCGTTGCCTCCGTCGGGTGCGGCGAGGACCTGCTGCCCGACGGCCCCGAGCTCGTGCCAGCGGCCCACCTGACGATCGTCGCGCATCAGGACGATGACCTGCTGTTCATGCAACCCGACCTCGCCGACGTCGCGGATCGACGCGCAGGGTTGACCAACGTCTACGTCACCGCGGGTGATGGGGGCGGCGGGCTCGAGACCGCGGCGAAGCGCTACCGCGGTCTGCAGGAGGCGTATGCCGAGGCCGCCGGGGTGACGAGCACCTGGACGTGCGGCGTGATCGAGCTCGCGGGACATGCGGCCGATCACTGCCGGCTCGCCGGCGCCCCGATCTCGCTCGTGTTCCTCGGCTACCCCGACGGCGGCAAGGAGGGAGAGAAGCCCGACAGCTTGCTCCACCTGTTCGATGGCTCGGTGACAAATGTCGAGACGATCGCGCGCAGCCCTGCGCACTACGACCAGGCCGGCTTGATCGCGACCGTCGCCGAAACGATCCGGATCACCGAGCCGAGCACGATCCGCACGCTCGAGGTCTCTGCCACCCACGGTCGCGATCATGCCGATCACATGATCGCCGGCGCGCTCACCGTGCTCGCGGCCGCGCAGCACGGCTACACCGGCGAGCTGCTGGCGTTCCGCGGCTACGCGATCGAGAACGAGCCCGAGAATGTCTCCGGTGCCCTGTACGCGCGGTCCGCGAACAACCTCGCGCACTACGAGGCATGCGCCACCGGCTGCGGCGCGTGCGGGACCGCGTGCGCGATCGACACGCAGCCAGCGCACGCGATCTGGTTGCACCGGCGCTACGCGGTGGGCCTGCGCCGAGCGGTGACCGGCGCGCTCCGTCACGACGGCCGCTGCGTGCACCTCGATGCGACGAGCGGAACGCTCGGTCTCGACCCCAGCTGCACAAGCCCCGATCTCGTCGAGCTCACGCTCGCGGGCGAGCTTCGCGTCGGTGGTGCGTGCGTCGCCGTCGATCCCGCGGGGACGCTGGTCGCAGCGGCGAGCTGCGAACCGAGCGCGGCCACCTGGTTCTCGCTCGACGACGAAGGCCATCTGTGGAGCGGCGCACCGCTGGCGCCCGAGCTCGTGTCGCCGCGGCATCACCTGGGCTGCCTTGCGACCACCGGTGACCGGCTCGCGATCCGTGCATGCGGCGAGGGCGATGCGCCGACCTGGGTGATCTCGCACGCGCCGATCACGATGCCACGGCCGAGCTGGCTGCCGGCAGCGGGACGCGCGGCCGCGATCTCGCTCGATCGGCTGTTCACGGTCGTCAACGGCGAGCTGCTCGAGGCACCGGGCACGACGCTCGGGTTCGCGGCTCCCGTCGTGCGCGGTGCATTCCCGGTCGAGCCCGAGAGCCTGATCGTCGGCCTCATCGAGGCCGGCGCCGTTCTCGCGTGCGGCCGCAGCCCCACGGGGATCCTGTGCGGGGCGGTGTCCACGCCGGAGCCGTTCACGTTCGAGCGCTGGTCACCGGCGTTCGCGCGCAGCGGACCGGCGACCGCCAGCGATCGCTCGCTCGGCGCGTTCGGCGACACGATCTGCGGGCTGTCCGACGAGGGCGCGATCTGTACGCCACGGGGCTCTTCGCTGGTCTCGACGGTGCGCTCGCCATGGCCCGAGCCCGACCAGCCGCTGTGGATGGCCAACCTCGATGCGGATCCCGAGATCGACTGGTGCGCCGCCACCCCGACCGGGCTCGCCTGCGGTCGCGCCTCGGATCATGCGCTGACCACCGACGGTGTGCCGTGGAGCTTCTCGCGCGAGGGTGCGGTCGAGCCGGTCCCGACGAATGCATCGCTCACCGCGCTGCGCGACATCGACGGAGATCACCGCGCGGATCTGTGCACCGTCGAGGGGCGCGAGATCCTGTGCGCGCGCAGCCAGGGCCACGGCTTTGGCCCGCGGTTCTCGATCGGGACGCTCCCCGCAGGCGCGCCGGCGACCGGGCTGTGGTTTCACCTCGGTCGCGCGTGCGTCGACGACGGCGCGACCCTCACCTGCATTCCCCTGCCCTAGCGTGTGCGGATCCCGCGCGACATCCGCTCGAAGCAGTCGAGGATCGGGGCGGCGACGTTCTTGTCATCGAGTCGCGATGCGTGACGGACGCCGGTCGGCGACGTGATGTTGAGCTCGGTCAGCATTCCGCCGATCACATCGAGCCCGACGAGGATCTGCCCGTACTCGCGCAACATGGGAGCGACCGCCGCGATGATCTCCTTGTCGCGAGCATCGATCTGGGTCTTCACGGCCCGGCCACCGACGTGCAGGTTGCCGCGGGCCTCCGCGCTCCCCGGGACGCGCAGCACGGCACCGACGGGCTCGCCGTCGACGAGGACGATCCGCTTGTCGCCCTCGACCGCCTCCGGCAGGTAGCGCTGCGCGATCGTCCACCGCGTCCCGGCGCCGGTCGAGGTCTCGAGGATCGACGACGCATTCGGATCGCCGTCCCGCACGACGAAGATCCCGAGCCCGCCATAGCCATCGACCGGCTTGACGACGATCGCGCCGCCCTGCGCGGCCTGGAACGCGCGCAGCTTGTCGGCGGACCGCGTGACGATCGTCGGTGGTGTCAGGTGAGGGAACCGGAGGACGGCGAGGTGCTCGTTGAGCTCGCGCAGCCCTCGCGGATCGTTGACGAGCAGCGTCTTGCCGCGCGCGTGCTCGAGGATCCAGGTCGCGTGCAGGTAGTTGACGTCGAGCGGCGGATCCTTGCGCATCAGCACGACGTCGAACTCGGCGAGCCGATGATGGCTGCTCGCCTCGACCTGAAAAGCCTCGGCCGGCGTCGTTGCTGGCATCACGATCGTCGGTGACGCGTCGACGACGGCATCGTCGCCCATCAGTCCCAGGTGATCGAGCTGGCACGTCCAGACGTCCCAGCCCCGGGATGCTGCCTCGAGCATCAACGCATAGGAGGTATCTCCGTGGAGTTGCAGCTTCTCGAGCGGATCGACGATGAACAGGAGTCGCACGGATGCGACTCTAGCAGCCTACGCGGGCGGAAACGTCGCGGTGAACCGGGTGCCGGCACCCACCGTCGAGTCGACATCGAGCGTGCCGCCCATCCGCTGCACGTGCGAGTACACCGTGGCGAGTCCCAGCCCCGTGCCCTCGCCCGCGGCCTTCGTGGTGAAGAACGGCTCGAAGATCTGCGGCAGCACCTCAGGCGGAATCCCGACACCGGTGTCTGCCACGCTGAGCTGCGGCTTGCCGTCCGCGAGCGTGACCGTGACCGTGAGCTTGCCGCCGTCGGGCATCGCGGCGACCGCGTTGACCACCAGGTTGACCAGGATCTGCTCGAGCTGGGTCTTCGAAGCGAGCAGCGGCGCGGGCTCCTTCGTGACCGCAAGCTCGAGATCGAGCATCGGCCCGGTCAGACGGACGATCATGCCTCGCATGTCGTTCACCACCGCTGCGAGATCGAGCTTCGCCGGGGCCGAGACGTCCCCCTTCCCGAAGGTGACGAGCTCCTTGGCGAGCGCGACGCCGCGCCGTGCTGCTTCCTCGATGTCCTTGACGCCCCGCTGGGCCTCGGGATGACCGTGAACCGGGATCGAGTCCGCACTCAGCAAGATCACCGTCAGCAGATTGTTGAAGTCGTGCGCCACCGCGGCGGCCAGCTGGCCGAGCGCTTCCATGCGCTGGACCTGCTGGAGCTTGGCGTTCATGCGTTCGCGTTCCTCTTTCTGCTGCTGCGCGACGAGCAGCGCGCGGTCACGCGCATACGCCCGCATCGTCAGCAGCACGAACAGCAGGGCGGCGACGAACGCCGACAGGATCAGCCCGTTGATCAGGACCAGGCGCTGCGGTTCGAGCGTCGCGTCGACGGCACTGCGGACCGGCACGACGCGCAGGGTCCAGGTCCGATTGTGCACTGGCAACGTGGTCTCGACGCCGAGATCGGTCACCGAGTCGGGAAGGTCGCGGGTGAACAGGGGCCGTTCGCCATCGCGGATCGCGAGCGCGTACGTGCCGACGTCATCCTCGCCGAGACACGCGCGGATCAGTGACTCGGTGCGGAACACGCCGTTGAGCGTCATCGGGGGCTCGTCGCTGAGCTCGGTCGGCACGTACGCGGCGATGCCCGTGCCGCCCTGGAACAGCTCGATGGGCGGCGTCAACCGCGGTCTGCGCTCCGCGAGCGTCCGCTGGTACTCGGCAGCCGCAACCGGGCGCTCCGAGACGTTGCGACCGAGGGCAGCCTGGTTCGCATGCCGCGGTGCCACGAACGTGAGCACGCCATCCTCATCGATCCGATTAATCGCGAGATAGCCCGGGAACGTCGCGAGCAGCGCGTCGACTCGCGTCGCGAAGGTCTGATCGTCGCGGATCCCACCGAGCGACCACTCGCGCCGGATCTGCGAGATCATCTCGATCCGGGTGATCACGCACTCGCGGATCCGCTCGCCGACCTGTCCTGCGAGCAGCCGTGACTGGGCGATCACCGCGCGCTCACCGAGCTGGCGGGCCAGCGTCCACACCGCGAGCGTCATCCCGGCGAGCACCACGAAGATCCCGAGCGCCCACTGGATGGCGTGCCGTCGACCGCGCCTCCGCTCCACCGCGGCCGTCACACGTGGTCTCAACTGGTGGGTTCGGTCCCCGGAACCGGCAGGACCGGCGCGGGATCGTCGACACCCACGCCGATCTTCGTCGGCAGCAGGTGCTCGAGGCCATGCTTGCGCAGGCGGTAGTACAGCGTCGATCGATTGATGCCGAGCGTGCGGGCGGCACTCGCGATGTTGCCGCGCGACTTCTCGACGGCCGCGATGATCTCCTTGCGTTCGCTATCGAGCAGGCGCTCGGCGAGGCTCTTGCCGTCCTCGGCAGGTGCCGGGGCGGAGACGACCGCGACCGGACCGCTCGGGGTGTGACTGCTGCCCGGTGGGTTCGCGCGACGACCGAAGTCGAGGTGCTGGGCGGCGAGCGGCGATCCCTTCGCGAGGATCGTGGCGCGCTCGATGATGTTCTCGAGCTCGCGGACGTTGCCCGGCCAGTTGTACTCGCGGAGCTTCTGCAGCGCCTCCGGCGACGCCGCGTTCGGTGATGCGCCCATCGAGCGCGCGAACTTCGCGACGAAGTGCGCGACCAGCACCTGCATGTCGTCGAGCCGATCGCGCAGCGGCGGCAGGTTGATCGGGAACACGTTGAGCCGGTAGTAGAGGTCCTCGCGGAACTCGCCGTCCTCGATCATCTTCTCGAGGTTGCGGTTGGTCGCGCTGACGACGCGAACGTCGACCTTGATCGTCTCGTGGCCACCGACGCGCTCGAACTCGCGCTCCTGCAGCGTGCGCAGCAGCTTGATCTGGACCTCCATCGGGAGATCGCCGACCTCGTCGAGGAACAGCGTGCCGCCGTCGGCGAGCTCGAACCGACCCGGGCGCCGGGCGACCGCGCCGGTGAAGCTGCCCTTCTCGTGCCCGAACAGCTCGCTCTCGAGGATGCCGGGCGCGAGGGCCGCGCAGTTGACGCGAACGAACGGCTTCTCCTCGCGCGGAGAGTTGATGTGGATCGCGTGCGCGACGAGCTCCTTGCCCGTGCCGGTCTCGCCGCGGAGCAGCACGGTCGAGCTCGTCGGTGCGACCTGCTCGACCTTGGACAGCACCTCGCGCAGCGGTGCGCTGTCGCCGATGATGTTGCCGAAGTCGAACTCGCCGTGGATCTGCTGGTTGAGGTAACCGGTGTACGCGGCGAGCTGCGCGGCGAGGCGCTTGTTCTCGCGCTGCAGGTCATAGCGCTCGATCGCGTACTGGAGGACGCCGCGGACCTCTTTGGCGTCCCACGGCTTGGTGATGTAGCGATAGACCTGCCCGAGGTTGATCGCCTCGACCAGGACGTCGACGTCGGTGAACGCGGTCAGGATGATGCCGACCGCCTCGGGCTGGCGCGACTTGACCTCGCGGAGCAGCTCGACGCCGGTCATCTTCGGCATCCGCTGATCGGTGACGATCACCGCGACTTCCTTCTCCTCGAGGATCTGCAGGGCCTCGGGGCCGCTGCTCGCCGTCAGGATGTCGAACGTCTTGCGGAAGTTGAACCGAAAGGCGTCGAGATTGTCCTGTTCGTCGTCGACGACGAGGATCGGGTAGCGCTTCACGTCGAGCGTCACGGCTTTAGAGCCGTATCACGGCGCGTCGGGCGTGACTACCCTCAGGAGGGCACGACAGGATTTGCCACCGCTTCGGAGCGGATCAGG
Source organism: Myxococcales bacterium (assembly GCA_028287135.1). GTDB lineage: Bacteria > Myxococcota_A > Polyangia > Haliangiales > Haliangiaceae > JABFXX01. The sequence goes on from JAQBQE010000033.1 coordinate 137,308, forward strand.
ATCGCTTCCTTGGCCATTCGCACGACGAGCGGGCCCAGGAGCAGCCCCCAGCCGCCGAACAGCTGAACGCCGCCGAACATCGCGATCAGCGTCACGTAGCTCGGGAGCTGGAGCGCACCGCGGCGGGTCAGGATCGGGCGCGCCAGGTTGTCGACGGTGCCGATCACGCCGACGCCGACCACCGCGAGCGCGATCGCGGCGCCTTCGCGACCGGTGAGGGCGAGTCCGATCGACACGGGCACCCAGACGATCGCGGTGCCGATCGCGGGAATCACGGAGAAGATCAGGGTCAGCATCCCGAGGGCGAGCGCCGACGGGACACCGAGGATGAGGAACGCGGCCGTCGCGACGATCGACTGGATCAGGCCCGCGCCCACGATGCCGTACGCGAGTCCCTTGCCGGTCTCGACGAACGCCGCGGCGAACCGGTGGAACGCGTCCGAGGGAATCGGCGCGTGTTGCTCCGCCCACGAGTACCAGCCGCGGCCCTCGGTGAGCACGCCATAGATCCCGGAGATCATGATCAGGAGGCCGATGACGACGTGGGCCGCGGCACCGGCGACCTGCGTGAACACCGCCCAGGCGCGACCACCCTGCTGGCGCAGCAGCTCGATCATGCCGTCGGTCGACATCATCGCCTGCTGGGTCTTCTCACCGGACGTGGCCGCGTCGCCACGCGCCAGCCGTTCGAGGATCGAGGCCCCCTGCTCGGATGCCATCAGGCGCTGCACGAGCGCGATCGCATCGATCACGAGCGACCCGATCATCGCGGCGATCGGCAGCACGAAGATCACGAGCAACACCACGGTCACGGTCGCCGACAGTCCGCGGCGGCCCCCGAGCACCCGCATCATCGCGACGTGGACCTTCTCGGCGTAGAGGCCGAGCCAGATCCCGAGGATCACCCACGGGGCGAACGGCGCGAGCATCACAAACGCGCCTGCGCACAGGAGAGCCAGGATCCAGCGGGGCATCGGATCGCGTGTCACTCCAGGGCAATAGCACCCCTGGCGGGATGCCGACATGTAAGGAAACTTGGCCCACGAGTGAGCGCTCCGTTAGCCTTTCGGTATGGGATCTCCTCGACGGGCACGTCGCGCGCAGTCGCTCGCTCCACCACCACGCAAGCCGATGGCCATGGCCCGGAGGGTCTCGCTGTTCGAGCGCGAGGTGACAGTGCGGCTCGCCCCGGTCGCCGTCGAGCTCCTTCACGGCGCCGCGCGCCTGCTGACCGAGGGCGAGATGGCGGGCGACGTCTACACCGGGTCGACGATGCTGACCGTCGACCTCGCGAAGACGATCGCGATGATCAGTGATTCACCCGATTCGACGACGGCGCAGCGGGTCGCCTTCCTCTACGCCGCGGACGAACGCTGTCGCACGCACGCGCGCAGGGTCGCGCTCGGCGAGGCGCGCCGGCTTGCCGGTTGCGAGCTGTCGATGCCGAACGTCGACGTCGAGAGTCGGGCCAAGGGCCCCGAGATCCACCTCAGCATCAACGTCGAAGCCCAGCGGAGGAACGCATGATCGAGCTGTACAGCATCCGCGATGTCGCCCGGATCCTCGCCGTCCAGGAGTCCCGCCTGCGTTACTGGACGCAGACCGGCTTCATCGGCCCCTCGGTCCGCAAGGGCGGCCGGTTCTACTACACGTTCTGCGACCTGCTCGCGGTCAAGGCGGCGAAGGACCTGGTCGCGACCGGCATGCCGGTGCAGAAGGTGCGCAAGAACGTCGACGCGCTGAGGAAGGCGCTGCCCGGCGACACGCATCCGACGACCAGGCTCCGCGTCTGCTGCGACGGCGAGACCATCGTCGCCCTCAAGGACGATGTCGCGTTCCAGCCGATCGGCGGCCAGATCGTGATGGCGTTCAACGTGCCGAGCTTCGGCGAGCACGTCTCGCAGGTGCTCTCGATGCCGCGCGTCGATCCGAACGTGGTCGCACCCCACGGCAGCGAGTCCGATGGCGCGCCGGGCGAGATCATCGACAACCCGACGGAGGCCAACAGCGGCTCCACCGCGTATCGCCACTTCGTCGAGGCCTGCGCTGCCGAGGATCGCGGCGAGTCCGACACCGCGGAGCACCTGTTCCGTCAGGCGATCGATCTCGAGCCGAACATGGCCGCGGCCCTGACCAACCTCGGCAACCTGGTCTATCGCCAGGGCGAGCTCGAGGAAGCGCGCAAGCTCTACGACCGCGCGCTCGAGCACGACCCGTCGCAGCCCGAGGCTCGCTACAACCTCGCCAACCTGCTCGAGGATCTCGGCGAGACCGAGCTCGCGATCGCCGAGCTCCGCAAGGTCTGCGCAGCAGCGCCCGAGTTCGCCGACGCGCACTACAACCTCGGGATCATGCTCGCGCTGGTCGGCGGGACGTCGCAGGCCAAGCAGCACCTCGAGCGCTACCTCGAGCTCGATGCCGGGAGCGACTGGGCAGCCCACGCCCGCACGTTCCTCGACCGCATCGCGGCGTAGCGTTTCGCGCCAGGGTGCGACCAGCTCCCGTACACGGTCGTGACACTTTCGCCGCGGCGCGATGCGAAGATGCCGTGCGTGATGTCGAGAGCGGCGGTGGCGGTGATCGCAGGAGCGGTGCTCGGCGCCTGTCATCCACGACCGCCCGAGCCGCTCGCGAAGCCCGACCACGAGCTGACGCAGCGCGAGCGGGACGTGATCGCGGCGGCGATGACGCCGATCTCTCGCGAGTCGGGACCGGTGCCCGATTCGTCGAAGGGGCACTGGCGCATCAAGTTCAGGGGCGAACCGACGTGGGACTACTCCGCGTTCCTTCCCGATCCCACGCACGAGCTCCGGTGGCCGCTGCCCCCATCGAGACATCCCGAGGTCGAGCCGCAGTTTCCGATCGCGAAGACGTTCGCCGACGCTGGCATCGGGTGGATCGAGCTGTGCCGCCGTGGCGCGCAGAACCGCCACCTCGGTCCCGAGAAGCGTGATCACCTCGCGTACCTCCGCGGCTGGTGCCACGCAGGTAACCAGGATGCGGATGGCGCGCTGTCACAGATGGCTCCGCTCCTGCGGTCGACCTCGCTCGGGATTCCGGCAGCGGTGCGCGGCGACGTCCCGAACATCCTCGTCGAGCACGGGGATGCAGATCACGCCGCCCGCCTGCTCGCGAAGCACAACATCACCGATATCGAGGTGTTCGACCGACTCGCTGCCACCTACGTCGAGCTCGGCAAGCTGGACGACGCGTACGTGATCAACGAGATCGCCATCGCGCGCGACGACCGCTCCAACGCAGCGAGTCGCTGTCGCCGGTTGACTCGGCGCTATGTCCTGCGGGCCCCACCGTCCAGGCTCAAGACCCCGGACATCCTGAGGACGCGCCTCATCGACGTGACGGACGGGACCGACGCGACCTGTGGTCGGCTCGACCGCGAGATCGAGTGCTGGCTCGAGCCGGCTTCGCAGTGCCGGGGTTACTTCGCGGACCAGAAGATCGATGTTCGCTACGCGGATCTGATCGCCGCCCATCACCTGTGGCCCGACGACCTCAACCAGCCGGTGACGGACTGGCTCACCGTGGCGGACGCCGCCATCGCGGCAGGTGATGTCGGGGATGCGCTCGAGGTCGCGGTGTCCGCGCTCGAGAACAAGCTCGGGTCAACGGAGTGCGCGTTCCGCGCAAGGTTGGAGGGTGTCTGGATGCGCGCGAAAGGCCTTCAAGCGCGTAAGCCCCCACCCGCGTACGACGAGCGCCTCCGAAGGCTGGTCGACGACGTGACCAAGCACTGCATTCCGGACTGACTGCGACAGTCTAGAAGATCACGCCGCCGCACGCCGACTGGAACAGCGCGAGCGTCTGCTGCAGGCTGGCCGACAGATCGCCGTCGCAGATCGAAGACATCCGCGCCTGCGCACCCGCGGCCGCGACGAACGCCTTGAGCCGCGTCGCTTCGGCCGCGTTGCCGAAGCTCGAGCTGCACGAGCCCGGCCCCATGCCCGCGATCGCCGCCGCCGCCCACCGCGTGCGATGGCCGGTGTACTGGTCGAGGAACGCGACGTAGTTGGTCGCCGGCTCCATCTGCGCGTCGCACAGCCCCTGCGCGAAGCTGAGCGTCACCGACTGCTCGTACGAGCAATCCTCCTCGTCGGTCAGGAACACCACGCCGAGCAGGGCGTCGGTGCGGCGGAAGCCCGCATTGGTCTGATCGGCCATCCGGTCCTCGAATGCATCGCGCATCCCACCGAGTGGCATCTCGTCGCTGTTGCCACCGGTGCCGACATTCGCGACGCACGAGAACGTCTGTGCCGGATCCGGATCGCCCTTGTCGATCCAGCGCTTCGTCATGTTGCACGCGGCGGGCTTGAGCATCGTGCCGTCCTCGCCTGCACCGGTGCTCTGTGGGATCCCGCCGCCGATCGGCGACGACATCGTGTAGTGGTAATCGCGCGCCGTCGTGGTGACCGCGACGCGGTAGTCGAGACCCGATGCGTCGAGCACGTTGATGAACGTCGGGAAGTTCGCGACGAGGTTCGCCTGCTCCTCGCCCATCGAGCCAGAGTTGTCGATCACGAACAGCAGGTCGAGCTTCTGGCAGCCCGCGGTCGTGCTGTCATCGGGCGGGAACTGCTGATCGGCATCGGTGCCGGGACCCGCATCGACGGCGTCGTCGTCTCCGCTCCCGTTGCGAGATTGCGGCGGCCCGCACGCAACGGTCGCCATCATCACGAGCACGCTCGACACCTGGATGATCGAAGTCCTGCGCATTGGAGCCCCCCCGTCGAAGTTGGCCGCACGGTAGACCGCAAGGACGGCCTACGCAATCACCATCGAAGGACCCGCCCGACTACGATGCGGACATGATCCGTACCCTCGTGATCGCCTTCGTCCTCGCCGCCTGCTCGAGCCCCGGCAAGGGCAACGGACCCTCGTCAGCCCCGAGCCCGAGTGCTCCGCCCTCGACCAACGATCCGGGCTCGCTGTCGCCACCGATCGAGAGTGGCGCGGTCACGCCGCTGCCGACCACGCCGACGCCGACGAGCACGAACCCCGAGCCCCCGACCGCAGCGAACGCCTCGAAGGCCGACGGTGCGAGCTGCCTCGAGAGCGCCGAGTGCAGCTCCGGCGTGTGCGAGGGCGAGGGCTGCGGCGCCGACCAGCCCGGCACCTGCAAGCCGAAGATGCGTGCCTGCACCCGCGACCTGCGCGCCTACTGCGGCTGCGACGGCACGACGTTCCAGACCTCCGGCAGCTGTCCCGGCAAGCGGTTCTCCGCGCGCGGCCAGTGCGTCAAGTAGCGAGCTAGCAGCGCGTTCCGACCAGGAGCGCGAACGCGACCAGCAACACGACCAGCGGTTCCCACGTGCGATCGAAGCGCGTCATCGCGCCAACCCCTGTGCATCGTCCCTGCCATCCCTCGCCATCAGCAAGCTCGGACGGTTAGCGCCGCCAATGCGTCGCACGGGACCCGACTTCGCCGGCACGGCGGGTCCGGGCAGACCCGTCCACCGGCTCCCGGCCGTTACTTCAGTCGCTCCGCGACCAGCTCGCGGAGCAACGCTGTCGTGAACGGCTTCTCGATCCGCTGATTGGGCACCTCGTCAAGAAACGCCCGTGCCGCGACCGTGAACGCGTCGCCGGTCATGAACACGATGCGCTCGGCATGATCGGGCCGCTCGGCCTGGACGCGCTCGTAGAGCTCCATGCCGGTGACCTGCGGCATCATCAGGTCGCACAGGATCAGGTCGTACGCGGGTCCGACGCGAAGCAGCTCGAGTGCGTGCGTCGCATCCGTGGCGATGTCGACGTCGTGCTCGCTCGCGAGGATCCTGCGCACGGCACTCGTGATCAGCGGCTCGTCGTCGATCGCCAGGATCCGTGCACGCCGGGTCGTCGCCTTGTGCCGCTGCGTGTTCACGCGCGTGTGCGCCACCGCCTGGGAAACCGGGATCACGACCCGGAACGTGGTCCCGACCCCGACGGTGCTGCTGACGCGGATCGAACCGCCGAGGGACGTGATGATCCGGTGCGAGATCGCGAGCCCGAGCCCGGTCCCCTCGCCCTGTGGCTTGGTCGTGAAGAACGGGGTGAACAGCTTGCGTAGGGTCTCGGCCGACATCCCGGCACCGGTGTCCGTGACATCGACGAAGGCGCAGTTCGGGCTCTCGATGCCCGTGGTGATCCGGATCTCGTTGCGTTCGGCGTTGCCGTCGGGAATCGACTGCACGGCGTTGACCACGAGGTTCAAGAACACCTGGCCGAGGCGCGACTCCGATCCGCGGACCGGCGGCGTCACGCCGTAGTTCTTGACGAGTGTCGCGCGATGGCGGACCTCGTTCCACGCCATGCGAAGGGTCGACTCGAGCATGCTCGACAGATCGACCGAATCGGTGAAGCTGTCCTCGTGGCGCGAGAACACCTTGAGGTCCTTGACGATGTGCCGCACCCGCTCGGCGGCGGAGCGGGCATCGCTCAGCATCTCGCCGACCTCGGTCACGTCCGCCGCTTCCGGTCCGCCTTGCTTGGCGCAGAGCAGAGCGGCCATCTCGAGGTTCGCGAGCACCGCGGCGAGTGGATTGTTGATCTCGTGGGCAACGCCGGCAGCCAGCATGCCGACCGACGCCATCCGGTCCGAGATCATCAACTGCTGCTGGGCAGCGCGCTCGGCCGTCAGGTCCCGCACCGTCGCGACCGCTCCGGTGATCGCGCCGTCCGTGCGGAGCGGACGCGTGCTGATGTTGATCCACAACCGCTTGCCGGGGCTGGTGAACAAGTGTTCTCGGCTCACCGCAACGCCCTGGAGCGCGCGAGAGATCGGACGATCCTCGAGTGCCAGCGGCCCACCGGCCTCGGTCCGATACAGCGCGGTTCCCCGGCTCCAGGTCTCGTACTCCTCGCTCGTGCCCGGGACACCGAGGAGCTCGGCCGCAGCCGTGTTCCTCCGCAACAGGCGACCGTCCTTGTCGACGAAGACGACCCCCTCGGGGACGCTCTCGAGCACCTCACTGAGCAGCCGCTCGGACGACTCGAGCGCGCGACGTTGCTGCGCGACCATGTCGTCGATCTCGCGCTGGCGGCGGCGGATCGCCGTCTCGCGGAGCTCGCGTTCGATCGTCGGCGCGAGCCGCGCGAGCTTGCCCTTGGTCATGAAGTCGTGGACGCCGGCCTTGAGCGAATCCACGGCGAGCTCCTCACCGATCGTTCCGGACACGATCACGAACGGCAGATCGTGCCCGAGCCCCCGCATGATCTGGAACGCGGCCAGGCCTGTGAAGCCGTCGGGCATCGACCAGTCCGAGATCACGAAGTCCCACGGCTCGCTGAACGCATCGCGCACGGAGTCCGCCGTGAACACCTGGCGGTAGGTGAGGCCGTAGCCCGCGCGCAACAGCTCGCGAGCGACCAGCAGAACGTCGTCCTCCGAATCGTCGATCAACAACACCCGGAGCTGTTTCGCCATCACAATCTCTTCACAGGGTGAATCCGATCAAGGCGCCGCCGCCGACCGATCCCTCCGCCCAGACCTGGCCACCGTGCCTCACCACGATCCGCTGCACCGTCGCGAGCCCGACCCCGGTGCCTTCGAACTCCGCGGCTGCGTGCAGGCGAAGAAACGGTCGGAACAACTTGTCAGCACGGGATGGATCGAAGCCAACTCCGTTGTCGCGCACGTAGACCCCGCGCCGGCCGTCTCGCTCGATCGCACCGATCTCGATCACGGCATCCTTGCTACGGGACGTGAACTTCCACGCGTTGCTGAGCAAGTTCTCCAGGAGACTGCGGACCAGCCCCTGATCTCCTTCGAGGACGAGCTCGCGCTCGATCCGGACATCGACGGTGCGCGCAGGCTCGCGCTCGCGGAGCTGGGCCGCCACCGTGCTCGCGAGCGCGGTGATGTCGATGCGCCGCTTCTCGATCTCGGTGCGCCCGACCTGCGCGAGCTTGGTCAGATCCTCGATCAGCTCGCTCATCCGGCGGACCGCACTCCGAACGCGCCGGATGTAGTCGTGCCCCTGGGCGTCGAGAGCCGCGCCGTAGTCCTCAGCCAGCGCGACCGTGAAGCCATCGATCGCGCGCAGCGGTGCTCGCAGATCGTGCGACACGGAGAAGCTGAACGCCTCGAGCTCCTGGTTTTTCAGCTCGAGCTCCCCGACGAGCGCGGCGCGGGTCTCCGCAAGCTGACGCGCCGCGCGGGCCTCGACGGCCTCGAGCTCCTTGCGGAGCAGCTGTTCGCGGATGTTGCGGGTCTCATCCTCGAACTGCTTGCGGCGGAGCTGCGCGCGAATCCGCGCCTTCAGCACCGGAAGGTCTCCCGACTTCGCGATGAAGTCATCGGCGCCCGCGGCGAGGCTGTCGAGCAGCGCGGCGCGATCGTCGCGACCGGTCAACATGACGAGCGGGATGTCACGCACGACCGGTGCCGCCTTGATCCGCCGGCAGGTCTCGGTCCCGCCGAGCCCCGGCATCACGATATCCAGCAGGATGCAATCGACCGGCTCGACCGCGAGGAGCTCGAGGGCTTCCTCTCCGGACCGCGCGAGCACGACGTCATAGCCCTCGCCCTGCAGCATCTCGGCGAGCTCGCTGAGGTAGGTCGGGCTGTCGTCCACCGCGAGCACCTTGCGCGGCCCGAGCGAGCTGACCGCATCGGCGGATGCCGACGGCGCGGTGTTGCGGAGCGCCGCGGCGAGGCGCGCGAGGATCACGTCGCTGTCCTCGCCCTTGCGAACGAACGCGTCGGCACCCGCATCGAGCGCGCGAAGCTCGGCGTTGCGGTCCTCGGAGGCCGTCAGCAGCAGGCACGGCACGCCGCGCAGTGCCGCATCGAGCCGCACGTGGCGGATCACACTGGCGCCGTCCATGCCCGGCAGCACCCCGTCGACGATGATCGCGTGCGGACGATGATCCGCCGCGATGCGCAGCCCTTCCTCCCCGGAGTCTGCGGTGAGCACTTCGTAGCCCTCGCGCACGAGATGCTCGCGCAGCGCCCAGCGAAACGTCGCACTGTCGTCGATCACGAGCACCGAGGGCAGCCGGACCGCCGCGGACGGGCCGCGGGCGCGGAGCAGCTCGCGCGTCCGCGAGACGACGTACCCGCGATCGTACGGCTTGCCGACATACTCGTCGGCGCCGGTCTTGAGGGCGCGGATCCGATCGCCGACCTCGGCCTCCGTCGACAGCATGATGATTGGCAGCGTGGTACCGGAGGCGGTGCAGCGGATCTCGCGCAGGAGGTCGACGCCGTCGCCATCGGGGAGGACCACGTCGAGCACGACGACGCCGACATCGTCCCGCAGCAGCGTGGTCCGCGCTTCCGCGACCGTCGTGCACAGAAGCGTCCGGAACCCCGCCTCCTCGAACGCTTCGGCGAGGTCCATGCGGACGGTGAGGCTGTCGTCGACGATCACCACGTGCCCGGTCATCGCGCACGGTCCTTGCCCGCACCCACGACGGCGAGCGCGGGCCCGATCTCCGAGAGCGGTAGGATCCGCGCGGCGGCGCCGAGCAGGATCGCTTCGCGCGGCATCCCGAACACGACCGACGACGCCTCGTCCTGCGCGATCGTGTCGCCGCCGGCGTTGCGGATCGCGAGGAGGCCCTGCGCTCCGTCGCGCCCCATGCCGGTCAGCAGACACGCGGTGACCGCCGGTCCGTGGGATCGCGCGAGCGATTCGAACAGGACGTCGACCGACGGCCGGCACGAATGGCGCTCTGGATCGCGCGTGAGTCGGATCCGGAGGTTCTCGACCACCATGTGCGAGTCCGGTGGCGCCATCAGGATCCGCGCGGAATCGACGGGATCTCCGTCACGCGCGAGCGCGACGCGATGATGCGTCTGGCGATCGAGCCAGTCGGCGAACGCCGTGCCGAACGGTTCGTTGATGTGCAGCACGAGCAGGAGCGGCGCGCTCAGCTCCGCCGGCAGCGCGTTCAGGATGTCGATGATGGCGCTCGGCCCGCCGGTCGACGCGCCGATCGCCATCAGAGCGCAGCGCGTCGAGGCCGCCGGTAACGCCGACAGACCTGGTGAGGCGCTCGCCTGAAACCGGCCGCGGACGTGCGTGATCACCCGGATCCGCGACACCAGCTTGAGCGTCGAGAGGAACTGTTCCTCCCAGACCCCCTCGGGCTCGTCACCGCGCGGCTTCTCCAGCACGTCGACCGCACCCGCGGCGAGCGCGTCGTATGTCCGGAACAGCTCGCCGCGATTGGTCGATGACGACACGATCAAGATCGGCGTCGGGCAGTGAGCCATCAGGTACTCGGTGGTCGCGAGCCCGGTCATCACCGGCATCATCATGTCCATCGTGATCACGTCGGGCTTCAGCGCGAGGCACAGCGCGATCGCCTGCTTCCCATCGGCCGCCTCGCCGACGAGCTCGATGTCGGGATCCGCCGAGAGCACTTCGCGCAGCCGGTTTCGCACCGTCGGGGAATCCTCAACGAGGAGCACGCGGGTCTTCTTCACGGCAACCCCACCATCCGCTGGATGCGCGCCAGCAGGTCCACTTGATCGAACTCGCTCTTGACGATGTAGCCCTGCGCGCCGACCAGCCGACCTCGCTCGCGATCCTCGGCGGCGTTGCGCGAGGTGATCAGGATCGCCGGCGTGTCACGCAGTGCAGGATCGGCGCGCACTCGCTCGACGAACGTGAACCCGTCGATTCCCGGCATCTCGACGTCGACCAGGAACAAGGCGTAGCGCTTCTTGCTCGCGGCCTCGAGTCCATGCTCACCCGAGGTCGCGGTATCGACGTCGTAGCCGGCAGACTCGAGAATGCTCTGCTCGAGCATCCGGGTCGTCATCGAGTCGTCGATCACGAGGACGGAGTGGCGCAGCATCGCGCGAGCAGGTTCGAGAACGCGGTCGCGCGCCGCACCGACGAGGTGCTCGGGATCGAGCACGAGCTGGGGATTGCCCGCTGCATCGACGGTGGCACCGGCGATCAGTGGATCGGCACCCGCGATCGCGGGGATCGGACGGACCACCGTCGACGACGTGCCGACCAGGCGGTCGACGCCGATCACCGCGATGCTACCTGCTGCCTCGACGATCACACCGATCGCTCCCCGCCGAGGTCGCCCCGATGCCGCGGCTCGCAACAGACCTCCGAGTGGGACGAACGGCGTCGCGCGGTCGGCGTGGAGGATCGACTGGGCATGAGCGGTGCGGGCGAGATCCGCGTCGTCCACGCGCCGGGTTCCGCGGACAGCGTCGAGAGGAATCGCCACGATGACGCCCCCGGCCTCGACCACGAGCAGCTCGAGCGAAGCGATCGAGACGGGCACCACGATCTCGAACGCGGTGCCGGCGCTCGGCTCGCTGCGCACCGCGACCTCCCCCCCGAGCCGTTCCACGACCTCACGCACGACATCGAGCCCGATGCCTCGGCCCGAGACCTCGGTGACGCTGCTCGAGGTGCTGATCCCCCCGCGCAGCAGGAGCTTCATCAGCTCGGCCGCGCCGATGTTCGCAGGCGCGGCGAACCCGCGACGCTGGGCGACCCGCCGCACCGCCTCGAGATCGAGGCCGCGGCCGTCGTCCCGGCACGTGAACACGATCCTGCGGCCGCGGCGAACGACCTCGAGCTCGATCATTCCTGCGACGGACTTGCCTGCAGCACGCCGCTCCGCCGGCATCTCGATCCCGTGCGCGACCGCGTTGCGGACGAGCTGGACCAGCGCGGCCTGGATCGCGACGAGGACCTGCGCATCGAGCCGGACCCGGCCACCCCTCCCCGCGAACAAGACCTGCTTGCCGAGGGCTTCCGCCGCATCGCGCGCCGTCCGCTGCAGCGACGAGAACGTCGACTCGACCGAGACCAGCCGCAGGTGCTCGGCGGTCTCGCGCACCTGCGTCAGCTCGCGATCGACGTACTCGAGCCGAGTCTCGAGCATCTGCTCGCAGGTCTGGACCGAGTCGCGCAGCTGCTCGGCGAGCGCGTGAGTCCGCTCGAGGTCACGCGGCGCGCCGCGAGGCGCGAGCTGTGCGACCACGAGCTCCGCGAGCTGACGAACCGCCTGGAGGCTGCCGGTGAGCTCGCCGACCCCACGCAGCCGGGTGTGGGTCGCGATCACGCCGTCGAGCAACGCATCCATCTCCGCGAGCTCGGTCCGCACGGAGTGAGGAACTTCCGTCGGCGACGCCGCGGCCGTCGTGGTCTCCCTGGGTGGAGACACCGCGCGCGCGAGCAGCGCTGACAGCTCGTCGACCAGCGCCAGCAACGTCGCGATCCGGTCGGGCGGAATCGCCTCGCTGCCCGTCCGGAACGGCGCGAGCACGTCCTCGATCGCGTGAGCGCGCTCGGCGATCTCGGGCAGCCGCACGATGCGCGCAGCTCCCTTGAGCGTGTGCGCCTGGCGGAGCATCCGCGCGACGGTGTCGACGCTCGGTCCCTGTTCGAGCGCGAGCGTGCCCTTCCCGAGCTCGTCGATCAGCTCGCGCGCCTCGAGGCGGAAGTACTTGTAGGGATCCGCTGCCATCAGCGCAGGTTCTGCGGCTGCACGAGCCGCGACAGATCCTTCGAGAGGTTGGCGAGCTGCGACGCGGTGATCAGCGTCTGCCCGGAGCTGGCCTCGGTCTCCTTCGTGGCCTGCGCGACACTCGCGATCGCCACGTTGACCTGCTCGACTGCGGTGGTCTGCTGCTTGGTCGAGAGCTCGATCTCGCGCGCCGCCTCGGTCGTGGTCGACACCAGCCCAGCGATCTGCCGGAACGCAGCGGCGACCTCGCCGAACTGCTTCGAGCCGCTATCGACCGCCTTCGACCCGGTCTCGGTCGCCATCACCGTCGTGTTCACGGCGCCGCGGACATCGTCAATCAGGGTGCGGATCTGCTTGGTCGATCCACCGACGCGATCTGCGAGCTTCCTGATCTCGTCGGCGACCACGGCGAACCGCTTGCCCGCATCGCCGGCACCGGCCGCCTCGATCGTCGCGTTGATCGCGAGGATGTTCGTCTGCTCGGCGAGCTCGGACACCAGGTCGAGCACCGCCCCGATCTCCTGCGACTTCTTGCCGAGCGCGAGCATGTGGTTGACCACGAGATCGACCTGCCGACGGATCCCACCGATCGAGTCGTTCGCCTTGTCGACGGTGCCGTCGCCCGCACGCGCCGACGTCGCCGTCTGCGCCGCGATCTGAGCGACCCGCTGAGCGCTGTCGGAGATCTGGCGCGAGGTCGCGAGCAGCTCGGTGATCGTCATGCTGATCTCGTTCATCGCCGTCGACTGTTCCTTGGCCCCGGTCGCCTGCTGGTTCGCGGCGGCCTGGAGCTCGGCCGACGAGCTCTGGACCAGACTGACCGCGGTCCCGATCTGACGACCGAGCGATCGGGTCAACCAGATCGCGAGCACGATGCCGAGCAGCAAGGCGATCCCGACGAACACGATCACGAGCGTGGTCGCGTCGGACGCGGTCTGGGTCGCGGCGATCCGCGAGGCATCGAGCCGAAGGCGCTGGCTCGTGAGGAGCCCGAGGATCGCGGTATCGAGCTGGTCGCGCTTCCCGATCACGCGCTCCTCGAACGCGTTCGCGACGACGTCCACGGCGATGTCACCGCGGCGGAGCGCGATGACGGCAGCGGCTGCCTGTTCGTGATCATTCTCGAGCTGGACGATCGTCTCGAGCGCGCCCCGGGCCTCGGCCGTCCGCAGGTTCGGCTGGATCAGGGCGATCGTGGCGGCGAACTTCGCGCGCGCCTCCATGGCGGTGGTGACGAAGCGCTCCTCGCGGGTGAGCAAGAAGCCGCGGTGTGCCCCACCCTTCCGCTCGACCGCGGCGCGGAGCACCTCGGCCTCGGTCACCGTGGCGGCCTCGACGGTGATCACCTCGTCCTTGCTCTCGACCACGTTGCGGAGCGCGAGCACCGAAACCACGCCGGTCGCGATCGTCAGGAGCACGATCACCGCGAAGCCCGCGCTGAGTCGTTGTCCAAAGGTCAGGTTCGTTCCCATGTCAGGTCTCTCCCAGCGGTCGTGTGATGGTCTCGATCAGCGAGGTGATGTCGATCAGCGGCCGTAGCTGGCCACCGGTGTGAACGACCTCGCGAACATGCGAAGGCGTCGCGCCGGCGCCGGCGTACGGCACGATCGCGGCGCGGGAGACGCGCAGGTGCTGCTCGAATCCTTCGAACGCCAGCGCGAACGCTCCACCCGCGACGACCACCATCCAGCGCAACGCGGCGCCGGACGGTGCATGCCCGAGGAGCCTGGCGAGATCGAACACCGGAACGAACGCCCCGCGAAACCCGACGAGCCCGATCAGGTCCGGACGTCGCGACGGCAAGGAGGTGACCGCCCGATCGGCAAACAAGCTCGCGATCTCGCCCATGCGGATCGCGTGCGGCGAATCACCGACGCGGATCGCGAGGACATCCTCGAGCTCCTCGGCGGGATCACGCGCCACCGCGAACGAGCCATCGAAGGCGTCGCGCAGGTCGGACGCCAGGAGCCGGGGCTTCATGTGCCCGTCCCGACGCCATCGAGCTCGCCGCGGCACAACGCGATCAGGGCGTCCCGGTGAAACCCTCCGCCAAACAGCAGCAGGCGCGAGGCGTCCTCGCGCTGGAACAGCACGAGCGCCTGCGCGAGCTCGCGGCGAGCGAGCTCGCGGTCACCGGCGCGCCGGGCGAGCAGCCCGAGGTGCAACCGCGGCATCGCGAACATCGGATCGAGATAGACCGCGGTCTGGTCGTGATCGGCCGCCCCCTTGCGGTCGCCGACGACCTCGCGGCACAGCGCCATCACGTAGTGCGCGCCCGCGTGGAGCTCGTCGATCTCGAGCAACCGGCGACATGCGACCTCGGCCTCCGCACAGCGACCTGCGTGCGTCAGGGCGACCGAGCGCAGAAGGAGCACATCGACGTCATGCCCCGACGCCGGTGACAGACCTTCGAGCAGACCGAGGGCGTCGTCGTACCGCTCGTGCTTCACGAGCTCGAGGATCCGCGCGAGGTCCGGGCGCGGACCGGGCACGACGGCCGCGCTGTGCGTGGCCTGCGCGGGCGGCTCGACGAGCACCCGGATCCGTTCCGCAGCGCGCTGGATCGCATCCACCCAGCCGTCGCCAGTCTCGACCGCGGCGGCGACGTCCGGCACCGCACGACGGACATCGAGCGGCCACGCCTTCGGGGTCGGGGCGCCGTCGCGGCGCTGGTAGTAGAACGTCCCGTGCGTGTGGCAGAGGTGAAACTGCTGCGAGAGCCCGCGCAGCGTCTCCGCGTGACCGAGGAACAGGTAGCCACCCGGAGCGAGGGCGGACTCGACGCGCGCCACCACGCGCTCCGCAACGTCGGGCGGAAAGTACATGAGCACGTTGCGGCAGAAGATCACGTCGTACGCTGCCGGCTGCCATAGATCCGGATCGTCGACGATCAGGTTCTTGCGCTCGAACGTGACGGCGCTCCGGATCTGCTCGTCGAGGATGTGATCGCGACCATCGCGCGAGAACCACTGCTCCTGGAGATCCGCCGGGGTCTCGCGAAATGCCCAGTTGCTGAACCGCGCGCTCGCTGCGCGCCGCAGTGCGGCCGGGTTGATGTCGACCCCGCGGATCGAGACGGCCCAGGTCGGCGCGGGCGCGATGCTACGAGCCGCGATCGCGAGCGAGTAGGCCTCCTCGCCCGACGCACAGCCCGCCGACAGCAACCGGAGCTGCCGGCGAGCTCCCCGCGCGCGCATCCGGTCGGGCAGCACGACGTCCGTGAACGCGGCGAACTGAGCTGCGTAGCGGAAGAAGTAGGTCTCGCCGACGGTGAGTGACTCGGCCAGCGCACCGATCTCGTCGCCCGGCGACCGCGCTAGCCGGGTCAGATAGCCCGCGGGATCCTGGTGATGGTGGCGAGCGCGCGCGTGCAGAAGTTCCGCCAGAAACCCGAGCTTCGCATCTTCGAAGCCCAGTCCGAGGTGCTGCGCGATCCAGGCCCGAAACTGTTCGACCTGGTCGGCCGTGGCGATCATCCGGCCTGCAGTTCGGCCTCGAGCGCGCGCAGCACGTCATCGGGTACCAGGTGCGCAGCCCGGAGCGCCAGGAGCAGCTCCTGGTCGGCAACCCCGAGAGCTTCGATCGCTTCAGCACCCGCGAGCAGCGGGGGGAGCTCGTGGAGCTGGGCCCGCTGCAGACGGCGGACCCCGGTCACGGAATCCACGGCGAGCGCGATCGCGCGAGCACCGAGTCGCAGCGTCACGAACCGCTCCGGCACTCCGGCGTGATCTCCGAGGATGCGACCGGCATCGACCACGATCGTGGGCTCGCCGCGGATGATCGAGATGCCGAGCACCGCCGGCGGCCCACCGGGGACCTGCCGGATCGGCAGCGGCCGCATGGTCTCGATCACGACCTCGAGGGGCAGGCTGCACGCCCGTCCGGCCACATGACATAGGAGAACATCGATCATGCCTTGCTCACACCCACACTCGCACGCACGCTGGCGCCGTGGTGCGGAGATGAACTGCCTCACGTAGGGCTTTGGTTGAGTCCTCGCCCACCGAGGTCTGACGGGGTCTGAAGCCAGCTCTGCCGTCCATACCCTGGGTAGTTCGTGACGGTCAGGACAGGGCGCGGCTGAACACGAGATACGCGTAGACGTAGGGCGCGATGAAGAGCACCGCGTCGATCCGGTCGAGGATCCCGCCGTGACCGGGCAGCAGCGCGCCCGAGTCCTTGACGCCGACCGAGCGCTTGATCAGCGACTCGGAGAGATCACCGAGCTGGCCGAGGATGCCGCCGGGGATCGCGATCAGGAACACGTCGACCCAGGTCAGCCACTCGGCGCTGATCAGCTTGAGGGCCGCGACGCCGGCGATCGATCCGGCGATCCCGCCGTACGCGCCGGCCCACGTCTTCTTCGGGCTGACCGCCTCGTACAGCTTCTTGTTGCCGAGGAACCGTCCTGCGAAGTAGCCGCCGGTGTCGGCGAGCCACGCGACGAGCAGCACGAGCAGCACCGTGTCCTGCTCGCCCGCTGGATCGATCAGCTTGAGCTTGGCGAGGAACGTCGTGAGAAAGCCCGCGTAGACGATGCCCATCACCGTCGCGGCCATCCGGTTCGCGACGCTCGGGATGTCTCGGAACTTGAACAGGTAGAACAGCCCCGGCACGACGACCGCGAAGATCAGCGAGACCGAGGCACCGCCACCGGCTTGCGTCGCGAACGCGAGCTTGCGCTGCCAGTCACCGCCACCGGAGTAGACGCTGATCGTGACGAAGTCGAGCCAGTAGAACGCGAGGCACGCGAGCCCGCCCATGACGAGGGCCGCCTTGCGGTCCTCCTTGGGCAACGTCATCGCGAAGAACTCGTGCATCGCGATCAGCGATGCGACGAAGATCACCGCCCATGTCGGCTCCGGCCGGTGGTAGTGCAACAGCACCAGCAAGATCGGGACGGCGACGACCGCGACCAGGAAACGTTGCGCGAGATTACCGAGCGCCAAGGCAGTGCAGCTAACCGCAGCCCGGGAGCGGGGTCAATGTGGGTCAGGCCGGATCGAGGCCGAGCTGCGCGGACGTGAGGCCAAACCGGCGCTCGCGCGCGGCATAGACCTCGAGGCACTGGTGGAGGTGCTCCTTGCGGAACTCGGGCCACAGGACGTCCGTGAACACGAGCTCCGCGTAGGCGATCTCCCAGAGCATGAAGTTCGAGATCCGCTGCTCACCGCTGGTCCGGATCAGCAGGTCGAGCGGCGGCAGCTTCGCGGTCGGCAGGTACCCGGTGAGCCGATCGACGTCGAGATCCTCGGGGCGCAGCGTCCCGGCCGCAGCGTCGCGCGCGATCTCGCGGACCGCGCGGACGATCGATTCGCGACCGCCGTAGGACAGCGCGAGGGTCAGCGTCATCCCGGTGTGCATCGCCGAGGCGGTGCGCAGCTCGTCGAGCGGCTCCTTGACCATCGGAGGGAGCTTCTCGACGTCGCCGATCGCCTCGAGCCGGATCTGGTTGTCGAGGATCTCGGAGCGCTCGCCGATCAAGAACTCGCGGAGCAGGGTCATGAGGCCCATGACCTCCTCGGCCGGCCGTGCCCAGTTCTGCGACGAGAACGCATACAGCGTCAGCGCTTCGATCCCGAGTTGCCGGGATGCGCGCGTGATGTCACGAACAGAGTCAGCTCCGGCGCGGTGACCGTCGAGGCGTGGCCGGCCATGGCTCTGCGCCCACCGGCCGTTGCCGTCCATGATGATGCCGACGTGACGCGGCAGTCTTCGAGGGTCGCTCATCGTCGGAGAACGGGGTCAGTAGCATGCCCGGAGCGAGCGTTGCAACGACACCATTGATCCCGTAGGCTCGATGTAAGCCATGGGCATCTTTTCGAGACTCGGGACGCTGATCAAGTCGAACCTCAACGACCTCATCACGAAGGCGGAAGATCCGGAGAAGATGCTGTCCCAGGTGCTGCTCGAGATGCAGCAGCAGCTGGTCGAGGCAAAGAAGGCCGTGGCGGTCGCGATTGCCGACGAGAAGAAGCTCCAGAAGCAGTACGTCTCGGAGACCGACAAGTCCAAGGAGTGGGAGCGCAAGGCGATGGTCGCCGTCCGCGCCGGCGACGACGGACTCGCGCGTCAGGCCCTCGCCCGCAAGCAGGAGCACGAGACGATCGCGACGCAGTTCCAGCAGCAATGGATCTCGCAGAAGCAGGCCGTCGAGAAGCTCAAGGACGCACTGCGCCTCCTCAATAACAAGATCGAGGAAGCGAAGCGCAAGAAGAACATCCTGATCGCGCGCAAGAAGCGGGCGGAGGCGCAGCAGCAGATCGCCAACACGATGCAGGGTCTCGGCGACACCAGCGCGTTCGACACGTTCGATCGCATGGCCGAGCGGATCCAGCTGATGGAGGCCGAGGCTGAAGCAGGCGCCGAGCTCGCAGGCGAGCTGTCGGGCGATACGCTCGAGTCGAAGTTCCACGCGCTCGAGGCCGGCGGCGGCAGCGAGGACGACGCGCTCTCGGACCTCAAGGCGAAGATGGGCCTGCTCGAGGCGCCCAAGGGCGACAACGCCAAGCAGCTCGGTGCGGGCGTCGCCGGCACCGGCACCAGCGGCAAGACCGAGGACACGTCGAACCTCGGCACCGGCTCGTCCCTGGGCGGCCTCACCGCCGAGGACCTCAAGGAGCTCGAGGACCTGGACCTCTCCGAGCTCGAGGGCAGCGGCAAGGAAGCCAAGAAGGCCTAGTCATTCCTCTGTGGCTGCCCGCCGCAACGGGTGTGAAGTGGCAGCTACACGGCGGATGGATGACGGAGGAATTTCCAGGGCTTGCCAGCAGATTGCTCGGATCGACGATTGCACCGCCATCGCGCCATGCGCCTCGTCACCGGTTTGCTCGCATTGGCCCTGACAGGTTCCCTCGCCTACGCGGAGGAACCCAATGCCCCGGAAGCCCAGGCAGATCCGTCCCGCGGACGGGTCCGGCTACGCGTGGTGAAGGTTCTGCCCGAGAGTCACCAGGCACTGCTGTACGACAAGGACCGCGGCGTCCATGTCCTGGCCGAGGTCGGTTCCGCCGTCGGCGGCTACATCGTCCAGTCGATCATCGACGATGAGGTCACGCTGTTCGGCGCGGGCCGCGAGCTCGTGCTCGCCGCGCCCGAGCCGGCCTGGCGGTCACGCCGTGATGCTCGCGAGGCACGTGCGACCCGGACCGCGGCCGCCGCGCCCCCGGACCTCCCGGTCGATCCGTACGACCCTGCGGTGCCCGCCCGGGTCCAAGACGAGCCCCTCAGTCCGTACGACGCCGTCATGGCGGACGGCTCGCGGGTCGCGCCGGCCCGCGCCGGCTCGGAACAGCTGGTCGACCCGTACGCGGAGCCGCCGGTTCGCATCGTCACGGCCCCGCGTGCGGTGCCCGCACCACCCGTGATCCACGCCGGAGACGACGGCGTTCGCGTGGCCAGGGCGCCGAGCGCCCCGCGTGCAGGCGAGGAGATCGGCGACGCGTACGCCGACGCGTACGGCGACGCCGTCATCGGCGACGAACGGATCCCCGCGCCCCGGCCGACCCGCGCCGCGCCGCGGCCCGCACCGACCGATGACAACCTGTATGCACCGGGGATCCGCGAGTTCGCGGACGCGGTCGCTGCGACCGGCACGGAGGACCCGTATGCCGACGTGCCCGGCGTCCCGGCGGTCAGCTCGCCCGCGCCGGCTGCGAGCCCGGAAGGGGTCCTGCTCGCACGCAGGGACGTCACCGCCGTGCTCGCCGACTTCGAGCTGCTGACGCGCTCGCTGCGCGGAACGTTCACGCCGTGGGGCGCTCGGCTCGACATGGTGGCGCCCGGCTCGGTGTTCGCCAAGGCCGGCCTCCGCACCGGCGATGTGGTCACCGCCGTCGATGGCAGGCCGCTGCGCTCGATCGACGACGCGGCCGATCTCTATGTCGGTGCGTCGAGCATTCGCTCGACCACGGTCCAGGTGAC
Organism: Myxococcales bacterium; assembly: GCA_028287135.1. GTDB lineage: Bacteria > Myxococcota_A > Polyangia > Haliangiales > Haliangiaceae > JABFXX01. The sequence continues at coordinate 157,678 of JAQBQE010000033.1, forward strand.
GCGGGCCGGCGCGCCGATCACGCTGCGCATCGCCCTCCGCTAGCGGGCTGACTACGTTACGATGGCCAGGTGGGTGCGGCACGACTCGAGCTCCGACTGACCAGTCAGTCGGAATGGATCAAGATCTTCGATCCGCGTGACTGGACCGTCACCGTTCCGACCGCCGAGCACGTCGAGCCGCAGGCGGCCGTACGCATCGATCTCGACGTCGGTGGCTGGCTGGTGACCCTGCGCGGCACCGTGGTCGGTCACCGCGACGATCCCGCGGGCGTCGTCGTGGCGCTCGGTGGCTCGGAGCGCGACAAGATCAATTACCTGAACGGGTTCGTCCGCGGCGGCCTCCTCAACCTGCGCGAGAAGCGCCGGCTGCCGATCCGGCTCCAGGTCACCTACGGCGCGATCGAAGGTCCTGCCGAGACGTACACCAAGGACATCAACGAGGAGGGCGTGTTCCTGTACACGGACAGGCCGCTGCCGGAGACCTCGCAGGTCCACATGCTGGTCGCGATCCCGGGCATGCCGCAGCCGCTGTCCCTGGTCGGCAAGGTCTCGCACACGATCCTGCCGCAGGACGAGGAGACGCCCGGCATGGGGATCGTGTTCGTGCTCGACGACAGCCAGCGCGTCCAGCTGCTCGGGGTCATCCGGGATCTCGAGGGACTGCTCCTCAGCGGTCAGCTACCGACGAACACGGTCGAATGATTGCCTGATCCGGCTTCGGATGGCACCGTGAGCCGTGGGTCGCCGCCCCGGTCGTACCGATCGCTCGAACACGATCGCTCCGGTGACGTGGCGCGAGGGCGTGCACCTCACCGGCACACCGATCTGGTGTGATGCGCGCCGGCGCCGCGATATCTGCTTCGTCTCATCGGTCGATCGCGTCGTACGTACCGGCCATGGCCAGCTGATCGGGACGGCGCTGACGCTCGACCTGCTCGGCGCACGTGGAGGCGGGCACCTTGCCGTTCCGTTGCGGAAGCGGTTCACGCTCGGCACGTTGCGGCTCGAGCTGTTCCCGTCGGGCCGCGCGCTCGGCGCTGCGGCGCTGCATGTCGATGCGGTCGGTCGTACCGTGCTCTACGCGGGTGCGGTCCGCACGATCGTGAGCCCGCTGATCGAGGGGGCCGAGGTTCGCACCGCAGATGCGCTCGTCGTTGCAGCTCCGCTCGGAGAACCGCACCACCGGCTCGAGCCGCTCGATGACATCGCGACCCGGGTGGTCGAGTGGAGTCGCGCACAGCTCGCCGCGAGCCGACCGACGGTGCTCGTGGTCGAGAGCGCGCTCGACGGCATCGAGGTCGCGGCGCGGCTGGTCGCCGAGGGCGTGCCGGTCGTCGGCTCGAAGTCGATCCGCGATGCGGTCCAGCGGCTCGAGGGGATCGCTGGCATCCCGGCGATCCGCGCACTCGGCCGCGGACCCGCGGTGCTGATCCGGGCCGAGACCGATCGCGGCAAGACCGCCCCGGATGCGGTCACCGCCCTGGTCGCCGCGCGCGCGATCGATCCAGCCCCCGGGTGGTCGGCACAGTTCGCGTGGCCGTTCGTCGCGGGGCGCGATCAGCTGCTCGCGTGGATCGAGCAGACCCGCGCGCGGGAGATCTTCGTCACCGGTCCGTGCGCGGATGCGATCGTCGCCGCCCTCGGGTCGCGCGCGCGCGTGCTCGGTCCGCCACGACAGATGGCGCTGTTCGGGACATGAGGGTCATCGTCGGCAACCGGCGCGAGGGAGGGTGGTGGTGGCGGGCTCCGGTGCTGGCCGTGATCTGGCTGGTGCTCGCCACGCCGCTCGTGATCGGCTTGATCGCAGCGTCGACCCTGCGACGGTGGGCGCAGGATCTGCCCGAGGTTCCGGATCTCGCGGACTGGCGCGCTCACGCTCCGCAGACCTCGGTGATGCTCGCCGCGGATGGCTCGCACCTCGCCGAGCTGCCGTTTCGCGACGGTGTCGTCGTCGGTCATCGCACGCTGTCGACCCTCGAGCGCATGCCGCCTCACCTGCTCCAGGCCGTGCTCGCCGCCGAGGACATCCGGTTCTACGAGCACCCTGGCTATGATGTCCAGGCGATCGTCCGCGCCGCGTGGATCATCCAGCAAGGCGGTGCCCGCCAGGGCGCGTCGACGATCACCCAGCAGGTCGCGCGCAATCTGCTGCCGGTCGAGATCGGCAAGGAGCTGAGCATCCGGCGCAAGACGCGCGAGGTGTTGCTCGCGCGCAAGATCGAACGGCGGTGGACCAAGCGGGAGATCCTCGAGACCTATCTCGACTTCGTGTTCCTCGGTCAGGGCGCGTACGGCATGGTCGCCGGCGCACGCGCGTATTTCGACCGCGACATCGCCGACCTCGATCTTCCGCAGGCCGCGCTGCTCGCCGGTCTGATCCAGTCACCGTCGGGAAAGGATCCGTTTCACCATCCGAGCCGCGCGAAGGAGCGCCGCGACGAGGTGCTCGCTCGCATGGTCCGCGCAAAGCTGATCGACGAGGCGACGCGCGCTCGCGCGGTGGCCGCACCCATCGAGCTCCACCGCCCGCGCCCGAGCTACGGCACTCGCGTGCCCTGGTACACCGAGCAGGTGCGCGCGTTCATCGCGAGCGCGCTCCCCGACGAGCTCGGGCGCGGTGGCCTCGTGATCGAGACGGCCGCCCTGCCCGCGCTCGGCACGCAGCTCCAGGACGATGCCGTCGAGCACGGCGATCGATGGGGCAAGGCGCAGGTCGCGGCCGTGGTCTGGGATCACCGCACTGGGTACGTCGAGGCCCTCGTCGGTGGCCGAGCGTGGGGACCCGATCGGTTCGATCGCGTGCTCGGCAGCTGTCGTCAGCCCGGCTCGGCCTGGAAGCCTGTGGTCTACGGCGCCGCGCTCGAGTCCGGCGCGATCACCCCGGGCACCGCGCTGCGCGACGCGCCGATCGCCGAGTACGACGAGGTCACCAACGTTCACTGGAAGCCGAAATCGGGGAACCGGTTTCGCGGCGTCGTGCTCGCTCAGGATGCGATCGCGTCCTCGCTCAACGCACCGGCGATCGACGTGTTCGATCGGACCGGCGCAACCTCGGTGATCCAGCTCGCCCGCCGGCTCGGAATCACGAGCGACCTCGCCGAGGTCCGGCCGATGGCGCTCGGCGCGTCGTGCGTGAAGCCGCTCGAGCTCGCGCGCGCCTATGCGGTGATCGCGCGTCGCGGCTGGTCGATCGCACCGCGGTTCGCGGTCCGGATCCGGCGCGGCGACGAGGTCGTGTTCGACGGCTCGGTGCCCGAGGATCCATGGCTCGATGCCGCGCGCCGGTTCGATCGGTTCGCGGCGACCGCGGGGGCCGAGCCCGATGCCCGGATCTCCGCGACGGGTGGCCAGATCATGGACGAGCGCACCGCGTTCCAGCTCCAGGACATGCTGGCGGCCGTCGTGGCGCGCGGGACCGCGACCTCGGCACGTTCGCTGGATCGCCCGGCCGCGGGCAAGACCGGCACGACCAACGACAACACCGACGCCTGGTTCGTCGGGTTCACCGGCCGTGTGATGACCGCCGTCTGGCTCGGGTTCGACGATCCGTCGCACAAGCTTGGCCGCGAGGGCGACGGGGCGCATGCGGCGCTCCCGCTGTGGATGCGCGCGATCCGGCTCGCCGAGGGTCGCCGGCCGCCGGTCGCGATCCCGGGTCCGCCACCCCCCCAGATGGAGCGCGTGACCATCGACCGTGAGACCGGGCTGGTCGCAGCTCCCGGGGCGAGCGGGCTGCCGGTCTGGTTCCGCGCAGGCACGGCGCCGACCGAGGTCTCGGGCCGGCCCGGGACATCTCCGACGGATTTCGGGCGCAGCACCCGCGAGTTCTGATCGGACCCGGCCACGACGTGAGTCCCCTTCGGCAACGGGTCACCCTGGCGATCGGGTGGTATGCTGCGACCGATGTTCGGCATGGGCGGCAGCGAGATCATCGTGATCTTGATCGTGGCGCTCCTGTTCCTCGGCCCCGACAAGCTGCCGCAGGCAGCCAAGACGATCAGCAAGGGCATCCGCGATATCAAGAAGCAGTCGCGCGCCCTGCAGAACCAGATCGAGGGCGACGAGCAGATCGGCGGTGCGATCCGCGATCTGAAGAGCGCTCTGCGCGGCGACGAGGCGCCCGTCCGCCCCAAGCCAGTAAAGCCGAAGCCGCCGAAGGAGCTTCCGGCCGCGGGTGCAGCAATCGCTGCGGCCTCGACCGAGGCAACGCCCCTGCCCGAGCCCGCGCTGACGACCGGTGAGCCGGCGACCGTCGAGCTGGCTGCGACGCCGGACGAGATCGCCGAGGCACCGCGGCTGACCATGCCGGAGATGGCCGGTGAGCCCGACCCCGACGTGATCGACCAGGGCGATGATGACCTCGCCTCGCTGGTCCGCCCCGCCCCGGGAACGGTGGCGAAGGGCTCCGAGCCGAAGCATGGCTAGCCCGGCACGCGCGGACGACGATACCTCCGAGCCCGTCGAGACCGAGCTCGAGGAGAGCCGGATGCCGTTCCTCTCGCACCTGAAGGAGCTACGCGACCGCGTTCGCAACGCAGCGATCGCGTTCACGCTCGCGTTCGGCCTCTGCTTCTACTTCGCGCAGGAGATCTACGACTGGCTCGAGGTGCCGGTCTACGAGGCGTGGAGGACGCATCCCAAGCTCGGCGAGTTCAAGATGAGCTTCTCGTCGTTGACCGAACCGTTCTGGGTCAACATGTCGGTCGCGCTGTGGGCGGGGATCTTCGTCGCGTCGCCGTTCATCTTCTATCAGCTGTGGAAGTTCATCGCGCCCGGTCTCTACAAGCGTGAGCGCAGGATCGGCGTGTCGTTCGCGGTGTTCTCCGCGCTGTTCTTCGTGAGCGGCGCGCTGTTCTGCTACCACTTCGTCCTCGGCCGCATCTACGAGTTCCTGCTCGGCTACGCGACCCAGGAATCGGAGCACCTGCGGGCGCCCGTGCTGATGCTCCAGCACTACCTCGATCTGACGCGCGACATGATGCTCGCGTTCGGTGCGGTGTTCGAGCTGCCGCTGTTGATCTACTTCCTGTCGCTGATCGGCATGGTCACGCACCGCGGGCTGTGGAAGTTCAACCGCTGGTTCACCGTGATCGCGTTCATCATCGGCGCGATCCTGACGCCGTCGCCCGACGTCGTCTCGCAGCTGATGATGGCGGGACCGATGATCGCGCTCTACAACCTGTCGATCCTGATCTCGTGGTACGTGACCGCGAAGCGCGAGCGCAAGGAAGCGGCGCTCGCTGCGTCGGGTGCTCCCAGGCCGAAGCGCGTCGTCGACGAAGACGACGACGCCGACGACGAATAGTCGCGAGCGTCAGGAGCCGCCGAAGCGGTCCCACGGGATCCGACGGAACCAGACGTAGCCAAGGCCGGCCGCGACGACCGCCCAGATCAGCATCGACGTGATGGCGATCGATCGTCGCTCGTCCTGCTTGCGGGCGATCTGCTGGGCGCGAAACGCATCGAGCGTTTCGTAGATCTCCGGCGTGTCCGCGGCCGTCTGCGTGGCGATCAGGGCGGCGTCGATCTTCTGGAACGCCGAGGCCTCACGCGAGGCCGCGATCAGATGGGCGGGGACAAAGCCGAGCAGGATCGAGATGACGACGCCGGCGGCGAACCGCGCGCGATGGAGCTCGGGTGCGCTGACACCGCCCCCCATCGACGTCGGGGCGGGCTGTGCCGCGGTCTGCTTGCGCATCGCCGGGGTCGCCGAGAGCGGCGGAGACGTCACCGCGGCCGAGCGCGCGGGCGCGTTCGTGGCGGCGGGCGGGGGCGGCGTGCTCATCCGCTTGGGTCGCTCGTCGTCGACCATCAGCGAGACCTGCTGCTGCGCTTCGTCGGCGTCGGGCGGCGCGAACAGATCGAGCGCTGCCTCCTTCGGCTTCGCGGCACCGGGCTTGGGCGTGGAGATCCGGATCGACGAGACCGGCTCGGGCGCAGGTCCGATGCTCGCCGCCATCAGGTCCGGCGAGGGTGCGAACCCGCCGGGGGTGCCGGCCTCGGCGTCGTCGCCATCGAGGGACGACAGCGACAGCGCATCGCCACCGAGCGCACCCAGATCCGACGGGATCGGGACCTCCTGCGAGTACGCCGCGGACAGTCCGCTCTGGAACTGCGCGTTCGACTTCGGCGCATTCGCCGGCGGCAGCGACGTGCCACCCGAGCGCGCCGCATTCGACGGCGGTAGCGACGACGAGCTCGGGCGACCTGCGCCCGGCGGACCGAACGGATCCAGCTCGGCCGTCGGGGACACGGAGGCGGCAGCCCGCTGCGGCATCAGCGCGGAGCTCGCATGCGATTCGCGCGGCGCCGGACCCGACGCGCTCGGCGTCTTGCTGCGCGCAGGCGGCGGCGCGACAGCGCCCGGCGGCGGGGTCATCGCGGTGCGCGCGGACGACAGCGGTGGAGACACCGAGTACCGCCCCGAGCGTGTCGGCTTGTCGCCGGGCATCGACGGCGTCTTTGCGCGCGGCGGCGGTGCGGGGGCGCGAGCGGGCTCGGCCTGGGGCGGAACGACCGGCAGGCTCGGCTGCGTCGGCGTGGCGTCCTCGACCCTGACGCGAGCGCCGACTTCTTCGAGCGCGCGCGCGTACGCGTCCGCGGTCGCAGCGTCGATGTTTGCCTTGACCCGGAACCGACCCGCGGTCATCCGCTTGATCAGGTCGGCGACCGGAAGCCCGTACTTCTGCGAGATCGCGACCGCGAGGCGCTCGATGCCCTCCGGTGTGCGATCCACCGGTCCTTCGACGTACACGTGGAAGGCTGCCATCCCTGTTCGTTATCTTCTCATGACTTGGCGCCGGGAGAGATCTCCCCGGCTGCCTCGAAGTTGCGCATCTCGATCCACGGCCCACAGGATGGGTACATGACTTTCGGCAAGGCTGTTCCGAAGCTCGTGCCTTCGTTCATGCGCCGCCGCATCCGCCTCGGAGTCGCCCACCATGGCGCTCCATCGGGTTGGGTCGCCCCCACCAAGGACACTGCCACCGAGCAGACCGGGCCGACCAAGCAGAAGAAGCGGCGGTAGCGTTCAGTCCGAGGGGGGCGGGACGCGGCTCGACGCTTCGTTGTAGCCGTCGCGAGCGCGCGCGTTGTCGGGCTCGATCTGCAGCGCCTTCTTGAAGTTGCTGGCGGCATCGCTGCTGTTGCCACTGCTGAGGAAGGCCTCGCCGAGGAGCGTGAACACGCGAGCGCTGCGCGGTGACATCCGCGCGGCCTTGCGGAGGTGCGCGATCGCATCGCCGAACAGGCCCTGGCGCAGCGCGATCTCTCCCATCCCGATCACGGCCGGCACGTGGCGCGGATCGAGCTCGAGCGCCTTCTTGAAGCTGGCCGCCGCGTTTCCGGTGTCGCCGCTCGCGAGCTGCTGGGTTCCGAGGTTCGCGAAGAACGACGCCTTCTGCTCGACGGAGCCGCCCTCGGCGGGCGAATCGGTCGGCGTACCGCCACCGCCGTACGGATCGAGCGGACCGTCGACGCCGCTCGGGCCCGTCGGTTGCGGATCCTTCGGCGTCGACTTGATCACGATCGGCGCGGGGTTGGTGTCGTACGGATTGACGTCGTGCGTGGTCCCCGGCGGCTCGAAGCCCGTGCCCGCGCCGGTCGTACCCGGCGGCACGAACCCGGTCGAGGTGTCACGTCCACCGGTCGTGCTCGACGGGCGCGAGCCGGTCGACGGGCGCGACGTCGACGGGGCCTTGGTTCCCGTCGTCGGCCGCGACTTCGCTACGGCCGCAGGCTGCACGGGCTTCGCTGCCACGGCGGCGTCGGGCGACTCCATGATCGTGCTCGGCGCCGCATCCACCGGGATCCCGGCATTCGCGATCGGCGGTGGCGACGGCGCGGCCGGCGTCGTGGTCGAGCCGCCACGGGTCAGTGCGAACACGGTCCCACCGACGACCAGCAGACCCGCGAGCCCGACCCAGATCCCGAGACGTCGGCCGCGCGGAGGCTCCTCCTCGTACAGCACGTCCGTCTCGCTGCGTCCGGCGAGCGAGGTCGCGGCACGGTCGTTCTCGCCTTCCGCGTACCAGACCTGGGAGATGTTGTCGGGATCACGCGGACCGTGCGACGACGTGCGCTTCGCACGCGACACCGACGCGGAGCCGCTCGACATGGAGCTCGATGGCTCGATCACACCGGCGACCGGCCGCTGCACGGTGACCTCCGGCGCACCGACGATCGGGACGCCGACCTTCGGAGTTCCGGTACTGCGGCGCGGCGGAGCCTCGAGGACGGGATCCGGCTTCGCCGCTGCGAGCGCGGGCAGCGGCGGCTGCGGCGGCAGCACACCGTCGTCGGAGATCCCCATTCGCTGCATCACGCGCGACACCGACGGCGGCGGCACGCTCTCGCGACGGCGCGCGATCGAATCCTCCATGACCTCGCCGGTCTCGAGGCCGCGCCGCAGGGCCTCGACCATGCGTGACGTCGTCGCGAACCGGTTCTCGGGATCCTTCGCGAGCATCTTCGCGACCGCTGCTTCCATCCACAGCGGCACGCCGGGGCGCCGGGTCGGCAACGGGGTCGGTGTCTCGGTGACCTGCTTCGAGAGGATGTCGAACACCCGGCTGCCGGTGAACGGCGGGCCGCCGGTCAGCATCTCGTACGCGACGCAGCCGAGCTGATAGATATCGGCGCGCCGATCGATCCGATCGCCGCGCGCCTGCTCGGGCGACATGTAGCGCGGATCGCCGAACGTCATGCCGAGGCTGGTCGACGGCGCTGCCGTGTCGGTCTCGACGAGCTTCGCCAGCCCGAAGTCGAGCAGCTTGACGAAGTTGGCCTTGCCGCGGCGCTGGGTCAGGTAGACGTTGCGCGGTCGCAGATCGCGATGGACGTAGCCGATCGCGTGCGCCTCCATCAACGCCTCGCCGACCTGGATCAGAATATCGGCCGTTCGCTCGACGGACAGCTGCTTCTCGCGCACCAGCACGTGGTCGAGGGTCTCGCCCTCGAGCAGCTCCATCGCGAGATACAGCCGGCCATCCGGCGTGCGCCCGAAGTCGTGGATCTCGACGATGTGCTCGTTGTCGATGTCGGCCACCGTCGTCGCCTCGCGACGGAACCGCTCGACCGCGAGGTCATCGCGCGACAGCTCGGTGTGCAGCACCTTGATCGCGACCTTGCGGCGCAGCGTCACGTGCTCGGCGCGATAGATCGTGCCGGATCCGCCCTGTCCGAGCAGCGCCTGGACCTGGAACCGCTCGCCGAGCAGCTTGCCGACGAGCGCATCGGTGGCGGCCTCGCGAACCTTGGGGCGGCCGCAATTGGGGCAGAACAACGCCGAATCGGCGTACCCGTGATTGCAGCCAGCGCAGGTGATCGTCGCAGTCATGTCATGTGCGGACATAGGAGCGTCTCGACGGACGGACCTGGGAAATCATAGCCCGCCGCCGGGCCTCGCGCCCGTAAACTCGAACGTTCAAGCGCCCGAACGGGGCTTGGGCGCTCGCAGGGCCTCGGCCAGCTCCGCCTCGGTCACCAGCCCCTTGGCCGTGAGGACCTGGATCAGGGCGTTCAGGTGGGCCTCGAGGTCGGCGGTCCCGACGGCCTGCTGGAGCGCGGAGATCGGGATCTGGGCCGTGACGGAGACCTCGGATTCGGTCTCGACATTCTGCAGCTTGCCCTTCGAGGTGATGAACATCGTCCCGCCGGGGCGGCTGATCGTGCCCGTATGGATCTCGCGGTAGCGCTTGGCGACCAGCTCGTCGATCGCCGATAGCGGCAGGGCGCTCACCTCGATCTCGAGGTGCGTGATCTGCTCGATCTCGGCCACCGCCGTCGAGTCCGTGGGGTCCGCCATCGCGAGCCGCAGGATCCTGGTCGTCCCCTCGGTGTGGAGCGCAAGGGGCAGGACGCGAAGCCGTGCACAGACGTCGCGCGAGACCTGGCGGAGAGCGTCGGTGTCGATCTGGATGTCCGCCGGATCGAGGAGGGGGATCCGGGTCTGCTTGCGGATCGCCGCGATCAGGGCGATCTCGTCGACGCCGAGCTCCTTGATCAGGGTGACGACGAGCGGTTCCTTGCGCTCCTCGGCCAAGCGACCCGCCTTGGCGGCGCTGGTCTTGTTGACCAGCCCCGCTTCGATCGCGATCTCGGCCAACGTCTTAGGCACGGTGCACCCGACAAGATTCGAACCTGTGACCTTTGGCTCCGGAGGCCAACGCTCTATCCAGCTGAGCTACGGGTGCGTGTGGTTGGGTTCTACCCGTGCCGCGCTGGAGAAACAAGCTGTCGTGGGCTTCGGTTACCATCGGGCATGGCGATCGACTACGTGCTCGCGGTGGGGTGCGTGCCCCAGAAGACGCTCGGGGTCGAACGCCTCGTCGAGCTGCACCGGACCCGGATCCTGGCCCGCTCCGCCCTGGCCCACATGCGCCAGGATGGCGAACAGCGGCCCCCGAGCGAGATCGAGATCCAGCTCACGATGCGCAAGCCCGGGGGCGACTCGGCCCGCGGGGTCACACTCCAGAACCTCGTCGACGAGGCCGCCCCCCTCGATACGGTGTCGCACCACTGCGCGACCTGCCCCGCGGGCCTGCCTCGCGAGTTCGCCTGCCACCGCCGGATCCGGTACCCGATCCCCGAGCACGTCGAGCAGTGGCTGATGGCCCGGCTGCCGACCCAGCTCGCGACCACGGCGGGAGCGCTGCTCGTCCGCGGCCTGGGTGAGTTCGGCTGGGACGGGGCGCCGACCGCCAAGCTGCGGGCCGCCGGGACCACGTATTTCGAGAGTCGGGTCGCCTACGGGGTGCGCTGGGAGGGCGAGGACGGAAACATCGAGGTCTCGTCCGATCAGCTGTTCCAGATGATGTTCCTGGTCGGTCACCTCGCCCCGACGCACTGCCTGATGCTCGCGCTGTTTCTCGGGGTGATTCCGCACGATACGAGCGTCTACTTATTGAAGGACGACGAGGGTCGGCGAAAGGCCCTGGCCAATGCCGAGCTTGCGAGTGAAGGCGACGCCGACGTCGAGCAGCTCGCCGCGTTCCTGCGTGCGCTCGCGACCGCCGCCCGGATGGATGCGACGCTCCTCATCGACGGGTAGCTCAAACAGCGCCACCTCGGCTGCACCTTTTGGGTGGGCTGTCACGGTCACGGGTGTCGAGGACATCGTGCTCGGCGCTGCGTCGAGCACCGATGCCGCGTACGCCGGGCTCGATCCGGTGGACGTCGGGTTCACCAACCTCGACGATCGCGGTGAGCTCGTCGGATACGACGTCGCGCCGTCCGCGGACGTCACATGCGTGCTCTCGAGCTCGGATCCCGGCGAGGGCACGATCAGCCCGGCGACGATCACGTTCTCGCCGGCCACGTTCGCGACGTTCCAGCAGGTGACGATCACCGGCGTCGATGACGCGATCGATGACGGCTCGCAGCTGTTCACGGTCGAGATCGCCGCCTGCACCAGCGCTACAACGGGTTCGATCCCCGGGACGTCTCGGTGCTCCATCGCGATAACGATTGAGCTGATTTGCGCACGTGGGCCCCTGGGTCTACGGTTCGGCGATGGGGCGAAAGGAAGACGCACTCGAGTATCACCGTCGAGGCCGCAAGGGAAAGCTCGAGGTGGTTCCGACCAAGCCCCTGGTCAGCCAGCTCGATCTGTCCCTGGCCTACACGCCCGGGGTCGCCGAGCCCTGCCTCGAGATCGCGCGTGACGAGGACATGTCGTGGGAGTACACGGCGCGCGCGAACCTCGTCGCCGTGATCTCCAACGGCACGGCCGTGCTCGGGCTCGGTGATATCGGCGCCGCCGCGGGCAAGCCCGTGATGGAGGGCAAGGCGTGCCTGTTCAAGAAGTTCGCCGATATCGACGTGTTCGATCTCGAGGTGAACGAGAAGGACGTCGACAAGTTCTGCGACATCGTCGCAGCGCTCGAGCCGACGTTCGGCGGGATCAACCTCGAGGATATCTCGGCGCCGGCGTGCTTCGAGATCGAGCAGAAGCTGCGCGAGCGGATGCGGATCCCGGTGTTCCACGACGATCAGCATGGCACCGCGATCATCTCCGGCGCCGGCCTGCTCAACGCGGCCGAGCTCGCCCACAAGAACCTCGCGGACATCAAGCTGGTCGTCTCGGGCGCGGGCGCGGCCGCGATCGCGTGTGTCGAGTTCTTCCTCAGCCTCGGCATGACCCGGAGCAACGTCGTGCTCGTCGATTCCAAGGGCGTGATCCATCAGGGCCGCACCGACCTCAACCGCCAGAAGGCGAGCTTCGCGATCGCCGATGACGGCCGCCGCACGCTCGCCGATGCGATGGTCGGTGCCGACATGTTCATGGGCGTGTCGGTGGCGAACACCGTGACGCCGGCGATGCTGAAGACGATGGCGGAGCGGCCGATCGTGTTTGCGCTCGCGAACCCCGATCCCGAGATCTCGTATCCCGACGCGATCACCGCGCGACCCGATGCGATCGTCGCGACCGGGCGCTCGGACTTCCCGAACCAGGTCAACAACGTCCTCGGCTTCCCCTACATCTTCCGCGGCGCGCTCGATTGCCGGGCGACCAGCGTGTCCGAGGCGATGAAGCTGGCGGCCGCGCGGGCGCTCGCGGAGCTGACGCGCGAGCCGGTCCCGGACTCCGTGATCATGGCGTACGGCGGCAAGTCGCTGAAGATGGGCCCCGACTACTTCATCCCGAAGCCGTTCGACCCACGCGTGCTGTGGTGGGTCGCTCCGGCGGTCGCCAGGGCCGCGATGGAGTCCGGCGTGGCGCGCATCAAGTTCGACATCGACGAGTACCGCGACAAGCTGATGGCGAAGGGATCGAACGCCGCGTACTCGATCATGCGGACGATCACCAAGGAAGCGCAGCGCGACCCGCGCCGGATCGTGTTCCCGCACGCGGCCAATCCCCGCCTGCTGCGCGCGGTGCAGCAGATCGTCGACGAGCAGATCGCAAAGCCCGTGCTCCTCGGCCGGGCGCACGAGATCGAGAAGCTGTGCCAGGAGATGTCCCTCGACCTGATCGGCCGGGTCGACATCATCGATCCGCGCACCGATCCAAAGCCGGCCTACGCCGAGCGGCTGTACGAGCTGCGCGCGCGCAAGGGCATGACCCACTTCGCGGCCCAGGCGCAGATCACGAAGAGCGACTACTACGCGGCCATCATGGTCGATCGCGGGGACGCCGACGGCATGGTCACCGGGCTTCGCCTCAACTATCCCGACACCGTGCGTCCGCCGCTCGAGATCTTCGGGCTGCAGCCGGGCTGCAAGGTCGCGGTCGGGATGTACATGATGGTGCTGCAGAACTCGGTGAAGTTCTTCGGCGACACCGTGTTCAACATCTTCCCCGACGCCGAGACGCTCGCCGACATCACGGTGCAGATGGCGGATGCCGTGCAGGGCTTCGGGGTCACGCCGCGCGTCGCGATGATCTCGTACTCGAACTTCGGCTCGGTCAGGCACCCCGACGTCACGCGGATCCACCGCACGCTCGACATCGTCCGCGAGCGCCGGCCCGACCTCGAGATCGACGGCGAGATGCAGCCCGAGATGGCGCTCGACGCCGAGAAGCGCCAGGCCGCCTACGGATTCTCGAAGCTGACGCGCGCGGCCAACACCCTCGTGTTCCCGTCCCTGGCGTCGGGCAACGCGGCGTACCAGGTCGCGAAGGTGATCGGTGGCGCATCGGCGCTCGGCCCGATCCTCCTCGGGGTCGCGAAGCCGGTGGCCGCGATGCAGAACGAGGCGACGGTCGACGAGATCGTCAACATGACCTCGCACGTCGTGCTCAAGGCCCAGCAGGCACTGCGGCGCGCGGAAGTCCTGCGCGCCTGACCGTGCCGCACTCAGATCACTGGATGATCACGCAGGTCGCGCCCGCGACATCATCCTGGTTGTTGGTCTCGTCGCACTCCGCGACGGTGCGAGCGCTGTCGACGACGGCGAAGTAGTCGCTCGGCATCATCGGCGCGGGGATCGGCAGCTTCGCGTGCGCGGAGCCACCGGGGAGGATCGGCGTCGTGGTGGTCGCGGTGCCGAGCACCGGGCCGAGCGCGTTGGTGCCCTGATAGAACGTGACGACCACGCCGGGCACCACGCCGAGCGCACCGAGGTTGGTGACGCGCGCGTCGAGGACGATCTGCGCCGAGATGCACTGGTCGAGGCCGACTGCGAGCTCGACCGCGAGATCCGGCGCGTTGAACACGCCCTCGCCCTGCGCGTTCTTGCGGTAGTCGTTGAGGCCGGGCTGTGCCCAGTTCGGGTCCTCGGCGGTCGGCACGTTGCCCGCGGTCGTCGCGTTGGTGACGTGGTAGCTGTGCTGCGTCCACACCTTGCGCGTCGGCACCCAGCGATCGTTGGGGTCGCCGTAGACGTAGATCCCGCGGCGCGGGGTCTGGCCCGGGCAGTCACCCGCAGCATTCGAGTCGTTCGCCACGACGATGATCTCCGAGTTGCCATCGCCATCGGCATCGACGACCAGCGGATACTCGTGGATCGTGCCCGTGGTGTTCGGGATCTGGAGCTGCGTGCGACCGTCGGTGCCGCTGTAGACCCAGACGTTGCACTCGTCCTGGTAGACGACCTCGGCGGAGCCGTCGCCCTGGAAGTCGAACACCGAGGACCCGGTCGCGTTCGAGGACAGATCGTGCGTCGTCTTCGACCACCTCACGAACAGCGCGCCAGCAGCCGGCGTCGGCGTGATGCCGGAGATGTCCTCCATCGGGCGCCGCAGATCGTAGACCGAGTAGCTGTAGCCACCGGCGACGCCGATCTCGGGCCGACCATCTCCATCGAAGTCCGCGATCGTCGGTGGACCGCCAATGTTCGAGGTCGTGCCGCCGGGAATCGCTCGAGGCTGCGTACGCAGCGCCGGGTTGGCGGTGCACATCGCGTCCGTCGGATCGATCGCGCAGAACAGCTGACCGGTCTGGCCGTCGAGCGCGATCACCATGCCACTCGCGACCAGGACCACCTCGGGCGTGCCGTCCTTGTCGAGATCGGCGACCGCGGGATAGCCGTCGTTGCCGGCATAGGTCCAGTACGCGGTGACCGTGGTCATGCTGGGCATCGCCCCATTCCACGCGACCTTCCACGCGTTCTTGCCGCTGATGATCTCGGAGATCCCGTCGTTGTCGAGGTCGGCGATCGCCGAGATTCCACCCTGGTAGGTCCCGTTGGTCCCGAGGTAGCCGCCGTTGCCGCCGCCGCCCTGATCCCACACCACGAGTCCGGTGTGATCGATCAAGGTCCCGCCGAACACGATCTCCGCCTGCGGATCGGCGTCGAAGTTTGCGAGCGTGGCGCCACCGTTCTCGACCTTGATGCCGTACGGCAGGTTGTTCGCGTCATGCGAGACCCACAGCAAGGCGCCGGTGTGATCGATCGCGACGATCAGACTCCGGCCGGTGCCGCCGCTGCCGAAGCGCGCTGCGTAGATGATGTCGGGAAGGCTATCGCCCGAGACGTCACCGACCGCGATCGTCGACCGTCCGTGCGAGCCGTAGCTGGTCGGCGGGTTGTGCGGGATCTTCGCGACCTTGATCGCGCCGGTGGCACCGTCGAGGATCTGGATGCGACCGCCCGGGAACCCCAGCCCGTCCTGCTGTGCGAGGTTGACCACGACCTCCGGTGCCCCCAGACCGTCGAGGTTCGCGACGACCGGGATCGAGATGATCTCGTCCGCAGTTGACGACCACTCCGACACGACCTGGAGGTCCGCGAACGTCGGGACGATCTGGCAGGTCAGCGGATCGGGCTGCGGCAGGCACTGGTTCAGCGTCGGCTCGCAGAAGTCGCCGGGCGCGCAGTCGTACGGATCGCTGCATGCCGTGCCCGGAACGACGCACGCGTTGGACAGACAGACCTCGCCCGTGCCGCAGCACGTATCGAGCGTCGCGCCGCAGCGCACGCCCGAGCTACACGCCGGCAGGCAGCGATCCTCGACACATTCGTTGCCCGCCGCGCAGCACATCGCGGGCGAGCCACACAGCGTGCCGCCCGTGCACAGGTCCGCGTCGATGCCGCCATCCTCCCCGGTGGGCGCATCGACGTCATCCCCACCCCCGCCATCGGTGGCGCCGGTGACGCGAGGCCCACATCCGACCACAAGCACGAGGGAGACCCACAACAACAACGAGGCACGCATCAGGGGGTGGACCAGCATAACGCACGCCAGCGCCGGAACGCGCCGACGACACCCACAGGTGCGCTCGCCCAGCGGAAGCGGGACGGTCGTTCCGGGTCAACCGACCTCAGGGGACCGCTGGCCGAGGATAGTATCGGCCGATGAAGCGCGCGATCCTCGTGTGTGCGGCGCTCGCGGGGTGCGGCCGCTCGACCTCTTCGACGCCCGATGCGGCGGCGATCTGCCGCGGCACGCAGGAGCCACGGGACGCCATCGTCCTCCGTGCCTCGGACCCAGCGGCCGGCGGCAAGGCGCGCGGCCTGCGCGAGTCGGCGATGCGTTCGCAGGGCGGCAAGGCAGTCGCGGAGCTCGATCGGTTCATCGAGGACCACAGCACGCAGGTCATGTTCGAGGCGCACCTCGCGGAGCGCGACCGCAAGCTCGCCGAAGATCTCGAGCTCGCGCACGTCATGGTCTCGGTGCTGATCTCGCAGCACCAGACGCTCGAGATTGTCGACGCGAGCCCGACCGGGGACAAGGTGGCCGAGCTGATGAAGCCGCTGCTCGATGGCAACGCGGTCGGTGCGGTGAGGACGCGCGCGACGGCGCTGGCGACCGCGATCGCGGATCTCGCCGCGCGCTCGGCGGCCGTCCAGGGGGCCACGGATGTGAAGGCGGCCCGGCTCCAGGTGGCGGAGGCGATCAAGGTGGCCAACGTTGCGCACGCCCAGCTCAACGAAGCGATCGCCAGGATGCACGCGACCGCGGTCTCGCTCGCGGCCCTCGCCGACGAGCAAGGCAAGCCGACCTACGGGCTGCTGGTCCGGCTGTGGACGCGGCTCACCGCGATCCGCGCACGGCTCGACGATCCGTGGCCAGCGTCCGTGATCGCTCCTCACACGAGCGCGGTGCTGGTGTCGAGTCCGCGCCAGTGGATCGTGACCTGCAGTGCCGCACCCCCGCCACCGCGCGCGGCACAGCTCGCAGGCGCAGCGGCGATCACGGACGGTCGCGACACCGTCGCGGCAACCCTCGGACTCGGCCCGCGGACGTCTCCCGTGAAGCCGCCCAGCCTCGAGGCACTGCGCTTCGCGCTCGCGCCGCCGAAGCCCTGATCTGAACCGGACGCGTTACCATGGTGCTCGTGCCCGGTCCCGAGGACAGCGCGACGGAGATCCTTCCTACCGCCGCTGATCGCGCCGCGGTGAAGGGCAGCTCGGTCGAGACCCCGCTGATCGGCCGCACGCTCGGGAAGTTCTCGATCCTCGAGCGGATCGGGCGCGGCGGATCCGGAGAGGTGTTCCGCGCCGAGCAGGTCCAGCTCGGCCGCTCGGTCGTGATCAAGGTGCTGCGGCGCGAGGTCGCGAACGTCCCGAACCGCGTCGAGCGGTTCCTGCGCGAGGCCCGGCTCGCATCGCGGCTCGACCACCCGTATGCGGCGCATGTCTACGCGTTCGGTGCAGAGCCCGACGGCGTGCTGTGGATCGCGATGGAGCACGTGCGCGGGATGACCCTCGACGAGCTGATCGCGCGACGCGGTCCCACTCCACCAGCGATCTTCGCGCCGCTGTTCGGCCGGCTGTGCGAGGTGGTGCACACCGCCCACGAGCTCGGCATCGTCCATCGCGACATCAAGGGCAGCAACGTGATGGTGATCGAGCGTGCGGGGCAGCTGCTGCCGAAGCTCCTCGATTTCGGGATCGCGAAGGGAATCGACGGCGCGACCACACCCGGCGTCGAGGACGAGACCGCGTTGACCGGCCATGGCGCGACGCTCGGTTCGCCGCACTACATGTCACCGGAGCAATGGCGCTCACCCGGCGATGTCGATGCACGCGCCGACATCTACGCGCTCGGGGTGCTCGCCTATCGCTGCGTGACCGGGCAGCTGCCGTTCCACAGGTTCGATCGGCTCAGCCTGCCGACGGCGCACCTCGAGGTCGCACCTCCGGCTCTGCCCGCCACCGTCGCGCAACCACTCGCCGACGTGATCCTGCGCGCGCTCGCCAAGCAGCCCGACGCGCGGTGGCCGACCGCGCTCACATTCGGCGAGGCGGTGCGACGCGCGATCGGCGGAGCGGCGCCCGAGGCGGTCCCGATCTTCGATCCTGCGGTCCGCGATACCTGGGTCCGCAACGGACCGCAGCCGATCGCTGACGCGGTCTCGCACCTCGCGAGTGCGACCACCACCGTCGAGGCCGACGCCGCGCTGCGCGAGCTCGTCGCGATCACGTGCCGGTGGCTCGCCGTGCTCGCGCTCGCTCAGCTCCCGACCGATGTCGCGAGCTCGAACATTCGCGACAAGGCGCGGGCGACGGTGGGCCGTGATAACGGGGCGCCCTGGCTCTGGCTCGCGCGTGCGGTGGCCACCTCGCTCGACGAACGAACGGAGATCACGGACGCGGTCGAGCTGTTGCCCGAGCTGCGCCGCGCGATCGCCGGCAGTGACCTGCTCGAGGCACTCGCGGACCGGCTCGACGATCGAGATCGCACACGCACGCTCGCCGCGCTCGCCGCCGATGTCGCCGCCGCCGCCGATGCGCTGCGCCCGCTCGAGCCGCTGCTCTCGTACCTGCTCGTCGTCGGTCGCGCGGGCGCCGCGGAGAGCTGGCAGGGCACCCGGCGCCGCGATCGCGAGCGCGTCGTGGTCTGGGGAGAGCCACTCGCTGACGGCCAGGTCGCGCTGCTCGACAACGCCGGCACGGTCGCGGTCAAGCTGTCGCCGCTCGTGCAGGTGATGTCGCCGTCCCCGTCGGCAGAACCCGAGCTGTTCCTGCTGTGGCGCAACGGACGCGGACAGGCCCGGCTGGTCGCTGCGCCGTGGGGGTTTGAATTCGATGACGAGGCGGCGGCGCAGCGACTCGCCGTGCTGACGACCGAGGACTCCGACACGCTCGCCGAAGCCCAGGACGATCGCTCGCCGTATCCAGGCCTCGCGGCATACGCGATCTCCGATGCGGAGCGCTTCGTCGGCCGCGAGCGCGAGATCGAGTCGCTCGCGAACAGGCTCGTGCGCGCGCCGATGATCGCGGTGCTCGGCCCCTCGGGCGCCGGCAAGAGCTCGTTCATCCACGCCGGTCTGATGGCGCGGCTCGCCGAGAACTACGAGCTGATCTCGATGCGCCCGGGCCGACACCCGCTGCACGCGCTCGCCGCGTTACCGCCGATCGGAACGGAGACAGAGGATTCCTCCGGCATCGTCGATCGGCTGCGCGCGCTCGGCGAGCGCGCCCCGCGCGGGCTGGTCGTCGTGATCGATCAGCTCGAGGAGCTGGTCACGCTGTGCTCCGATCCCGACGAGCGTCGCCGGTTCGCGGAGACCCTCGCGGCGGCCGCCGACGGCCCGAGTGCGCCGGTGCGGATCGTGGTCACCCTGCGCGACGACTTCGCGAGCGTGCTCGAGAGCGAGGAGGCGTTCCGCGGCATGTTCGACGTGTTCGTGCTCGCGACCCCGTTGCCCGAAGCGCTGCGCCGGATCGTCACCGAGCCCGCACGGCGTGCACAGGTCTCCGTCGATCCGCGTGTCGTCGAGGACATGGTCGCCGAGGTCGCCGGTCGCCCCGCGTCGTTGCCGCTGCTGTCGTTCACGGCCTCGCAGCTGTGGCAGACCCGCGATCGCGCTGCCCGCAAGATCACGTACGAGGCCTACCTCGCCCTGGGTGGGGTGGCCGGTGCACTGTCGACCTACGCCGATCAGCTGTACGGCAGCCTCGCGCGCAAGGACCAGGACATCGTCCGCGACCTGTTCTCGCGGCTGGTCGCCACCGACGGGACGCGGATCCCGGCGCCGCGCAGCGATCTCGACCAGCTGCCGGGCGCGCGCGGCGTGCTCGCCCACCTGATCGATGCGCGGCTGCTCGTCGTGCGCGAGGACGAGGGCGTCGACATCGTCGAGATCGTCCACGAGTGTCTCGCCGAGCGCTGGCCGCGACTCGCACGCTGGCGCACCGAGCACGCCGCCGATCGCGCGCTGCTCACCGACGTCAGCACGGCGACCCGCCGCTGGCAGGACAGCGGGCGGCGCTCGGATCTGCTGTGGCGGGGCGAAGCGCTCGCCGAGCTGCGCAAGCTGGTCGGCCGCTCGGGCGCGTTGACCGAGCACGAGCGCGCCTTCGCCGCGGATGCCGATCGCGCGGAGCGCCGGTCGAAGCGCCTGCGCAGAGCGATCGTCGTCGCCACGATGGCGGTACTCGGGGTGGTCGCGGTGGTCATGGCGTACCTCTCGATCGAGGCCAACCACAGCCGCAGTGCGGCCGAGCAGAGCGCGGGAGCTGCCCACGCCGCCGCGAGCCTTGCCGAGGAGCGCCTGACGGCCGGTGTGATCGCCCAGGGCCGGCGCGAGCTCAACGACAATCGTGGACTCGCCGCCCTCGCCTACTTCGGCGAAGCCTTGCGCCGCGGCGCGGACACCCCGGGCCTTCGCTACATGATCGCGGTCGCCGCGCGCGGGATCCGCAACGAGAAGGCGGTGCTGCGCGACATGAAGGCGATCGCGATCACGGCGCTGCCCGTCGGCTTCGCGGTCGGCGACGTCACCGGAAAGCTGCACCTGTTCGATGCGGCCGCAACTCGCGTCGCCTCGATCGATCTCGGGATCGAGGACATCCGCGTCGTCCGGGCGACCGGTGATCGCGCGGTGGTCGTCGGCCGCAAGGGAGTCGCCGTGGTCGACCACGCCCAGCGGAGCGTGCTCGCGACGATCCAGCTCGCGGACGTCGGCCAGGCCTCCCTCGGTCCCGCCGACGACGAGATCTCGGTGACGACGAACCGGGCGGTCGAGGTGATCGGGTTCGACGGCACGTCCCGCCGCAAGCTCGACCTCGATCTCGAGCAGATGGACACACCTCCGGTGTGGGGTCAGGGCGCGGTGTTCCTCGGCATCGGCGCGACCGCGCAGGTGGTCGATCTGCGCACGATGAAGCGTCGCGTGCTCGCGAGCGAGATCTACTCCGGCCCGTCGGGGAGCGCCGACGGCTCGACGGTCGGCATCCTCGACAAGCAGCGGGTCGCCCACGTGTTCAACGGTGATGGCACCCCGCACGTGACGTTCCGCCCGGCGCAGCGCAGCGAGATGCTCTACCTGTCGATGACGGGTGACCGGATCGGCACGATCGGCGATCGCTCGCTCGGCATCACCGATCGCGACGGGAAGGAGATCCGGGTCGTGGCGATGTCACCGCAGGACGAGGAGATGCTCGTGCGGATCCGCGGCGATGACGTGTGGACCGGATCGACCCACGGCATCATCCGCCACTATCACGAGGAATCTCTGGTGGCGTCGCTGCCGAGCCACATCAACGAGGTCGAGGATCTGCGGCTCGCCGGTGACTACGTGATCTCGGCGGGGTTCGACGCGTCCGTCGTGATCCAGACCGCGGACGTTCGTCAGTTCGTGCTCGACGAGCCAGCGTGTGACCCGCAGAGCTACTCGATGACGGCGATCGCGATCGGCTACGTGTGTGGCGACGGCCGCGCGGCCGTCTACATCGGACGCCGGCTGGTCGGGATGATCCAGGACACCACGCTGTCGTACGTCGCGTTCGATCCGACCTCGAGACGAGCGGCCGTCGTCGCCAAGGTGATGACCGTGTTCGAGGCCGACGGCTCGGTGCTCGCCACCGGTAGCGAGACCGAGCGCGGTCCGCTGGCATTCGAGGACAAGGATCACCTGGTCGCGCTGCGCGATGGCGACACCACGAGCTCCCTGTGGCGCTACACGATCCCGAGCAAGACGTGGTCGAAGGTGGTCGCCCTGTCGATCGATCCGGCGGCGCTGGTCGTCGCGAGCGGGCGTGTGTTCGTCGGCGGCGATGCCTCGATCGTCGTGCTCCGGGACGGTCGTGAGGTCGGCACGATCGCAACCTCGGCGCCGGTCGACTCGCTCGCCGCGTCCGCCGACGCTCGCTGGGTCTCGGCGCACCTCGCCAACGGCGCGACCCTGCTCCTCGACGCGACCACCGGTACGGTCGCGCGCCAGCTCGAGCCGGTCGAGACCCTGGGCGTCGCGGCCGTGCTCGACGCGACCGGTGATCTCGCCGTGCGCACGAGCCGCGGAACCCTGACCGTCTGGGAGCGGGCGACCGGCGACAACCTCGTGTGGAACCTCGAGTTCCTCCGGGGCTCGTACGCGGCCGCGTTCGACAGCGAGGGCCGCCTCGAGGTCGCCGGCCAGCTGCTCGGGCTGATCGACATCCGGCGCGAGACCCGGCCGGCCGCGGAGATCCTGCGTGAGATCGAGTGCCGCGTACCGCTGCGCGTCGAGGGCAGCCGCCTGGAATCGACACCGGTTCGCTGCGCCCCCGGCGTGGTGCGGTGATGGGCCGGGCCGCGTGTTGCCGACGGAGCACCCCGTCGCGTACCCTAGGCGGGTGATCGACGAAGAGCTCGGCGCAACGACGGAACAGATCGACCGCGAGGCGCCGTTCGGTGATCGCGTGCTCCTCGTGATCGACGGTGCCGCGCTCCAGGTCATCCCGCTGCCCGGCGCTGGCACCCTGACGATCGGCCGCTCCAGCAAGTGCAACGTCGTGATCGATTCCGGCTCGGTCTCGCGCCATCACGCGAACCTCCTGATCGGCGGCAAGGTCGAGATCCAGGACATCGGCAGCTCGAACGGCACCACGGTCGACGGCGATCGGATCGCGGCCGAACAAAAAGTGCCCCTGACGATCGGCGTGCCGTTCCTCGTCGGCGCGGTGACGCTGATGGTCCAGACCCGCGCCGGATCGCGGCGCGAGACCACGTCGAAGTCGAGCCAGCTCGCCGCGCTCGAGCAGTCCGCCTCGCGGATCGCGATCGGCAAGCTCCCCGTCCTGGTCGTCGGCGAGACCGGCGTCGGCAAGGAGCGGTTCGCGGAGCGAATCCACGAGATGTCGCCGCGCCGGCCAGCATCGTTCGTGCGGATCAACTGCACCGCGGTCAGCGAGGCGCTGCTCGAGGCCGAGCTGTTCGGCAACGACGCGACGAGCAAGCCGGGCATGCTCGAAGCTGCCGACGGCGGCACCGCCTTCCTCAGCGACGTCGATCAGCTGCCCCCGGCCCTCCAGCAGAAGCTGCTGCGCGTGGTCGAGGACGCGGCGGTCCGCCGCACCGGTGGTGCCAAGCCGCGCGCCGTCGACATCCGGTTCATCTCGTCGACGTCCAAGGATCTGTCCGCCGAGGTCGAGGCGAATCGGTTCCGCCGCGATCTGTATTTCCGGCTCGCCGGCGCCACGTTCACGATCCCGCCGCTGCGCGATCGCAAGGACGAGGTGATCCCGCTCGCCGAGCAGTTCATCGCATCGGCAGCAGGCCCCATGGGCCGGTCGTTCACGCTGTCGGAGGATGCCAAGCAGTGGCTGTCGAGCCACGACTGGCCCGGCAACATCCGCGAGCTACGCAACGCGTGCGAACGCTCCGTGCTGCTCGCGACGGGCGCATCGGTCGAGCTCCACCACCTGACGATCACGTCCGACGACGCCGCCCGCCGTGGTGCGGTGCCCGGCCGCCATCGGTCCGCGACGATCCCGCCGCCGATGGGGATCATGGCGCCGAGCGCCGCCGACATGCCGACGCAGGTCCGCGCGACGGTCGCCGAGCTCGAGAAGCAGCGCATCCTCGAGGCGCTCGAGCGCTGCGCCGGTAACCAGACCCGCGCGGCCGAGATGCTCGGCATCTCGCGACGCACCCTGATCAACCGCCTCGACGAGTACGGCATCGCTCGCCCGCGCAAGCGCGACGAGTAGAGACGGCATGCGTACGGTCGCGGTGCCAGGGTTCGCGGCGGCGTTCGTCGCTGCCGGCGGTCGAGATATCGACATCAGCCGGGTTTCCGATCTCGCGCTGACCCCGGGCGAGCACCTGCGGGTCGTCGACGAGGCAGGCGAGGAGGTCGGGCTCGCGCTCGGCGATCCGGATAACGCACGCCTCCGCGTGATGGCAGTCCCCGCCGACGCGTTCCCGAAGATCGATGGCGCGCTGATCGGCTGGCGGGTGGAGCGCGCACTCGCACTGCGCAAGCTGCTCGGTCTGCCCGGCCCCGATCACGCGTACCGGATCGTCCACGGCGCCGGCGATGGGCTGCCCGGCTTCACGTGCGACGTCCTCGGCCGCACCGCGATCGTGTACGCTTACGGTGATGGCCTGCGCACGCTCGGCCGCCAGCTCGCCGAGGCCATCGTCGGGTTCGCGAAGCTCGACGGCGCGGTGATCAAGCTGCGGGCGCGCGGCGGTGCAAGTGACGTCAAGGAGGACACGATTGGCGTCGTGCCCGAAAAGGCGATCGTCACCGAGCACGGCGTGCCGTACGAGGTCCATCCACTCGGCGGTCTCAACGTCGGTCTGTTCACCGACATGCGTGAGCAGCGTCGCGGGCTTTCGCGCTTCGTGGCCGGCAAGCGGGTGCTCAACCTGTTCGCGTACACCGGCGCTCTCAGCCTGACCTGCGCACGCGCCGGAGCCGCGGCGGTGACGAGCGTCGACACCTCGGCGGGCGTCAACGCGTGGAACGCCGGCAACTTCGTGCGCTCGGGCTTCGAGGCCAGCGACGCGCGGTGGAAGTTCGAGACCGGCGATGCGTCGCGGTTCCTGGTCCGCGCGGCGCGCGACAAGGAGCGCTACGACGTCGTGCTGATCGATCCGCCGAGCACATCCAGCGCAGGCGGCGTGTCGTGGGCTCTCGGCCGCGATTACCCCGAGCTGATCGCCAAGGCCGCCGCCGTGATCCCGACCGATGGCCTGCTCTGGCTCGCCGCGAACACGCACGAGCTCGGCTCGCTCGCGAAGCTCGCGCACAAGGGGCTCAAGCTCGTGAACCGCGTCGGCAGCGTGCTCGAGACCGGTGGCCTCCCGCCCGAGTATCCGACGCTGGTCGCCCAGCCGGCGGATCGCTACCTCCAGATCTGCCTGCTCCGCGTCGCGTAGCGGCGGCGCAAAGGCGCAGAGGATGCAGAGCAGAAACTCTTCGGGGCTCCGCCCGCCGCAAAGACGCAAAGAACGGTCGGAGTAGGAATCGCGATCGCTCACGACCCCCTCCACAGATCCGGACAGGCGGAATTACCGCATCCGGCTCTTGCCTCAGGTGATGACGTCAAAGCGCTGGCTCGGCCAGGGGTGGCAGATTCGAGGTGGTGGAAGCCAGCGGTCGACGTGCCGTTTCATCGATGCCCACGGCATGCGGCTTTTCTGGCTGCGTCGGTTGAGCGAGCGCCACCAGAGTCGCGTTACGTGGTGCCGAAACGCCGAGAGTCGATCGCCGTTGGTGGGCACGCCGTAGTAGCGGAAGTGCCCCCCGAGAACGCTACGCAAGTAGCGGCCTTGTTCCGGGATGGAGTCGTGCATGCGCCGCCGCAGTTCGGTCTTCACCTCGTGCAGCTTCGCGTGCCACCGTTTGCGGATCGTCTTCCTCTGAAGCCCATACCCGCCGGACCGCATGGTCCCGCTGATATGGGTAAATCCGAGGAAGTCGAAGGTGCCGGGCTTCCCACGACCCACGCGCCGTTCTCGCCCGGCTCGTCGCCCGAACGGAACGATACGTGTCTTGTCGGGGTGCAGCGCCAAACCAAACGTCGCGAACCGGTCGCGCAGCTCGGTCAGGAACCGCTCGGCATCTTCCCGCCGAGAGGTCCCAACGATGATGTCATCCGCATACCTCACGACGATCACATCGCCGCGGGCGCTCGTGGTTCGCCATCGTCGGGCCCAGAGGTCGAACACGTAGTGGAGATAGATGTTGGCCAGGAGGGGGCTGATGCTCCCGCCCTGGACGGTTCCCACTTCACTCGTCGTTCGCGTCCCATCTTCCAGCACGCCGGCGTTCAACCATTTCTGGATGAGATGCACGACGCGCCGATCCCCGATTCGGTGCTCGAGAAACTTCACGAGCCACCCGTGTTCGATCGTGTCGAAGAATCCACGGATGTCCGCATCGAGCACCCAGTTCACTCCACCTCGATCGATTCCGACGGCGAGCGCGTCCAGCGCTTGATGCTGGCTTCGCCCTGATCGGAACCCATACGAGAACCCGACGAAGTCCTGCTCGTAGATCGCGTTCAACACCTCCACGACCGCTCGCTGGACGATCTTGTCCTCCAGCGTCGGTACGCCGATCGGTCGATCGCGACCGTCCGGCTTCGGGATGTAAACGCGTCGCACGGGCTTCGCTTGGTACGCTCCTCGTTTCAGCCGCGCGGCGAGGTCTGCGAGGTTGCCCTCCACTGCCTCTCCGTAGTGCTGCCACGTTTCACCGTCGACACCAGCGCTCGCATCCCGCTTGAGAGCCAGGTACGCGTCGCGGAGTCGATCGATGTTGTAGACGTGGTGGAAGAGTGCGGTGAACTTGAGCTTCCCGTCCTTTCTTGCCGCTCGACGTACTCGCTCGAGAGCGGTGCGCGCGTCGCCCCGACCCTGTGTTCGGAACGCGTTGCCCTCGGTCGAGTTCCCCTTGGCCAGTTCCCTTCCCTCCACCCTCTCCTCGTCCGGTTGCCCGGCTTCGTTCGAGGGCTTCCTAGGTACTACGGACCTGTCCGACTTCCCGCGCCCGTTCATCATCGGCGTGAGTCCTTAGACTTCCCGATGCGGTCTGCACACGGCGTGCAGGCGGGTCGTGGGATCTCCCGGTTCCCGTGCGTGGTGTGTCCATGCGTGCATGGGGTCTTCGACTGCGCCAGGTCCCTCGATGCCTCGCACATAGCGGCCTCGAGTTTCCGCCTGCTCAGACGACGTCGGCACCCAGAACGTCCGCAGCACTCCCTGTGGGATCTCGTTTCGCAGCTCAATTGCCCAGCCCGCACGTTCCCCTGTCAACGCTTGGCCGTATCCCTTGCGGGATCCGCCCCATGACTCGGAGCCAACGTGGATCGCTAGTCCTTCATTGTTCGACTCTTTCATTCGTGACACCACGCCGGTTTCACCGGCGCACCAAAGCAGAAACTCTTCGGGGCTGCGCCCGCCGGTGCACGGCTCCCGTAGGTGAGCCGCAAAGACGTGCCGCTCGACAACAATGCATCCGAGCGCTCGCTGCGACGGGTCGCGCTCGGTCGCAAGAACTACCTCTTCGTCGGCGACGTCGAGGCCGGCATGAGCATCGCCGGGCTGTACACGCTCGTCTCAACGTGTGAGGCGCGCGGGATCAATCCGTTTGCCTATCTCGCCGATGTCATCCCGCGCGTACAGGTCACCCCAAGCGCCGGCTCGACGAGCTACTGCCCGGCCCATGGGCGCTCGCTCGCACCGACGCGTAGCCACCGTCGGCTATCTCACAGCCGAACCACATCGGAATCGCCTACGATGCGCTGCCGCGATGTCGCATAC
The DNA here is from genome assembly GCA_028287135.1 of Myxococcales bacterium. Taxonomy (GTDB): domain Bacteria; phylum Myxococcota_A; class Polyangia; order Haliangiales; family Haliangiaceae; genus JABFXX01. Next base: position 185,045 of record JAQBQE010000033.1, read on the forward strand.
AAAGAAGAAACGGCGAATCGAGCGTGCTGCCGTTCGATCGGGCAAGGCGGTGTGTCCGTGCTGCCGCGAGACATTCGTGCTCGCTCACCACGCAAACTGTCCACGGTGCGGCAACCCCGGCTGGACACGCGAACCTTGCAGCCGATGCGACGGTGGCACCTGCACGCCGCATATCGTCGACGACCAGGGGCTCTGCAGTAAGTGCGGCGGGGATGGATGGATGTGGTTTCGCCACTGACCTGACCATTCGTCGACGAGCTTGTTCGCGCTGGGACGTGATCCGGCGAGCGCGGGATCATCCGAAGCGGCGCTCGGCGAGCTGCTACCTGGCTTGTGGCCGTGCCGCTCAGGTCAACCCGCTCAGGCCAGCGCCCCCCATCGCTGATCGGACGGTTACGCTGAGCCGCAAAGACGCAAAGAACGCAAAGCAGAAACGCTTCGGGGGTGTGCCGGTCAGCGGCACAGCAGCGGCGATGAGCAGCGCTCTGCTCGCGAAGCGAAAAGAGTTCTCCCTCTGGTCTTTGCGTCCTTTGCGACTTTGCGGCTCATCTCAGGGACACCGCACCGGCCATCAGCAGCGCTCCGTTCGCGAAGCGAAAGAACCGGTCTGCTCTGCGCGCTCTGCGGCTCTGCGGCTCATCTCAGGGACACCGCACCGGCCATCAGCAGCGCTCCGTTCGCGAAGCGAAAGAACCGCTCTGCTCTGCGCCCTCTGCGGCTCTGCGGCTCATCTCAGGGACTCCGCACCGGCCATCAGCAGCGCTCCGTTCGCGAAGCGAAAGAACCGCTCTGCTCTGCGCCCTCTGCGGCTCTGCGGCTCATCTCAGGGGCACCGCACCGGCCATCAGTACCGCTCCGTTCGCGAAGCGAAAGAACCGCTCTGCTCTGCGCCGTCTGCGGCCCTGCGGCTCAAGGTCCGAAGTCATCCACACGCACGGGCGAGGCCGAAGCTGAGATCAGGCCGAGATGTTCGGTGGATCGGATCACCCCCGCGGCCTGGGACGTCTCGGTGATCGCGTCCGCGGAGATCGCCAGATCCACGTGGGTTCTCGGCCCAGCTCTCTTCGTTCAACTATTCGGTTTTCAGCTGCGCGCTTGTTACCTGATCACGGCGGCGTCGCGATCTGCATCTTCATCTTCGGCGTCCAGCTGCTGATCTCGCCAAGGAATCCGATCGGGCGCTACGAGCGCTTGCTCGCTCAGCGCTGGGGCGGCGGCGGATCGGCGCTTCGCACGAACGATCCATCGCCGCTCGGTCTGCGGCGGTCGGTCACCGCTGGGACTGCGTGTGCATCGGCGGTGTGCACCAACGCGTCGCTCGAACGTTCGGTGACTTCACGGTCGGCTGCGGCGTCCGCGAACGCAGGCACCGATGAAACTGGACCTGCGGTCTCGTCGCAGGCCGACGTGGACGCAGGCACCGCAGAGGGCTCGGCCTGCCTTGCCATGGCGCGGTCAGTCACCGCGGTGAGCGCGTGATCGGTCCCCGCTGGGACTGCACGGTCCGCCTGCCCGTCGCTTGGACGATTGGCCACAGCGACCTCCTGGTCAGTGGCGGTGTTCGCGCCGCCCATCGTCCCACGCACCGTGCGCTCGGTCCCCGCTGGGACTGTTACCGGAGCTCCAGTGTCGACAGCATCGACGAACACATCACCAGGGACCGTCGTCATCGTGCGGTGAACCTCGTCGTCCCACTCGCGGCGGAACTCGAACACGAGCCCGTCGGGCGCTCTGCCCGTGATCCACAGCCGACCCTCATGAAGGGCCTGATGGTGACCCGAGCACAAGATCACGATATTCCAGAGCTTGTTCGATCCGCCCTGCGACCGGAACACGATGTGGTGGCAGTCGAGGTGCTTCTTGGATCGGCAGCCAGGCACCTCGCACGCGAACTTGGCGCGGATGAAGCACTTGGTCCTCGTCGCCTTGGGGATCGCCGGGACCAGGCGCGTGATCTCCTCGCTCTCGAGGTCACCCACCAGGGCCGAGTCGCACAGCATCCGCGCTGCCGTCGGCTCGTCGAGCGGTACCTCCATCCCGTTGGCAACCAGCGAGCTGCGCTTGCACTGCTTGCACGTGGTCACCGCATGGAGGCACGGAGCACTTGTTCCATTGCCTTCGGACCCACTGCCTTCGGGATCGATCATCGCCCTCGCCGACGCCCGTACGATCTCGTCGTCGGTGAGCCGCGCGCCGTGCCGCAGATCGGCGTGCGAACGCCCGGCCATCCACATCGCATAGCTCTCGCCATCCACGTCCATCACGATCCCGTGCCGCACGAGCTTGGGATCGGGCCGGTCCTCCGGGTTCGCACCCTTCTTCAGCCCCGACACCATCTGCTGCACCTGCGCCGCGGTCTTGCCCTTCACCGCCTCGAGCCACTCGTCCTGGTTCTCGGGCACCGCAACACGCGTCACCTCGCGCATCACCGCCCACGGCGCCTCGCCCTTCTTGAACGACGCATAGAGGTCCGGCAGCTCGAACAGCTCGCGCGCGACGCGCAGCCGCTCGTTGGCCGCGTGTCTCGAATAGTGGAGCTCGCGCTCCATGTACTCCTGCATGGTCACGTACCCGAACACGCGCCAGATCCCCGCCTCCTCGGCGAGCACGAGGTCGCGCGTCTCCTCGGCCTCCAGCACGACACGCTGCTTCGCACACGTCACCAGCCGCTCGTGAAGGGTCCGGCAGTACTCCTCGCGCACCGCGGTCACCGTCGAATCGCTGTCCTTCGAGATCGCAGCACCACCCGACATGCTCACCTCCTCGTGCTCTTCGCGCATCTCACGCGCGTGCACATGACCTGAGTACCACGGTGATCTTCGGCGCTCTCACACGCGCTCAGCGCTCGCAAACGGCACCACGACCACATCACGTGACGCATCGAGCGAAAACCTGCGGCACAGGCAAGAACATCGATTCCTCGACGAGGACTCCGCCCACATCACACCCTCGCCGCCAGCTGCACGCCAGAACCTGTCAAGCAACTCGTTCGAAAAATATGAACGCACAAGAGGGTCACGCCGTTCGACGCCGGGCGAGGAACAAGAACCCGCCGACGTACAACTGCAGCAGGTCACGACCAGCCGGTTTGCCAACTCTCGGCTCACGCCGGTCCGGCAGGGACTGCATCGTGCCGCGGTTCGCGATCGATGCGATGCAACACTTCATCCGATCCGGCGGAACGAGGTTGATGTTCCACGCTCTCGGCTCGCCAGTCCCCGCGGACAGCATCCTGCCGTTGTTCGCGATCGATGCGCCGCAACACCTCATCCGATCCGGAGCTCCGAAGGCCGGCTCGCGGTCTGGGCTGGGCCGCTCGTGAGAGCAGTGCGTACCCGGCGTGGACTCGAGTCCCCGCTGGGACTGCGTCCTGCCGATGTTCGCGATAGATGCGCTGGAACAGCCCCCACCGATCCGGATCCTCCAAGGCCGGGATCCGTTGACTGCTGGGTCGCTCGCGCGAGCAGCGCATGGGGCGTGGCGCCGCGACCCGAGCGAATCACGTTCCAGCTCTTTCCAGTCGTCTCGCCGGTCCCCGCGGGGACTGCGTCGTTCCGCTGTTCGCGGCAACACTCACCGGTCCGGAGCCTCCAAAGGCCGTTCGCGTCGTGCCCCACAACGACGCAGCCCACGAACGACGTCGACGTGCCCGCGCTCGCAACTCAGCTCGCCAGTCCCCGCGGGGACTGCGTCCTTCCGCTGTTCGCGGCATCACCCACCCGATCCGGAGCCTCCGACGGCCGGCTCGCGTTCTGCGCTGGGTCGCTCGCGCGAGCAGCGCATGGGGCGTGGCGCCGCGACCACGAACGAATCACGTTCCAGCTCTCTCGAGTCGTCTCGCCAGTCCCCGCGGGGGACTGCACCGTGCCGCAGTCCCCGTTCGACGCGCTTCAACACCTCATCCGGTCCGGAGCTCCGAAGGCCGGCTCGCGGTCTGGGCTGGGCCGCTCGCGCGAGCAGCGCACACAAGCCCGCGTGTGCCCGGCGAGACGAGAATGCAGGAGGTACGAGCGACATTGCTGCTTCAGCGTTCGCGGCTCGGCTCGCCAGTCCCCGCCGGGACTGCATTGTGCCGTTGCTCGCGATCGATGCGCTGAAACAGGTCCCACCGGTCCGGAGCCTCGAAGGCCGGCTCGCGTTCTGGGCTGGGCCGCTCGCGCGAGCAGCGCAGTCGGCATGGCGCCAGCGACTCGCGAACGACGCAGCGCACGAACGATGTCGACGTTCCCGCGCGCGCAACTCTCGCCAGTCCCCGCGGGGACTGCGTCCTTCCGCTGTTCGCGGCAACACCGATCCGGAGCCTCCGAACGCCGGCTCGCCTTCTGCGCTGGGTCGCTCGCGCGAGCACCGGATCTCCCGAGTTGCGCCGGTCCTCCACCAACGACAACGACGTCCACGTCCCAGCCTGCCGACCGCTGCTTGCAGATCTGCCTCCTCCGCGGAAGCGGAGCCGAGCGGGGCTCGAAGCGAAAAGAGCTCTCCTTCTGGTCTTTGCGTGCTTTGCGACTTTGCGGCTCAGCTCAGGCGCGGCTCATCCCCGGCGCAGCGCCACTCGAAGCTGCCACCAGCGCCCGTTCGTGGCACGGTTGCCTCATGTGCGGCCGGTACACGCTGACGCGGCAGAAGGACCTCGTCGAGGATCTCCAGGCCTCCCTCGGCGCGTCGGCGCAGGGCGAGTGGTGGAAGCCGCGGTTCAACGTGGCGCCGACGCAACCCGCGCCGGTCGTGGTCCTCCGCGAGGGCGGGCGCTCGATCGAGATGATGCGGTGGGGCCTCGTCCCGCACTGGGCGGGCAAGGGCGGCAAGCCTCCGCTGATGATCAACGCGCGGGTCGAGACGCTGCAGGACAAGCCGATGTTTCGCGATGCGTTGCAGCGCCGGCGTTGCCTGGTCCCCGCGGACGGCTTCTTCGAGTGGTTGCGCGAGGGCACGGGAAAGACCGCGACCAAGCAGCCGATGTACATCCACCGCGCGGGCAAGCAGGTGTTCGCGTTCGCGGGCCTGTGGGCCAAGGCGAGGACCGACGCCGGCGAGACGCTGAGCTTCACGATCGTCACCGGTCCCGCCAATGACCTGGTGGCACCGATCCACGACCGGATGCCGATCATCCTCGATCCGAGCACCTACGCGTCGTGGCTCGATCCGACGCTCGATGCCGCCGCGGCAGGCGCCCTGCTGCAGGTCCCGCCGGTCGGCGACTGGACGGCCGAGCCGGTGTCGCCGCGCGTCAACAGCGCGCAGAACGACGATCCTGGCTGCATCGAATCGATCACCGCGCAGCCACCGTCGCAGGGCGATCTGTTCGCCACGTGAGAGGCCAGCCCCCGCCGGTGTCTATCGCGGGACTCGCTGGCGGCCCCGGTTTGCGCATCGCGCTGCACGACACGAGCAGCGATCATCTCCCGACGCGCTGATCTGCGCTCTCCGACGACGAATTTCGGTGTGGCAATCGGGTTGCACTCGATCGGTGCATGACTGCACGCCCCACATTCTCCACGATCCTGTTCATCGCGTTCACGGCCGTCGCCGGGTGCGCTGCGCCTGCGCCGGGAGGCGGAGGCGGTGGTGACGGCACGGGCACCGGCACCGGCACCGGTGGCGGCGGAGGTGGCGGAGGTGGCGGTGGCGGTGGCGGCACCGCGACGGCAGCGAAGGTGATGGAGACGATGGGTCACGTCGAATGTGACCAGGCGTTTGCCTGCAGGACGTCGTTTCCGACCGATGCGGGCGTCACGTTCGAGCAGGCGTTCGGTGCGAGCGCGACCGCGTGTTACGCCGACGCTGCGCAGTACTACGACGCGACGGCGGTCCAGGCGGCGATCACCGCCGGGAACATCGAGTTCGATGCGACCGCGGCCGGAGCGTGCGTGAGCGGCCTGTCCTCGCTCGCGGCGCCGAACTGCACGCAGATGTGGCAGGAGGGACCCGCGTTCCCCGAGGAGTGCTTCGACGTGTTCACCGGCAAGGTCGCCGCGGGTGGAGCGTGCACCACCGACTTCGAGTGCGCGGGCGAGAACTTCTGCGGCGAGATGGGGGCGTGCGAAGCAGCTCCCGCCGGCGCGCGTGTGGTGCCAGGCGCCGACGGCCTCGGAATGCGGCCGAAGCTGCTCCTGCTGTCGCGCCAGTGATCTAGTCGCGACGCGCGCTGCGCAGGCGTGCGAAGAACTCGCGGGCGACGGTGGTCTGCGGATCGTCGACGACCTGCGATGGCGGGCCATCCTCGGCGATCGTGCCCTTGTCGATCACCCAGACGCGCGACGCGATGTCGTGCGCGAACTGCATCTCGTGGGTGACCACGAGCATCGTCATCCCGCCCTTCGCGAGGTCGCGGATCACCTCCATGACGTCGTCGCGCATCTCGGGATCGAGCGCACTCGTCGGCTCGTCGAATAGCAGGACGTCGGGCTCCTGCGCGAGGGCGCGCGCGATCGCGACGCGCTGCTGCTGGCCACCCGACAGCTCGTGTGGATAGGCGTTGGCGCGGTCACGGAGCCCGACCTTGTGGAGCAACTCGAGCGCGCGGGTCTCCGCCTTGCCGCTCGCGCTTCCCTTCACGACGCGCGGCGCGAGCGTGATGTTGTCGAGCGCGGACAGATGCGGGAACAGGTTGAACTGCTGGAACACCATCCCGACGCGCGACCGCATCGCGCGCAGCTTGGCCGCATCACGCGCGCCCATCCCCGGGCGCAGCTCGAACCCGGCGATCGTCACCGAGCCCGCGTCGAAGCTCTCGAGGTAGTTGAGGCAGCGCAGGAGTGTGGACTTGCCGCCGCCCGAAGGACCGACGATCGCGATCGTCTCGCCCCTGGTGACCTCGGCCGAGACGTTCTCGAGGACGCTACGATCGCCGTGGCGCTTACAGAGTGTGCGGACGCTGATCACGCGCCAACCTCCTCTCGAGTCGTCGAGCAAGCTCCGACAGCGGAATGCTCAGCACGAGGTACATCGCGGCGCACGCGAGGCCCGGTACGAGCCAGCCACGCAGATCGACCGCCGCGATCGTCATCCGCTTCGTCAGCTCGATCACCGTGATCACGCTGACCAGCGACGAGTCCTTGAGCAAGGAGACGAAGTCGTTGGTCATCGGCGGCAGCGCGATCCGCAGCGCCTGCGGCAACATCACGTGCCACAGCGTCTGCAGCGGGCTCATCCCCAGCGCACGCGCCGCCTCGCCCTGCCCGCGCGGGATCGCGAGCAACGCCCCGCGATAGACCTCGGCCTCGTACGCTGCGTAGTTGAGCCCGAGCCCGAGGATCGCGGCCTGCATGGGCCCGAGGTTCACGTAACCGGCGAGGCCGTAGTAGAGGACGAACAGCTGGAGCAGGACCGGTGTGCCGCGAAACACCTCGATGTAGACGCGCGCGACCGCGCGCACCGGGAACGAGCCGTAGACCCGCATCACCGCGAGCAGCATCCCGAGCGGTACCGCGAGCAGGAACGCGAGGATGCTGAGCTGCAGCGTGACCCACGCTGCGGCGACGAATTGCATCAGCATGTCGCCGTCGAAGCTGTGGTGGGGGCGCATGACGCCCGGGCCCGGATCAGCAACGGCCTGGCGGTCGTCCCATAGCTTGGCGGCGCGCAGGATCTTCTCGAGCTCGCCGTCCTTGCGCATGTCGGCGAGCGCGCCGTCGATCGCCCGCTTGAGCTCGGTGTCGCCCTTGCGCAGCCCGATCACGTACGTCCCGCGCGCGACGTCGTAGGGCACGCAGTACAGCGCCTTGTTCACGCAGCCGTAGCGGTCCGCGATGATGTTGTCGAGCAGCACGGCGTCGGTCCGTCCGAGCTCGAGATCGCGATACGGTTCCTCGTTGCCCTCGTAGACCTTCGCGTCGATCCCATCGAGCATCAGCAGGATGTCGTGGGCGAACGTCTGGTTCAGCGTGCCGACCCGCTTGCCGACCATCTCGAAGATCGATCGCGACGGGTCGCCGGCGCGCACGGTGAGGGTCTCCGCGTAGACGAAGTACGGCTCCGACAGCAAGATCCGCTCGCGCCGCTCCGCGGTGGACTCGAGCCCGTTCATCACGACGTCGAAGTCGCCGCGCTCGAGCGACGGGACGAGGTTCGACCACGTGTACTGGACCATCCGCGCCTTGACCCCGAGGCGGCGCGCGATCGCATTCATGATGTCGACCTCGAATCCGATCAGCTCGGAGCGGTACTCCGGGTTCTCGTAGACGAACGGCTCGCCGCCCTGGATGTCCGCTCCCCACGTGATCTCGCCGCGTTGCTGGATCCCGGCGAGGGTCTTCCCCTGCGGATCGGTGCTGGGCGCACACCCGATCAACACGGCGATCGCCAACGCAAACCCGCGGGTCACGGAGGCAGTATCCCGAGCCCCAGCTCCCTGCGCTACCATCTGAGGCATGGACCTGGGACGCATGCTCGACAAGTGCGTTCGCGATCAATGGACGATCTCGGACCTCGACTGGTCCGTCCGGCCGCCTGCCCTGCCGAGGGACAAGGAGGAGGCGGTCGTCCAGGCGTTCCTCGACATGGCCGGCATCGAGCTCCTCGCCGGTGCGCTGTTCGAGGTCCAGCGCGAGAAGACCACCGATCCGACGCTCCGAAAGATCTTCTCCACGTTCGTCGCCGACGAGAAGCGACACTCCGCGGTCGCGCTGCGCCTGTCCCAGCACTACGACGTGCATCACTATCGCAGCTACGTCGAGAGCGCCTCGCTGACCGCGTTTCGCCCCCACTTCCTCTCGCTCGTGCGCAACACGTCGCCCGAGATCGCGAACGCGTACATCACGTCCGGTGAGCTGATCCTCGATGTCGCGTTGCTGCGCTCGCTCGATGACTACGTCGCCGACGACATGAGCCATCAGGCGATGAACCTGATCAACCGCGACGAGTCGCGCCACATCGCCGTCGACTTCCACATGACCGAGCACTACTGCTCGGACGCGTACCAGGCGGAGATCCGGGCGCGACCACGGCCGAGCCTTCGCGAGATGACGAGGATGATCCGGGTCGTCGCGACGATGATGTGGTACGCGAAGCCGTTCCTGCAGGAGGTCTTCCTCGCGCCGATGGATCGAACCGATCCGTCAGGTCGTCGCGTGCAGGAGGCGTTCAAGCGGATCCAGCTCGTGCTGCGCAAGCCGACCGTCGCGCGCGCCCCGTTCTCGAAGATGATGATCAAGCTGCAGGAGGCCTACAACCACCCGCTGATCGGGAAGGTCCTCGGCCGGCTGATCCTGCGCGCGCTCGGCGCCGAGGACCGCGCCGCCCGGATCCTGTTCACGCCGGAAGAGCTCGCGCGCACCCAGCAGATGAGCTTCGACGAGCTCGCCGAGGAAGCGCTCGCCGTGAAGTACAGCTAGCGGGCGAGGCTCACGGCATCCAGCCAAACGGCCGCCGGCGAAACCGTTCGAGGTAGTCGGGCTCGCCCGCGCCAAACGCTGCACCGACGCCGAACACGACGGTCCACTCGCGCGCCACGTCGGGAGGCGTCGTCGTGCGCATCGCGATCTCGTCGAGGTTCGACGCACGTGCAGACAGCACGCGCAGGAAGAACCGCGACTCGACGATCAGCCTCGACGTTTCATCATCGCTGCCGCGGAGCCGGAGCGCGAAGCCAAGGCCGTGCCGCGTCGGTTCGATCTCGGAGCTCGAGCGCTCCGACCACGCGTGCTCGACGATGCCCTGGAGCTCGAGCCCGAGCTCGACGTCGCTCGCGTCGAGCAGCGACGGAACCAGCGTCTCGAGCACGCGAAGGCGCACGCTGCCGCCGAGCACCAGCGCCCGAGGTCCACTCTCGACCCACGTTCGGCCCGAGCCCTCCACGGCGAGCCCGAGGGGACCGAACCACCACGCAGCTTCGAGCTCGACGCCGACGGCACCCGATGGTTTCTCCGGCGATGGCTCCCACAGCAGCGCACCGCCGACCATCGGGGTCTTCTCCCCATCGGCCGCTGCCTCGGAGACCGCGAGGAACGGCACGAGAGCTCCGACGACGATCCCGGCCGTTCTCCTCATCCACGGAGCATGCGGAACCCCGTCCGCGCTCCCGCAGCTTCTCCCCGACATCTAACGTCGTCGGAGTGCGCTCCCGATGCTCACCCGCCGAGGTTCAGCTCGACCCGGCGATTCTGCGACCGGCCCCTGGACGTGTCGTTCTCGGCGACCGGGTTGGATTCGCCATGGCCAACTGCCGTGATCAGGTTCGGGTCCAGGCCCCTTTGAATCAGGAACACCCTCACAGCGTCGGCGCGTTTCTGCGACAGCGTCGTGTTCGACGTGACGCCCTGCCGCTCGAGCTCCGGGCCGACCGGGGTGTTGTCGGTGTAGCCGTGCACCACGAGCTTGTTCTCTTGCGTCGGGGCGAGCTTCTGCGCCATCCGCCCGAGGATCTGCTTTCCGTCGTCGCTCATCTCCCAGCTGCCCGATGGGAACAACAGGTCGGCTTCGATGGTGTGCTTGACCGCTCCTTGCAAGCGCGTGATCTTGCCTTCGCTGGTGCCAAGCTGCGACTGCTGTGCCGCTACCTGCTGCTGGAGCTGCGCGTTCTCTGCCTCCAGCGCCTGGTACTTGGACTGCGAAACGCAGCCCATCAGAACGGAGCTACACAAGAAACCGCCAGCGATCAGGCGGCTTTTGAATGCGGTGGACATGAGTGGTTTCCTCTCCGGGGGTAAGTCGCGTGGATGACCAACGGGGCAAGCAGTCGCCATGCCACGAGCCCGGTATGCGCACACCACACCGGGTCGATCATGGCGGCAGGTTTGTGGCCGGGCGGACCTGCTCCTACGCACGCCGCGCGCCGCCACCACCTGCGACGGAATGCGAGGCGCTTCCCGAGATTCTCGTCACAGCTGCCCGCGGATCTCACCCGACGGGCAGCTCGCGGTGTTGACACTCACGTACGCATTGCCGTCCCTCACCGACTGGATGAACGCATCAAAGTCCGCAGGAGCTCCCGACGGTGCCGGCGACGGGTAACTGTCATCGGTGAACACCTGACGGAGCGTGGCGGGTAGCACGATCGGAAAGACATCCGGTCCAGCGATGCCCGGAGCACCCGCGTGGATGTTCGCCGTCGTCGGGGTTCCGGACAGTGACGCGTACGTGAGCTCGTCGACGGTGAGCGCCGAGTCATCCGACGCGATACGGAGGGTCGCGGCGCCCATCGCAAACGTTCCCGCTGCGGCGCAGACGGGCACCTCGGTTCCTGGCGACAGCGTCACGCTGATCGTGGTGTCGCCCTCAGGACCATCGGCGGGGACGAGGCCGCCGATGAGGCCGATATCGTCGTCACAGGCTCCGTGCACGAACGCAAGCACGAGCGTCACGTGGCGAACCAACTGCATCGCTGCTGTTTCGGTGCAGATGACAGACCACCGCCGTCGAGCGCACACGACGCGCGTGGATCACTGCAGAGCGGCCGAGGACCCGGCCACGCGCTCGATCAGCGGCCTCAGCTCCGCGATCTCGACGGGCTTGAACACCACCTTGCCCCGGCGAGCCTCGACGAGTGCGGACGCAGGCTCGGTTGTCGGGCCACCGGTGAGAAGGATCGTGCGTTCCTCGAGGCGAGGGTCGATCGTGAAGCAGCGCGACAGCCAGGTCTCGGCGCCACCACGGGGCATCATCAGGTCGCAGAGCACCACGTCGTACGGGGGACCGCTCGCGGCCATGGCGAGCGCCTGATCGACCGTCGGCGCGGCCTCGACGTGAAAGAAGCGATCGAGCTGCAGCGTCAGCACGTCGCGGAGGTCGTCGTTGTCGTCGATGATGAGAACGCGAAGATCGCTCGTTCCCTTCGGCACCGCGGGCTCGGGCACCTCCGGCGCCACGGCGGGGATCGCGTCGGTCGCGTCGGCCGCGGGGAGCTCGAGCACCATCTCGGTTCCGTCGCTCGAGCTCCGGGAGACCGACAGCGTTCCCCCTTGCTGGGTCATCAGGCCGCGAGAGACAGCGAGCCCGAGGCCCGTTCCCTGGCCGACGGGCTTGGTCGTCGCGAACGGTTCGAACAGGCGATCGCGCATCGCCTCGGGGATCCCCGGTCCGTTGTCGGTCACGCAGAGCCGGACCTGATCGCCGCGACGCTCTCCGACGATGTGCGCACGAGCACCGCCCGGCGCCCCCCTGGCTGCGTACGCCGCATTGCCGAGGAGGTTGATCAGCACCTGCTCGAGCAGGTTCGGGGCGCCGCGGACATGGAGCGACTCGTCGATCGAGACCGTCACCGTGAGCGCGGGGGCCGTCACCGACGCCGCGGCGATCGCCTTGTCCACGACGCTGAGCAGCGAGAACGCCGGCGCGCTCGAGTGCTCGGAAGACCGCCGCCGCCCGGTCTCGAGAAGCTGCCGAACGATCTCCGCGATGCGTTGCGTCGCCGCACGACTCCGGTCAAGGCGTTCCGCCAGCTCGGCCGTCAGCGTCCCCGATCCGGAGACCAGGGTTCGCATCCGATCGAGGTTCTGCTGGATGACCATGGTGGGATTGTTGATCTCGTGCGCGACGCCCGCCGCGATCCGGCCGAGCCCCACCAGTCGTTCGTGATGCGCCGCCATCCCCTGCGCTTTCAGAAGCTCGTCGGTGCGGCTCACCACCTCGTGCTCGAGCTTCGTGGAGAGTGCGTCGAGTCGGCCTGCGTCCGCCACGAACCGACGGGCGTAGCTCACACCCATCGCACCGACGACCACCACGCTCACCGCCTCGATGAGCTGCGGCATCGGGATGATCGTCATCGCCCCCAGCGTGTCGGAGATCCCGGTGACCGCGAGCGCCGTCGCGCCGAGCATCGCCAGTCGAGCATGCCATCCGTCGCGCCACCGTCGGCCACCCCCGAAGGCGGCGACAACGATCGCGACCACCAGGATCACGACGGCCGCGACGCCGAGTGGGGTCGCCGTGCTCATCGTGTAGGTCGCCCCGAACCAGTCGATGGAGAGCGTCCTGATGGGGGGGCCGACGAGCACACCCGGGATCAGTGCCAGCACGACCATCACGGCGGGGACCACGATTGCCGCGCGCTCGGCACGACGGAGGGGCCTCCGGTCGGAGATCGCAAGGTGGCGGATCCACGCGAGGCCATACAGAAAGCAGGCGCCGAACGAGAGTCCCTCGCCAATCTGGAACGTGAGCGGCGACACCGGGATTGCGTGCACCAGATCGAAGAAACAGTAGGCGGCCGCCGAGATCGCGACGAAGGCGAACGATCGGAGCTCACGCCACCCGGGCGCGCGCGACAGCGCCAGCGCCAGCGCCGCCATCAGCACACCGCTGAGCGTGCCTGCCAGACCGAGAACGAGCCCCGAGTTGATCTCGATCACACAGCAGCTCTCGCCTCGACCATCACGTGCGCCCGCCTTTCAGTATGCCCGAGTCCTCGTAGCGTCGCGACGGATCGAGCGGTCCGAACATGCTCGCGGCGAGGAGAACGATCCTTTCTGTGCGTCGAGGGACCTCGACCTGGATACCCGGAGGCGCGTAACGTAGGCGATCAGTGATGAACAGAGGCACGTGGGCGCTCGGACTGTCCGGAGTCGTCGTCACCCTGCACCTCGCCGCGTGCGGAACCGCGGGCAGCGCCGAGGTCGATGCGGCGGCCCCCGACACGCCGCGGATCTACGACGGCGGTGTCGAATGCGGCGATGACGTGTGCAACGGCGGCGAGGATCACGCGAGCTGCGCGGCTGACTGCCCGCTCCCAGGCTCGATCTGTGGCGACGGCATCTGCAACAACGGCGAGACGCTGGAGAGCTGCGCGGTCGATTGCCCCGCGGGTGGCACGTTCTGCGGCGACGGCGTGTGCAATGGCAGCGAATCCACCAGCACGTGTGCCGCGGATTGCCAGACCACGACCTGCAGCACGTCGCCCGACAACTGCACGGGTGAGAACATCTGCATCTCGGGGACCTGCGTCTCGGCGTTCGGGCGCGTCTATCACATCGTGATCTTCGACGGCACGCTGTCCGCGACCGACAAGAACGGATCTGCGTGGGACGCGTTCGGCGGACTTCCCGATCCGATGGTTCGTCTGACGCTCAATGGAACGAGCCTGGGGATGACGTCGGCCAAGGCGAACACGACCACACCCGTGTGGAACGAGTACCTGACCGCGGTGATCCCGGCGGGTAGCACGTTCGTGATCGACGTCCTCGACGAGGACGTCTCGATCAACGACACGATGTTCACCTGCCAGAGCAATCCGCTGACCGCGAACCTGTTGCGGGTGGGCGGCGCGCCGTACTACGCCAGCTGCTCTGGTACCGGTGCGCTGTCGGAGTCGAAGGTCCGGCTGTACTTCGATCCGCAGTAGGTCGTCGAGCTGGTACGCTAACGACGGATGAGTACAGCTCCACGGGCCTCTGTCCGGATCGCGATGTCGGTGTTCGCGGTGGTCGCCGTGCTCGGCGTGCAAGCTCGGCCCGCCCGGGCCCAGTGCACGACCTGAGTGAACCCAGCGCTCCCGGGTGGAGCGACAGCAGCCGAGACGCAGGTCGACGAGGACGCATGGTCCGCGGGCGGCCGCGTGGGCTACACGTTCGTGCCCTACGGACGCTTGCAGCAGGGGACCACGGAGGCGGCGAATCCCGGCGGGCTCGGGATCGATGTCCACCTCGGCACCGCCCAGCTCCAGCTCTCGGCCCCGACCGCGACCACGCTCGACGTCCAGCTGCCGTTCGGCTCGTTGTTCACCCGGTCGATCGCGGAGCGCCGCACCGATAACGGCATCGGCGACCTCGAGCTCCGGGTCCGCCAGAGCCTGGGCCGTCTGTTCCGTGGCCCCCTGACCAGCGTGTCAGGCGGCCTCGTCGTCCCCACCGGCGGGTACGTCCCGCGCAGTGGTGCGGCCAACCTCGCGCCCGAGGCGAGCTACCTGACGCTCGGGCGCGGCGTGGCGTGGTGGATCGCGGAGGCCGACACCCGGATCTCGCTCGGCCGACGGCCGTCGGTGTTCGTCCAGCTCAGTGGTCGTGGACCGCTGTCACGGACCGACGATGGCTTTGCGTGGGGCACGGAGCTGCGCGCGACCGCCGGCGTCCAGGTCTCGTCGATCACGTCGTGGCTCTCGGTGGTCGTGTCGTCGGACGTCCAGTGGCGTGACGGCGCGAGCGAGCCCGATCCGTTCTCGATGGCTCGGCTCACCAGCGCGAATGCCGGCGGCACCCAGTGGACCGCGTCGCCTGCCGCAGTGTTCGCGTTGCCCAACGATCTGTCCCTGGTCGCGGGCCTCCGGATCCCGCTCGTCAGCGACGTCACCGGCAACCAGCTGGTGCCGCAGACCGGCGGGTTCGTGGCCATGTCGTATTCGCGGCGGATCTCACCGCGTCCCGCGCTCGCCCCCGTGAGCACCGTCGAACGAACTCCGCCTCCCACCGGCCAGATTACCGTCGTAGACTACTGGGCAACCTGGTGCGCCCCGTGTCACGAGATCTCCCGGTCCCTCGAAGCGGCAGCCTCGCGCTGGCCCGACGTCCGGATCGTCAAGGTCGACGCGACGGAGTGGCCGAACGAGGGGGCACCTGCACTCCCGGCGGGCGCGACGGGGCTCCCGGTGATCGAGATCTTCGATCCGCAGGGCGTCCGGATCGCGCTGCTGATCGGCGCGGATGCGCTGCGCGTGGTCGAGACCGTCGACCGGCTGCGTGCGGAAACCACGACGGCGCCTCCGCCGTGATCGAGTCGAGACCCCGCCCATGAAGCCATCCCGCGTGATGATGTTCGCCCTCGCGTCGGCCCTGCTCGTCGGGTGTGGTGACGCCACGAAGACGACGACCCCGCCGGATTCTCTCGTCGGCGGGACCGCCGATGCGCCGATCCGGATGATCGATGCCCCGGGCAGCGTGCCGATGTTGCCGCTGTGGATGCTCGAGGATATCCAGCCCGCCAGTCCCCGCGTCGGCCAGACCTACGGCCTCGATGCGTTCACTGGAAAGATTATCGTCGTCTCGTTACTGGAAGGTTTTTGAACGGCCTGCCGATCCCAGTCTGGGATCCTCGAAGACCTCTCGACCGCCCTGCTCGCCGACGGCTATCCGGTGCAGTTCGTCGTGCTGTCCGATCAGAACGCGACCGACTTCTCGTCCCTGGTCACGATGCCGATCTTTCGCGACCCGAGCCCGGGCCGCGCCGCCTGGGAGGAGATGCAGCCCGGGGCGGTCAAGCACGACACCTTCGTGTTCGACAAGTCGGGCGTGAGGACGCTGTTCTGGGACGCCAGCTCGGAGAGCTTCAACCAGCTCGAGCCCGACATCCGCGCCGCGGTCGAGGCGATCGGCAGGTAGCGCCCCGACCGACCCACTCCCCGGGGGGTGATCGGATACCGTTGCCCTGATGCGCGTGCTGTTTCTCTCGCCGCGGTACCCACCCGAGATGCGGCAGTTCACGCGCGGCCTCGCGGAGGTCGGCGTGGAGGTCCTCGGCGTCGGCGATGGCAGCCCCGATCCGGAGCTCCGGCGCTATCTCTCGGCGTACCTCGAAGTCCCGTCGCTGTTCGACGAGGACGACCTGATCGCGCGGGTTCACGCGTGGCTGCGTGGCCATTCGGTCGATCGCATCCTCGCGAACTGGGAACCGCTGGTGATGGTCGCCGCACGGATGCGGGAGAAGTTCGGCTTGCCCGGCATGTCGGTCGACACCGTCCGCGGGTTCCGCGACAAGCAGCTGATGAAGGATCGGGTCGCCGCCGCCGGCCTGCGCGTCCCGCGTGCCCATCGCGTCCGCTCGATCAAGGACGTGGCGAGCGCGATCGAACAGATCGGCTATCCGGCGATCATCAAGCCGATCAGCGGGGCCGGCAGCGCCGATACGTACAAGCTGGAGTCGGCCAAGGACCTCGAGCGCGTGCTGCCGCAGATGCACCACGTCGAGGAGGCGATCTGCGAGGAGTTCATCTCCGGCGAGGAATACACCTACGACACCGTCGCGATCGACGGCGTCCCGGTGCTCGAGAACGTCACGCAGTACCTGCCGAACGCGCTCGAGATGCGATCGAACGAGTGGATCTCGCCGATCATGCTGTCGGTGCGTGACCTCGAGCAGCCGCACATCCGCCCCGGCCTCGAGCTCGGGCGTCAGGTGCTGACCGCGCTCGGCATGGGCGACGGCATGACCCACATGGAGTGGTTCCGGACCCCGGCGGGCGAGATCGTGTTCGGCGAGATCGCGTGTCGACCCGGCGGGGCGTGCGTCGTCGACATGATGAACTACACGAACGACATCGATCTGTTCCGGGAGTGGGCGCGCGTCGTCACCCATCGCCGGTTCGATGCGCCGACCGAGCGCAAGTACAACGTCGGGATCGTGTTCAAGCGCGCACAGGGCCACGGCCGGATCCGCCGGATCGCAGGTCTCACCGAGTTCTACGACCGGTACCGGGAGCACATCGTCGAGGACACCCTGCTACGCCCGGGCTCCCCGCGACGGGACTGGAAGGCCACGCTGCTGTCCGACGGCTACCTCGTGATCCGCCATCCGAGCTGGGATGCGGCATGCGCGATGGCATCGGAGGCCGCGACCAGCGTGCATCTGTACGCGTCCTAGCGATATCGTGACGCGTGCCGCACGTCGTCTTCATCGCTCCGCGCTTTCTCGAGAACACCAATCGCTACGTCCGCGCGTTCGCCGCGCTCGACGGCGTCACGCTGAGCGTCGTCAGCGCTGATCCGGCGGAGGCGATCCCCGCGGCGATCCGCCCCTACATCGGGGGCCACTTCGGCGTCGCCAACTGCCTCGACGGCACCCAGCTCACCCGCGCGGTGCGAGCGATTGCCAGCTCGGTCGGCCGCGTCGATCGGCTCGCCGGTGCGCTCGAGCAGCTGCAGATGCCGATGGCAGAGGTCCGCGATGCGCTGGAGATCGAGGGACTGAGCACCGCGATCGCGCGCAACTTCCGCGACAAGGACCGGATGAAGGAGGTCCTGCGCGCACGCGGCGTCCCGGTCGCCCGCAGCACGCTCGCGCGCTCGCGCGACGAGATCGTGGCGTTCATCGAGCAGGTCGGGTTCCCGGTGATCGTCAAGCCGCAGGCCGGCCTCGGCTCGCGCGCCACGTTCCGGGTCGAGACCCCCGATGACCTCGCGGCGATCGCATCGCCCACCAAGACCAGCCCGATCCAGGTCGAGGAGTTCGTGCGCGCTCGCGAGCACACATGCGAGACGGTGACGATCCGGGGCACGCCGGTGTGGCGGTCGGGGACGCGCTACTTCCCGTCGCCGCTCGAAGTGCTCGAGGCGCCGTGGATCCAGTACTGCGTGCTGCTGCCCCGCGAGGCCGACGACGCGACGTGGACCAGGTTCCATCCGACCAACGGTGACGCGCTGTCGGCGCTGTTCGGCGATCAGGCAAGGACCGCCGCGGGCACCGCGCTGACCCACATGGAGTGGTTTCTCCGCGAGGACGGTACCGCCCTCGTCAACGAGGTCGGCGTGCGGCCACCGGGCGTTCAGATCATGCCGCTGATGAGCATCGGGCACGGCACCGACATGATCGCGGACTGGTGTCGGCTGATCGCGCTTGACCAGTTCACGCCCAAGCCGCGGACGATGGCCGCCGGCTCCGCGTTCTTCCGCGGCCAGGGCGCGGGCTCACGGATCGCGTCGGTCACCGGCATCGAGCGCGCGATCGAGCAAGCCGGGGACTCGCTCGTCGAGATGCGCACGCCCAAGGTCGGCCAGCCCCGCGCCGAAGGCTACGAGGGTGAGGGCTTCGCGATCATCAAGCACGCGACCACCGAGGGCGCGAAGCTCGCGCTCCGCGCACTGATCGAGAACATCCAGATCCGCTACCACTGAGCGAACGAGACCGTCGCCGAGACGGTTCAGTGCGCGTGGCCGCTGTGATCGTCGTGCGCGCCAGCAGCGCCGGGCGCCGGCATCGCCGGAGCGGTGACGCCTTCGGCCGCGACCATCGGATAGCCGCGCGTGTGCCAGACATTGACGCCCTCGTCGAGGACGACCGCCTTCTTGTGGCCGCGCTTGACGAGCTCGTCGACGACGATGCCCGACAGGTGATGCGGACACGCGCAGTACGCGACGACCCAGGTGTCGAGCGGGAGGTCGTTGAGGCGCGCGACGTCGTGATACGGGATCGAGACCGCGCCCTTGATGTGTGCACGCATCCAGTCCGACGGTGGACGCGCATCGACGATGATCATCTTGGCCCCCGCCTTGTAGGCCTTGGCCACGTCATCGACGGACACGAACCGACCGTCGCGTGGCTTCCACGCCGGGTCCTTGCCCTTGGGGTTGATGACGAGCGGCTCCTTGCCGGTCGGGGCCGGCAGCATGCCCGCGAACTTCGCGCCGGAGCCGAGCGTGCGGACGTAGGCGACGACATCGTTGATCTGCCCGTCGGTGAGCTGACCGGCGAACGGCAGCATCTTGGTGCCCGGGCGACCGTGGACGATCGCGTGCTTGATGAACGGATCGCTCGCCTGGGCCTGGAACATCACGTTCGCGAGGTGAGGCGCATCGCCGCGCGTGGCCTTGTCGCCGTGGCAGGTCTTGCAGCTCTTGAGATAGAGCGCCTCGCCCTTTGCCGGGTCGCCCGGCTTCGTGATCGGCGCGAGCTCCTTCACCTTGGGGCCCTGCTCGCGGAGGTACGCGACGAGGCGCGTGATCGCGGCGTCGTCGAGCGGACCGCCGAGCTTGTCGCTGTACCCGGCCATCGCCGTGCCGGGACGCCCCGTCACGATCGACGCCTTGAGAAAGTCGTCGGTCGCGCTCTCGAGGAACGTCGGATTGTTGAGCGCGGGCGCGTTGTCCGCGATGTAGCCCTCGAGCTTCGCGCCGTGACACTGCGCGCACAACGCGACGTAGATCTGCGAGCCCGGCAACGTTGCCGGGTGCGCATCCGCCACCGGCGCATCCTTGACGATGGCCGGCGGCGCGGGTGGTGGTCGGTTCACGGGCGCCCCGGCGGGCGGCGCCGCGTTCGAGTCACAACCGCTGATAACTAGACACAGGAGAAGCCACGGACGGATCACGCCCGGACTATGCCACTGCTGATCGCAGGAGCTAGCGACGATGGTCGCGGATCACCGGGCCGTTGTCGGGCGGCGGTGGGGCGTCGTTGCGGCGATGGTCGCGAACGTTGTTGTTGTTCCGGTTGTCGTGCCGCTCCTCGACGCGGGCGCCGGCGGACCACCGACCCTCGACCCAGACGTGGCCACGGCCGCGGCGCTCCCAGCGGCCGTCCTCCCAGCGCGATCCGACGCGCTCGCGCTCCCAGTATCCATCGCGCCATTGCCACTGGTTCCCGCGGCGATCCCAGCGGCCCTGGATGAAGACGTATCCGGGACGGGTATCGCGCACGTAGACGCGCGGCGGGGGTGGCTCCTCGTCGACTTCGACATAGGCAACCGGGGCGCTCACACGACCGTGAGCACGAACGACGCAACCGACCGACCCTGCTGCCAGGGCGGCGACGAGCGCAAAGCTACCGAATTTCATGAGACGCATGCTTCCTCCTCAGGAGTGGTCGCTGGAGCAAACGTGAGACCAGGAGTCAGACCGCCGAATTCATTCGAAGGTTAAGCCCCCGAGACGTCTACCGTGAAGTCCAGGCGATGTGGATTTCACGCCACACTCATGTGCGGCGGTGTGCCCCCACCCCTGAGGGCCGGTCGCCGGGTGAGTGATCATCAGCTTGGGGCGAGCGACACACGACATCGTGCGTGGACTCGTCCTGCACGACTGCACGCTACCTCCGGGCATGGCCGTTGCACCGATGGCCTGCGATGCGCGCGATGGTCCCGATCGGGCGTGCTCTGTTCGCCCTGCTGTTCATCACCTCGATCATCGGCCACTTCTCGAGCTCCACGATCGCGTATGCGACCGCGCACGGCGTGCCATTGGCCACCCTGGTGGTCCCGCTGACCGGCATCGTCGCCTTCCTCGGCGGCGCGATGGTCCTGATCGGCTACCGCGCCCGGTTCGGGGCGTTCCTGCTGTTCGTGTTCCTCGTTCCTGTGACGATCGTCATGCACCGGTTCTGGGGAATCCCGGATCCAACCGTCGCCGCGATGCAACAGGCAGCGTTCATGAAGAACCTGGCGTTGATCGGCACCACGCTCTTGATCATGTTTTACGGCTCGGGTCCGGTCAGCCTCGACGACTGAGCGCCCACGTTCTGAGCTACGATACGACCGTGCGGCTCGCCGGCCTGTTCGTGACCAGCCTTGCCCTCGTGGGCTGCACACGCGATCCCGCGGAGGAGGTCTGCCCCGACATCGCGGATGGCGATCTGGTCGTCACCGAGGTCGGGGGCGGGCAGATGGGCAACGACACCCTCCACGAGTGGATCGAGCTCTACAACGCGAGCGGCAGGACCCTCGACCTGCTCGGCGTGAAGGTCCGGTTCCGCCGGATCGACGGCAGCAGCGAGGTCTCGATCCTCGTGCGCCGCGAGCTTCCCGCCGCCGCCGGCTCGTACACGGTGCTCGGCAAGGACGACGATCTAGACCTCGACGGCTACCTCGATTACGGCTTCGCCTCCGACTTCACGACGAGCTGGCTCGGTGCGGCGGCCGTCGACGTCGAGGCGTGTGGGACCAAGGTCGACCGCGCACGCTATGATTCGCTCCCTCGCACCGGGACGTATTCGCTCGGCGTGACCCCGCCGACCGCCGAGGCAAACGATCTCCCGGCGAACTGGTGCACCGATGCGACGGTGAACGCGGGGAGCTTCCCCGGCTCGCCGCAGAAGGCCAACGCTGCATGTCCCTGACCTCCTCCATGTCTCGTCGTCCGCTGATCCTCGTCCTCGCCTCGGCCCTCGCGATCACGGGCTCGTGCTCGCCGGTCGGCGGCGATCGCTACACACGCAAGCAGGCGCAGAAGTCGCTGCTGAAGCTCGAGGCCCCGGGCCTCGTGATCGGCGAGTTCACGCTGACCAAGATCGTCGACGGTGACACGGTGCGGGTCGACGGGCTCGATAGCTCGCTGCGTCTGCTCGGCATGGACACCGAGGAGACGTTCAAGAACGAGGCGGATCGCCGCGCGGTCGAGACCGACTGGAAGGGGTACGTCGAGGAGAAGCGCAACAAGGTCCGCCCCGGCCGCATCGCGACGCCCACCGGCGAGGTCGCCAAGGAGTGGGCGAAGAAGTTCTTCGACGGCACCGTGCGGGTCCGGCTCGAGCGCGATCACCCGGCGGAGATCCGCGATCGATTCAATCGCTACCTCAGCTACCTGTTCGTGCAGAAGAACGGCACGTGGGTGAACTACAACGTCGAGTCCGTGCGTGCGGGGATGTCGCCCTACTACACGAAGTACGGGTTCTCGCGCCGGTTCCACGACGAGTTCGTCAAGGCGCAGGCCGAAGCCAAGGCCGCCAAGCGCGGGATCTGGCAGGACGGGATCATGAAGTACCCGGACTACCCGGAGCGCGAGGCCTGGTGGACGCCGCGCGCCGAGTTCGTCGCGAAGTTTCGCGTCGAGGGGGCGGGCAAGGACAACTACCTCGACGTCACGCACTGGGATGCGCTGAAGCAGCTCGAGAACCTGGTCGGCAAGGAGGTCCACGTCCTTGGCACCGTCGATGACGTGCGACTGAACGAGCGCGGCCCGGCACGCGTCGCCTTGAACCGGTTCCCGATCGTGTTCTTCGACCGCGACGTGCTCGGGAGCTCGGGGATCATGCAGTGGAAGGGTGAGTACGTGGAGGTGATCGGGATCCCGACGATCTACGAGAACAAGACCACCAAGAAGAAGCAGGTGCAGATCGTGATCGACAGCGCCAGCCAGATCCGCCTGTCCACCGTACCCGGCCTCGCCGTACCCACCGTGAGCCCGAGCCCGTGACGGCGCTTACGTCTGGATCCCACGGATCGTGCGACCCTAGGAGCCCTCATGCGCATGCGTAACCTCGTGCTCGGCGCGCTCGCCGGTGCTTCCGCCCTGCTCGCTGCATGTGGGCCCGATGCCAAGACCGGCGACTGCACCGATGACCTGATCTCCGGCGACCTCGTGATCACCGAGGTGTTCGCGGACTCCAAGGCACCTCCCGGCGGCAGCGGCACCGACGAGGGCAAGGAGTGGTTCGAGATCTACAACGCGTCCGATCGCGCGGTCGAGCTCGCCGGGTTGACCATCACGCACAGCCGCCCCGACGGCTCGCGCGCCAAGGCGCACGTCGTCAAGGACGTCACCATCGCGCCGGGTCAGTTCTTCACGCTCGGCAACTCGGCGTCGGATCTCCTGCCCGCGTACATCGACTACGGCTACAGCGCCGACCTCGGCGACTTCTTCAACACCGACGGCGGCAAGCTCGCGCTC